>JASHUG010000174.1 GCA_030040155.1 Streptosporangiaceae bacterium | reverse complement strand
GGACCGGCACCCGGGCGGCTTCGGCAGTATGGAGTGGTGCCCGAGTCCCGCCGCCCGACCGTGCGCACGGACGCGCTCGCCGACTGGTGCTCGCGATGGCTGGGCTCACCGCCCGTGGCAGCACTGTTCGAGGCCGGCTACCTGTCGACTGTGAAGGGGCTGCGTCTGGCGGATGGCCGGGAGGTGGTCGTCAAGGTGCGGCCCGGCGCGTCGCGGCTGGCTGGATGCGCGGCCGTGCACCGGGCACTGTGGACAGTCGGCTATCCCTGCCCTAAGCCGCTGGTGGACTTGCAGGCGTTGGACGGGTACGTGGCCTCGGCCGAAACTCTCCTCCAGGACGCAGGCGGGCCGTCGGCCGACGAGGTGCCCCTGCGGTCGGCGGCTGCACTGGCTCGCCTCGTGGAGCTGGCCCCCGACCCTGAGTCGGTGCCGAGCCTAGCGCCATCCCCGTCTTGGGTCGGCTGGGACCATAACGAGGCAGGACTGTGGCCCAGGCCAGAAGACCTCGACGTCGACTTGAACGCCTACCCAGAACCGCGGTGGCTGGCCCGCATCGCCGGAGCGGTCCGCGATCATCTGCGCGGATATGCCGGCGACCCGGTAATCGGGCACGGGGACTGGCACCCGGATAATCTGCGCTGGCGCGGCCTGCGCCTGATCGCCGTACACGACTGGGACAGCGTCATCTGCCAGCCCGAGCCGGCGATCGCCGGGCTCGCCGCCGCCAGCTTCCTCGGCATCGGGGGGCCGTCCGGTCTGGCCAGCGTCGAGGACAGCGCTGCCTTCCTCGACGCATACCAGCAGGCTCGCGGCTGCCGCTGGACACCCGCGGACTATGCGGCAAGCTGGGCCGCCGGACTGTGGCAGCGGGCATTCGACGCTAAGACGCGGTCCCTGAATGGCAATCCCGAGCAGGTCCTGACCCGGCGTGAAGCCCAGGCCCGGCTGCATCTGGCCGGACTGAATCCCGACCTGGCCGCGGAAGCGCAGACCTGACTCTTATCAGCTAGTGGGCACCACGACCAGCGTCCTGATCTCGGCTGGGGTCACGCAGGCTCTTTCGGGATGAGTCGTTCAGATGGGCTGGAAGCGGGGATTGCGGCCGTATCGCAGGATGTCGTAGCTGACATAGCGCAGACCGGATTGATCGCCGGCGGCCCGCGCGAGCGCGTCATCGAGCCATCGCCGGTAGAAGGACAGGAAGTCCACCTCCAGGCAGTACAGGCCGTTGCCGTTGTCGCTGCAGTCGGCCCACACCGTGCCACGGCGGGCACCGCGCAGCACCAGGAAGAACCAGTCGCCGGAGCCGTAGTCGACGATCGGCAGCCGTCCATCCAGCCAGGGTTCGCTGTTGTAGGTCTGCGTCAGGTCGTCGTAGCGCGCCGCGTACTCGGGGTCCGACTGCAGCCGGGCCACGTGCTCGTTCCAGTCATCCGGCCGCCCGGCGAGCTCACTGAAGTCCACGTCGGTGCTCAGCGGGCAGTCGCGGCCCAGCGGAAGGAGCGAGCCGAAGACATGCTCCAGCCGGTCTAGCGCCGTGGCGAGCGGGAGGACGCCGTAGTAAGGCCCGGCGCCGCCGTCGCCGACTGTGGTAACAAACTCGCGGTACTCCGCTGGCAGCGGCGCGCCGATAGCCGACTCGGCCCTGGCAAGAACGGCCGTCTCGGCTGGCGGGTTGAGCCGGTACCCATGTGAGCGCGCGCCGGGGACCTTCCGTTCCCGGTCGGCCGCCGCAAGCTGGGCAATCTGCTCCCGGATCACGCCGCCAGCTTAGGCACGCAGGGCGGTCGTAGCGCAGGGGAGCGACAGGCCGCCCAAAGACAGCCCCTCAGAACTTCGGCCCGACGAACTCATCAAGCCGCGCGACAGCATCTCTGCGCGCCACCGAGATGGTGTTCCGGCGGGAGAAACGCCAGTCGACGCCCAGTTGATCGAGCGTTGCGCCGCAGATCTCGAGAATGTCGCGCGACTCGTTGGTGAACATGTATCGCGGGTACTCGTACCAGCGATCGCCACCGGCGAGCGGCCGGCGCACGCGATTGGCGAATCGGCACCCATCGGAGTGGAACAGCCCGCGGGCAAAGGCACCTGGGTGCTGGCTCGTAATCGTCTCCTGCCATGGCTCAAGCTCGATATTCCGATTGTGCTTCATGCCTGGCCCATGCTGCGGGAACAGGCACGGCCAGTGGCGCGAGTAAGCAAGAACGAACGTGCAACCCTCCGCCTGCACCGTACCGACCTTGTTGCCTGGGCGGACAGCGCTCATGGCGCTCTTGCACTCAGCCATGACGCCTGGCCAGGCATCCGCGCACGCGATCCGGAGGACAAAGACCCCTCTCGCCGGGTCACCGCTGACGCTTATGCAGCCGTCGCCCAAGTACTGGCCGAGCAGATAAGAGTAGGCAGGTTGCGGCTCAGGAAGCGTCGGACTCTCGCGGCAGCGAGGACAACGCCGGAAAGCCGATTGCCGCTTCTGGGGATGGTCGCGCCAGTCTCGTAATGTCGACCTCGAAATGCCGGTCGAAAGGCTGATTGAGCGAAGGCTCTGACCGCGGGCCATGAGCAAGATGGCCCTATCCCGTGCATCGCCGTCGTACATGGCCAGATAGTGGCATCCGCTTCCGACAATGCAGTGTTCGCGCACGCCAGCGGCGAGGCCATCTGACGGACCGGAATGATCTTGGCGATGAGTGCCCCGGGTGGGAGTCGAACCCACACTGCACGGTGTTTGAGACCGCGTTCTCTGCCTGTTGGAATACCGGGGCTCCGCTGGTCGGCGGAGGTGTCGAACGCCAATGTACCGGGTCTTCGATACGCTCGGCTCGTGAGTAAGACCCCATTTCACGTCGTGATAGCCGAGGACGAGGCCCTCATCCGCCTGGACCTGCGCGAGATGCTCGAGGAGGAGGGCTACGTCGTAGCCGGCGAGGCGTCCGACGGCGAGACTGCGGTGCAGCTAGCCGAGCAGGTCCGTCCCGATCTCGTGATCATGGACGTGAAGATGCCCGGCCTGGACGGGATCTCGGCGGCGGAGCGGATAACGGCGAGCCAACTGGCCCCGGTCGTGATCCTCACCGCGTTCTCCCAGCGTGACCTCGTGCAGCGGGCCAGCGAGGCGGGGGCGATGGCCTACCTGATCAAGCCATTCACCAAGGCTGATCTTGTGCCGGCGATCGAGGTGGCGGCCAGCAGGTTCGCCGAGATCTCCGCGCTCAACTCCGAGGCCGCTAACCTGCGCGAGCGGCTTGAGGTGCGCAAACTGCTCGACCGGGCGAAAGGCCACTTGCAGGACAGCCAGGGCATGAGCGAGGCGCAGGCGTTCCGCTGGATCCAGAAGACGTCGATGGACCGGCGCAAGACAATGCGTTCCGTTGCGGAGGATGTCCTCGCCGAGGCCGAGGCCGAGAAGACGACGGCCGCGACTGAGAACGGCAAGCCTTCGGCCGCAGCGGAAGACAAGCCCGCGGGCACCATCAAGGACACAGGGGACAAGCCGGAGTCATCTGCCGACTAGCGGCGTTCTCGGCCTGAACGCAGGCGGCGGGCTCCGGATTCGCAGCCCCCGGCGATTCCGGCACCCGTCGCTTGCGGCCACCGCACGCCGGTAGGCGGTCGACGGTCAGGAGCTAGCAAAACCTTTGGTGCCATGTCGGCCTTCCCCGGGCCGGCACGTTCTCTACTCGGTCTTGGCGCGCTCTTCCCACAACGGTAGCGACGCCCGGCCACGGCGCGCAGAGACACTGAGATTCCCCTGCCAGAATGCGAGGAAAGTCCCTGCGATCCCGGGGATTCTTCCGGCACATCGGCCTAGTGGCTCAGGCGTAGGGAGCTTTGCCGCCGGCCGGAACGGCATCGCGGTGGAGACAGCTCAGCCTGGCAGTGCAAACCCGCCGTCCCTGTTCGTCGGTGATGATGACATCGAAGGTTGACATCGTGCGGCCACCGTGCGCGAGCGTCGCCACGCCTGTGACCAAGCCTGACGTCGCCGGGCGGTGATGGGTGGCGTTGATCTCGATGCCGACGGTGAAGCGGCCCGGCCCGGCCTGAAGGGCAGATCCCAGCGAACCGAGGGACTCGGCCAGCACGCAGGATGCCCCGCCGTGCAAGATGCCGTACGGCTGCGTGTTGCCCTCGACCGGCATGGTGCCTACGACGCGTTCTGCCGACGCCTCCAGGATCTTGATGCCCATGCGGCCGGTCAGATGGTCGCTGCCCTGGGTGTTGAAGGCGTCCTTGATCTGTTGCTCCCGCTCGGACAGGTCAGGCACCGATACCTCCGCGTTCGGCAAAAATGCGTCCTGAACTCAGGCTGCAGCCAGCGTAGGGCGCATCCGCACTGGCGCCGCACGCGCCCGGCAAGGCCGGGCGGCTGTCAGATGGGCGCACTAAGATCCGGGTGTGGCAACGAAGGCAGCGGAGTCGGGTCGGGACCAGTCGGAGCAGGCACACCGGACACGCGGGCGGCTGCTGCTCCTGGACGGGCATTCCCTGGCCTTTCGGGCGTTCTTCGCGCTTCCGCTAGAGAACTTCTCCACTAC
>JASHUG010000173.1 GCA_030040155.1 Streptosporangiaceae bacterium | reverse complement strand
ACTGCGAGACGACCATGGCCTGCGTGTCGCCGGCGTTGTCAGCGTAGGAACCGCCGGCCGAGCAGTAACCGTGGCCGGAACAGGCGACGGCGTTCAGGCTCGCGTCAATCGCCGTGGCAGTGTTCGCCGGCGGCCTAATCTCGATCGCCGACCCGAAGCCTGTCCCCGCTGCTCGCGCGGCCGCCGCCGCGGCGGGCAGTTGCGGGGCCACGATGAAGGAAACGGCGGCGGCGCCAGCGAGCAGCACCAGCACGGGGGACCGCCACTGGATGGTGCGAAAGACTCGGGGCATAGCGGTCTCCTCATTGGGAGTCAGAATCCGGCCGGTCCGAGCTGAGGCGAACCGAACAGTACAGCAGCGGCCTCGAGAGGCCAGAACTGACGAAAGGCCGGGGTACGTCCGGTCGCCGTCCAGCCGATGACGCGATGCGAGCTGTTCACCCCGTAGCCGAACGCGGTGCAGTGCCCGGCCGACCGGCAGGAGATCTGGTGACCAGCACCGCGCCGACTGACAGCCTGATCAGATGCTCGCGCATTGTCGTTCTCCTCGCTGCGCACTGCCTGCCGGGCCGCGCTCAGCCCATGTAGTTGGGCAGGTCTTCGCCAAGCTGCCGGCAGCCGCACTCGTCCGGCACCGGCTCTACTAGCATTGGCGGTCCATCTCGTGCCATCCCGTTCCACTCGCCCTGACCGGATGTGCTCCGGAACGCCGGCTGGTGCGAGCCACACCACGGCTTCATCCCACCTGGATCGGGCCGGCCGTGGTTCGACAGCGCCAAAAGCGGCTGCGCCAGACCGCCGACGACCACGATACGGCCGACAGGACCTGGGACGAATACTGGGCAGCCAACCGCCCCGTCGAGCTCACCAGCGCCGTCGAACAACACGCCGGCCACCTAGCACGCACCCACGCCCTCCGAGGAGCCGAACCCGTGCACCTCGCCAGCGCGCTCGCGATCTCCGGCCCAGGGCTTGTCATCGCCGTCTGGCACCATCGCCCGCAGGCGGGAGCACGGGCTGCCGGACTCCGCGTCGCTCCCGCCCACCTATAAACACCGAGCAAATTTCGGCGCGCGGCTCTCTCGGTGACCTGGCGCCCCGACGTCTCAGCGCAGCGGCATCGGGCGCAGATCGGATCCGGCGATTTGCAGGCGGCCAAACGGGGAGCCAGCACCCGCGGGTGCTCAGCCGCTTCGAGCGACATCCAGCCGAATTCGCGCTGTTCAGAGGTTCATGGGGCACGCTCAGCAACGCCCAGACGCGGGCAGATCGTGACTGGGGGTCAAGGGGCCGCGGGTTCAAAATCCCGCCGTCCCGACTGGCAGGAGGCTCATAGCAGCCGAACGGGGCTTGAGGGGGCCAAAGCAGTTACGGTCCCGGTACGGCTCCGACCCCCCGGCGCTGCGGTCACGGCAAGGGCTCCACCACCGGCCGAATAGGTCGTCGGAGCAACGCCCCTGGGTGACCGCGAAGGTCGTCATCTCCCCTCGGCTGTCGCTCTCCCGATAACCCGCCCGCCCTGCACGACGGTTCGCTGGCCGTCGGGTGACCACACAACTGACGGGTCGTCGCAGATGTTGCCGCCCACGATGAGCAGGTCGGCGATGCAGCCCTCGGCAACCCGGCCGAGGTCAGGTCGGCCGATCAGCTCAGCGTTGACCGAGGTAGCCGAAGCTAGTGCGGTCCAGATTCCATCGACCTCGGCCTGCAGGCGCAGCCCGTGAAGCTGCTCGTCCTCCAGCACGCCCATGAGGTCCGTGCCGAAGCCAACGCTCACCCCGGCGGCCCGTGCAAGCTCGATGGCGTGCTGTCCGGACTCCAGCACCTCCCGGTTCTTCTGCCGGGAAACAGCCGGCATGCCGATCTTCTCGCCGCGTCGTTCCATCGCGTCATAGGCCGCTAGGGTTGGCACCAGGAAAGCCCCGGCCAAGGCCATCGCCGCCGCAGTCGGCGCGTCGAGCAGGTTGCCGTGCTCGATGCTGCGCACGCCATTGTCGATCGAATGGCGTATCGCTTCGGGCGAGTAGGCGTGGGCGGCCACGTAGCTGCCGCGGCGAGCCGCCTCTTCGGACACCGCACGGATCTCATCGGCGGAGTATTGCGGGATCCGGATGGGGTCGGCCAGTGACATGACACCGCCCGAGGTCATGATCTTGATCGCGTGTGCGCCCCGGCGGAACCGCTCGCGGACCGCCCGCCGCAGCGGGTCGACTCCGTCGACAACCTCACAGCCGTGGGCATAGCACGGGCAGGTCTCGCCATCGGGACCCCGTGCATCGCCATGTCCGCCGGTCTGGCTCACCGCCGCGCCGGTCCACAGGTAGCGCGGCGACGGAATGAGACTCTCGGCGATCGCCCGGGCCAATCCTGCGTCCCCGCCTGCCGGGTCACGCACCGTCGTGAACCCGCGGGCCAGCGCACGGGCCAACCGGCGGGCGGCGGCTAGCGCGACGTAGCTGAGCGGCTGCGACTCAGTCGCCATCATGTCCAGGCTGATGCCGTACGCGTGGCAGTGCGCGTCGATCAGGCCGGGCAGCACCGTCCCGCCGCGTGCGTCGATGACCTGGTCCGCTGGCTCGGGAGGACCGCCGACCGAGACGATGCGACCGTCGGCGACATACACAGGCCCGTCGGCCAGGCTGTCAGACACACCGTCGTATACCGCCGCATTAGTTATCGACAAGGTACTCATGGCGGCAGGCTAACCGGTTCCGGCGCCACGATGGCGGCCGTCCCGGCAGGCTTGTCAGCCTCGTCAGGCCCGTCAGCTGCCAAGACCTTGCGCGCCCGAAAGCGCGAGCCTCTTCGGGGAGCCAACGTCAGCAGATCCTGGTCCGCATCGGGTTAGGCTGGGCGATCGTGTGCACAGGTCAAGTGCCTACACAGCGACGTTGCGGGCACTGCGGTCCCGTCTCACTGCCAGGCTCCTCGATGGCGAGACATCGGACTCGGCTGTCCAGCTCGCGGTGATGTCGGTCATGAGCAGTGCAGAGTCCAGAGCGCAGGTGCCAGCAGGGAACGTTGTGGCATCGTCGAACAAGCTGGAGTACATGGCGGAGACGGCCATCGGCCGGGCCTCCCAGTTGGCGGCGCTTAGGCGCACCGCGTCGAGACAGCCGTCAGCGGCGGATGGGGAAAGTCCCAGGGCGCCCTCGCGGAAGAAGCCAGCAGCCTCATCCACCCCGGCGAACAGGGCGCTGGTCAACGACGCCGTCGGAATGGCCGCGACCGACAGCGCTACCACGCGGTCGCGCGAGCGGACGCCGATGCGGATCATGTCGGGCGACTCAGCGACCTCGAAGCGCGCAAGATGGTAGGCGCCAGGGAAGATGCGTGCGCCCAGCGCCGCGGTGATCCGGGAATTTGTGTCGCGGCGTGGAATGTAGACCCCGGCGTGACTACCGTGCTCGTCATCCCACTCGACAGCGAACCGGTGCGCGACGTTCTCCGTGCTCACCCCGGCCGCCCGGGGAAGACGGGCCGCCCGCAAGGCGCCCATCCGGATGAAACACACGCCTCCGATAGCGTGACCGTTGACGAGCTGAGGGCGGAACGGACGGGGCAGGACCGCCCTGACTCGCTCGGGGTCTATGCGGTAGCTGACGAGCAACCGGCGCTCGATAACGCAATCGATCTTCTTGGTGATCACTCTTGGGGCTCCGTTCGCTTCCGGGTCGACGTGCGGTTGCGGCGTTGGCGGAGCACTACCTGCTCGGGACAAACCGCAGACAGGAAGCCGCCCACGCAGACCGCCAAACGGTCGGGCACGAGCGAGTAAAGGATCCGGTTGGCGTCGCGCCGCTCGGTCACCAACCCCGCTGCGCGGAGGATGCTCAGATGGCGCGAGATCGACGGACCACTGATGGGGAACCCGGCACCGATATCCCCCGCCGACAGCTCGCCACCCCGCAGGTCAGACAAAATCTGGCGCCGAGTCGGGTCAGCGAGTGCCTTGAACACTCCCGCGTCATCAGGCATGATGCGATGTTAGCTATCTTGCTAATTAGCAGTCAAGCTAAGTACGACCTGCCGCCTGCTGGTGGGGGTGCGACCGACAGGAAGTGGCCGGAGAGAGTCGCGACCGCGTCCGCTTGGTTGGCCAGGCGGAGGCAGATTGCTGATCGCCAGGCGTCGGGATTCATTGACCGGCGCGGAAACTCCCGGAGAGTAACTCTTGGATGACCTGTATCAGCGGCTTAACGCTCTGCCTCTGTCCATGCAAGCATGTGCAGCATGCCGCCCTTGGCCCGAATCTGGCCAGTCATACGGCGACTGCCGGGGGGCCGCCCATCGAGAGGACCAAACCGATGTTTTGCGGATCTATGATTGTTTCACCGGGCATGACCGTGCATTTACCCTCGGAGCAGGCTGTTGGCGGCGCGGGCCTCGGTCCCGACCTGTAAGCGAGGCCCGCGGTTGCAACAGCGCGAGAACGGGCCGCCTCAGGAGGAGGGCCTTCCGGACCGGGCGCGTACTGGATCATGCGCTGAGCATTCCGGTCTGGGGCATGGGATACCTGGAGCTCGCCAGGTTGAGGCGTCTGGTGGCGCGCCAAAACGTCACACACACAAGGTCCTGGCCGTCACGGCCTTGTTCTTCCCGAGAACACTCGATGGCCGTATTGTTTTCGTCTGCGTAATTGTGTCCATGGTGACGCCAGCCCTTGGAGGGATAGGCGTACTTGTCATTCCGGTGCTGCTTTGCATGGCAATTTGGGCAGCCAGCAACCGGCGGCGTCACTTGGTCAGCCTGACAGGCCAGGCTGTAGCCTGGATAATTGGGTTTAACCTATCAATCTACACCATTAACCTGGTAACGCACATTCTGGCCCTGTTGGCCAGCAACGGCGCCAAGTCCACGCCAATCTTGACCGACTTTAGTTATGGGACTCGCTTGGCCGGGCTTCTAATGGCGGCTACCATATGGCTGCTAATGGGAGTTCCTTACGAGGCATACAGCATGGGGCTGGACAAGAAGGGCCAAGGTAGCGCGCAGACTCTGCTTGTGAAGCTGTTGACGGCGACCGCCTGCATCTTTACTGGTATTTATATCTGGCTGCTTCATTACACTGTGCTCCGTGAAATATCCACAGACCAATTAGCTGCTGGAGTCATTTTTACTGTGGTTCTTTTGACTCCTTACTATAAGTCATTGGCACGAGGCTGCTGGCGTCGCGGAGTTCCCGGCTTTCTTAAGATTACTGAAGAGATAGAGAGGCCTTGGAGTGACACAGTAAATGAGCTGCTAGCTGTTCGACAGAAAAACTATGAGGCACAGACAGCTCGCACCTCCGAGCCAGGTCTTGCTGCCGTCGTTGGTCACTTCGTGTCTCGCAACTGGCGACAATGGCTCATCAGTATCGCAATCTTCATCGCGATCATAACCGTCGGCGCAATTCTGGTTGCCCTCGTTTCACGGACTTCGCCGCCGACCAGTCCCTGAGCTCGGGACGGCCAGGTTGGCGCTCGGCAGCTGACCACGCGCGACGCGTGCCCAGACGGGCAACTTGGCTCAGCGCGCGACCGCCTTGCTCCCTGAAGGAGCGGAAGGCGTTCACTGCCCTGTCACCCGGATCGGGCGCCAGGCCCGGTTGCTTGCTGGCCAGTGCCCCTCCGCCTGCTGCCCGCAATCGTCGACCGGGACGCGAGCAGCCTGGGCCATCAATCGTCAATCGGCGACCGATCCGGAATGGCGCGCGATCTAGCTGCTGGCTTCGAGGCGCTGCTTGAGCCGCTTCATGTTCCCTGGCATCTCCTTGGCCGCCTGCCGGCGGACGATGAGGGGGACGAGCAGCTTCCCCATCCCGTGCCCGGTGAAGTCCACCCCGATCGTCACCCGAGATCGTGAGCTTTCGGCGAGGGACTCAACGGTGACCACGACGATCGCCCGGATCGGGCCGCTGATGCCGCGATCGGCCCACCGGCGCGGCGGGTCGTAGTCGGTGACCTCCGTAACCACCTCCCGCTCACGGCCGCCGATCCTGCGGGTCGTCGTACATCTGGACCCGACGTGAGTCGCAGGCGTATCGAGGTGCCCGCGCACGACGTCCTGCTGCCACTCGGACATCGTGCTCGGGTCGATCACGTAGGCGAACGCCTCCTCTGCTGGTCGCGCGACCTCGGTGCTGGCGACGATTGGCGCCATCAGCCCTCCCTGCCGGATAGGCCGGCGAGACGCTGTAGGTACACAGGTAAGCCCTCGTCGTCGGCTAAGCCGTCTAGCACGCTCGCCAGCTGCTGGGGTCGCAGTCGGCCACAAGGTTGTTTCTCGCGGAGGTTACAACCGCAAATCGTATGCCTGATTGCTGAAGTGTGCCCGGCGCACTTGCCGATCCCGTCGCGTGCTGGCCACAGGTTTCGCGGTGCATGGCCTGCGCGCTCCTGACCCCAGACCCGTCCCGAGGAAGCGCAGGACGGGCAGGTTCGCCGCGCCGAATAATCACGCCAGCTGCGCCCAGCTTGGGTGCGACTACCCGCACTCGATGGATCGTGCTATTTTCAGCAAATCTTCAGCCCCCGCAGAAGAAGCTCGCGTGCCTTCGATCATGTCTGCAACGACGAGGACGGAACGTGATTCTGTGGGACCAGCTAGCTCCCTTAGTGCAACGCGGATCTCGCCCCTAGCGAGGATTCCAGCACCGGTCCCTCGCCTGCGGCCAGGTGCCGGACCGCTGGTGTCGGTGGTCATCCCGACATACAACTACGGCCGGTTCCTGACCGAGTCGGTCACCAGCGCTCTCGCCCAGGACGGCGTCCGGGTGGAGGTCGTTGTCGTCGACGACTGCTCGACCGACGACACGCCAGAGGTGTGCGCCCGGCTTGCCGCCGACGACCGCGTGACCGTGCTGCGCCACGAGCAGAACAAGGGCCATGCCGTCACCTTCAACGCTGGCTTCGCCCTCGCGGCAGGCGATCTAATAGTCCGGCTCGACGCGGACGACGTGCTGACCCCCAGGTCACTCTCTCGCGCGGCAGCGTTATTTGACGCCTACCCGAGCGTAGGGCTCGTCTACGGCCACCCGTATCACTTCGCCGGCCCGGTCCCTGTGCGCGCGAACCTGCGTGAGCGGGGCTGGAGCATCTGGGCCGGACCGGACTGGCTGGCCGACCGCTGCCGCAAGGCCGTCAGCTGCATCACCACCTCCGAGGCCGTCGTCCGCGCCAGCGTTATGCGTGAGATCGGCGGCTGGGAAACCCGGCTCAAGCTCGCCGGCGACATGAAAATGTGGCTGAGCGTCGCGGCGCTGGCCGACGTCGGCCACATCGACGGACCCGACCAGGTCTTCCACCGCGAGCATCCCGACAGTGTCAGCGCCACCCAGGGCGACCACCCCTACATTGACCTGCAGGAACGCCGGAAGGCATTCGACTTGTTCTTCGCCGACATGGGCGGCCATCTCGCCCACCCCGGACCGCTCTACCAGCAGGCCATGGCCGCCCTCGCCGACGAGGCCTTGCTACATGCCTGCCGCGCCTACGACAGCAACCGCCTCGCAGAAACTAATGTCCAGGCCTACCTCGACTTCGCGGCCGACATCTGCCCGGCCGTCCAGGACCTCCCGCACTATCAGCCCTTGCAACGCCGTCAGCGGATGACCGGCGCCGCCGCCTACCAGACTCTGTTTTTCGCCGCCAGCCTCGCCTACCGCCGGGTGCACTCCAAGAGCCAGTACCGGCACTGGCAGCGCACCGGCCTGTGATCAACATGCCGCTCGCCGAAGGCCTACCGGTGACCAGGGCAGGCTCGTATGGTTTTGCTGTTGGCAGACGGGTAACGGGAGGTCTGGAGTGAGAGGTAGCAGACACGAGGGACTCCGGCTGACATCAATCGCCGGCGCTGTGGTGCTGGGCTGCGGGTTACTATCCGCGTGGACGCTGTCGGCTGACTCTGTCACGACGATTCACGGGCCGTGGGCTGCCAGCCCGAAGGTGCTGCTGGTCGGCACGTATCACGGCAAGGCCGGCCGCTACTCCAGCATCCAGGCAGCCGTGGACGCCGCCCGACCCGGTGACTGGATTCTGGTCGGCCCCGGTGACTATCACGAGACGGCCGACGAGACCGGGCCATACGGCAACCCGGCAGACGGCGCGATGGGGGGCGTGTTCATCGACAAGAGCGGCATCACGCTGCGCGGCATGAACCGCAACACGGTGATCGTGGACGGCACGAAGGCCGGCGCGTCGCCGTGCAGCTCGCAACCGTCCGAGCAGAACTACGGCCGCGTGGTCAACGGTCAGGCCGTCGGCCGCAACGGCATTGTGGTCTGGAAGGCCAACGACGTCAGCATCGAGAACCTCACGGCCTGCAACTTCCTGGCCGGCACCGGCGACTCCGGCAACCAGATCTGGTGGAACGGCGGTGACAACTCAGGAAAGATCGGCCTGACCGGCTACTGGGGCAGCTATCTGACCGCGACCTCGACGTTCTTCGACACAGAGAACACCGCCGCGGAGTACGGCATCTTCGCCAGCAATTCGGCTGGCCCCGCGTCGTGGAACGAGCTGTATGCCAGCAACATGAACGACTCGGGTACCTACGTCGGTGCCTGCAGGCAGCTATGTGACGTGGTCATGGACCACATGTGGATGGAGAACAACGCGCTCGGCTACTCCGGCACCAACTCCGGCGGCACGGTGATCATCGAGAACTCCCAGTTCGACCAGAACCAGGACGGGCTCGACACCAACACGCAGATCATCGGCGACCCGCCAGCCCCACAGGACGGCCGCTGCCCCGACGGTGGCAGCAGCCCGATCACGCACACCACCTCCTGCTGGGTGCTGGTCCACAACTACATTCACGACAACAACAACAACATGGCTCCGGCGGCGGGCTCGGCTGCGGCCGGCCCGGTCGGCACCGGCCTGACGATATCCGGCGGCCGTTACGACACCGTCATGGACAACACCATCGTGAACAACGGCGCGTGGGGTGCGCTGTTCGTGCCCTACGCCCAATCCGGCACGCCAAGCCTGCGCCAGACCTGCACTGGCATCGGCGGCCACAAGCTACCCGTCTTCGGCTGCGTCATGGACCCGGAAGGTGACGCACTGCTGCACAACACTTTCCGGCACAACGGGTACTTCCATAACCCGAGCAACTCCGACTTCGGCCAGATCACCCTGTTCGGTGGCGAGCCGCAAAACTGCTTCGCCGACAACAAAGACCCAGACGGCAGCGCGCCAGCCAACCTGGAGAGGACGCAGCGTCGGTGCGGCACCATCACCAAAGCGGCGAACACCGGAGGCGCTCTGTTCGACCAGGTCCTGTGCGACACCGGCCTGGGAGCGTGCCCGGCGGGCGCCCATTATCCGAAGGTGACCGGGAAGGTTGTGCTGAAGCCCCTGCCCAGGAACCTGCCGACGATGCCCAACCCGTGTGCGAACGTACCAGCGAACCGCTGGTGCCCGCGCGCCAGGCACCACTGGGAACACAGGGGCGGCATTCCGCATCCGACAGCCGCGCTCATCCTGACCGGCACGCATGCACCCGGACGGACGCAGTCCCCACTACGGTTCCCGCCGAACGCATGACCCGTTTCCTCATCGCCCCCGGAGGTTCTGCCATGACAGGGACTAACCGGATGGGGACAGCTACCGTCCCGCGCAGGCCGAGAGACTGCTCCGGCAGGCACTGGTGCGCGGCCTAGGTCCGTGGCGCTGTATGAGACTCACCAACTCCGTACCATCGGCTGAGACGGATCGACCCATTGCTGGCCCACTGGGCCGCTCCCACTCACGACGATGACTGCGGGCTCGGCGGCATCGGCTCGCGCGCCGTCGTAGTGCGGTGTCCCGGCCACGCGGCGAACGAAGCCGCCGGGATAGACGGGTACCGCCCGGGCGGGATCAAAGTCCGCGCCACTGTTGCACCATCACACGCCGGACAGGACGACGCACAGCCTGTCAGTGACGTAACTGTCGGGACGATGATCGTCTGGGTCGGGTTTAGCGCCGACATTCTCGTCAAGCCTTCCAAGTCATAGCAGCCGGACGTTGTGCTCGATGGTCTCGATGACGTCGTCCATCTTCCCGCTCAGTACCTGCTTGGCGACGCTAAGCGTGAATCCCTTGGCTGTCTCGGCGGGCACATGAGACGGCAGGGCGAGGGCGTACCGGTCGACCACTATGTCGACCACGACCGGCCCGCTCGTGTAAGCAAGCGCTTCCCGCAAAGCGCCGCGCAGGTCGCCGGGTTCCTCGACGCGGATGCCACGGGCGCCGAGCGCGGTGGCGACCTGGCTGAAGTCCGGGCTGGCGAAATCGGTGCCGAACGGAACGAACCCGGCTTCCTGCTGCTCGATGTTGACGAAGTCCAGCCTGCTGTTGTTGAAGATGACGTTGACGACCCGCGCGTTGTGCCGCACCTGGGTGATCAGGTCGCCGAGGCCGAGCATGGTGAAGCCGCCGTCACCGCAGAGCGCGATGACCTGCCGACCGGGGAAAGCCAGCGCGGCGCCGAAGGCGTTGGGCGCCGCACTGGCCATGGATGCCCAGGTGAACGAGCCGAACAGGCGGCGGTTGCCGCCGTAGGTGATGTGCCGGGCCGCCCAGATGCAGGGTGTTCCGGTGTCGACGGTGAAGATCGCGTCATCGTCGGCCAGCTCCGACAAGACGGCGGCGACGTATTCAGGCCTGATGGGCTTGAGGCCAGGGCCCTTGGTTACGTAGTGGCCCAGTCGCCGCCGGGCATGCTCGGTCTTGGCGACGTGCTCGCGCAGGAAGTGGTCGCCGGATTTGTCGTGGATCATGGGTGCGAGCGCCCGCAAGGTAGCGGCGACATCGCCGACTACGCCCAGCTCCAGCGGCGCCCTGCGGCCGATCTTGCCAGGGTCCCGGTCGACCTGGATCGTCTTGACGTTCTTGTGCGGGAGGAAGGCGCTGAACGGGAAATCGGTGCCGAGCATGAGCAGGACGTCAGCTTTGTTGATGGCGTCGTGACAGCCGCCGTACCCGAGCAGGCCGGTCATGCCGACGGCATTGGGATTGTCGTGCTCGAGCCAGGCCTTTCCCTTGAAGCTGTAACCGACGGGCGCTTTCAGCCGGACCGCGAGGTGGCGTACCTCGTCCTGGGCCTGTTCGCAGCCGTCCCCGCCGAAGATCGCGACCGTGCCGGCCCGGTTAATCAGGTCGGCCATGGCTTCCAGGTCGGCGGGCGAGGCCGCCCCGATGGTCGTGGCGGGCAGCGGTACCCGAAGCGATCCGGCCGGTGCATCCGCCCTGGCCACGTCACCGGGCAGCGAGATGACGACCGGACCCCGCTCGGCGACCGCGGTCGTTATCGCGGTGCTGACCATGGGGCGCAACTGGTCGGGGTTGACCAGCCGTCCGATGTACAGCGCGGCGGTGTCAAAGAACTTGTAGGGGTTCAGCTCCTCCAGAGCTTCGGAGTCCAGCAGCGACGACTCGACGTCGCCGGCGATCGCGATGATCGGCACGCGTTCCTTCCGCGCGTCCAGCAGGCCGTTGATCAGGTGCGTGACGCCTGGCCCGGCGGTTCCGCACACGGCAACAGGGTTGCCGGTCAGCCGTGCTTCGGCGACCGCGGCGAAGACGCCGTACTCCTCGTGCCGCACGTGCACGAATTCCACTGATCCGTTACGCCGCAGGGCGTCGATTACCGGGTTCAGCGCGTCGCCTACGATCCCGTAGCACCGCCGGACCCCCGCCGCCGACAGCATTTCCCACAAACCCTCGGCTACGTCCTTGGCCATTCGCACACCTCCAGGTCAACCGGGCGGTCACCCGCGCGAGTGCCCGCTCCTACCGAATATCTCACCGACGTTTGCTCCCGGGATGACGCGTCAGGCGTGGGCGATGCTGGCGATCCCCGCTTGGAGCAGGAAGGTGTGCCAGTACGTATACAGGGCCTGCCCGATGCGGACCATGTGCCGGGCCCGCTCGGTGTCGAGGCCGCCGTCCACGGTCAGCGAGAGCAGCCGGACGAGCTCGGGGCTCGGATCTATCAGGCTGAGAACGTCAGTGGTCATGGTCTTGTCCTCCTGTGATCTAGGAGCTGCGGCCGGGCAGGCCGCTGTCGGGTGCGGGGTCGCGGT
>JASHUG010000172.1 GCA_030040155.1 Streptosporangiaceae bacterium | reverse complement strand
GCGGTGAGTCGAGGTTGGCGTTGAGGACGTTCATGCCGCACGAACCCAGTGCGCACAGGACGACGAGAACCCGCTCGACGGCGGCCCGCCGTCCGAGCCGGGCAAGAGCGATGCCAAGCAGGGAGAACGTGACCGCGCCGACGTCTAGGCCGAGCGCCTCCAGTACTGCGGGGGCCCACTGTCGCTTCGTGGCGAAGGTATTTGTTAACTGAGCGTGGAACGACGTGATCCCCATCGCCACGGCCAGGCTCGCGAGAAGCAGGCACGCGCCGGCAATGAGGCAGCGGCCGGTCACGTCACCCCTCGCGGCGCGCGGACTGGGGCTCTTCGGCTTCTGCGGCGCCGCCTCCGGACGCGCGTGCTTCGGTCCAGCCGGAGCAGCCTGGCCGTTCGCCGTGACGTCAGCGCGCGGCAGTACAAAGGGAGGCAAGGCGACAAGGGCCCGGTCAGCTGTCATCGCTCCCCTGCCTGTTCAGCTGCTCGGTCAGCTCCGTCAGTGTCGGCATCGACTGATCCAGCAGATCCGTGAGCACATGGTTGAGCGGCTGCCGCCGGACGACAACGAGCAGCCGCAGCCGACGCGCGACCGGGTCACTGATCCGCGTTCCTAACCGAGCGTCGTATCGGGTCATCCAGATCTCCTGTCGCCTCGCAGCGCCCCGCGTGTCGAACTCCGCGATGCCGCATCCCTGCCTTGTCAGTATCGTATGTCCCGGACATACGCTGCTGTCAACTCTGGGCAGCCACTAGGTCGGCGACGACTCAGGTAGGCAAGCGTCTGCTTACGCCAGACGGGCGTATGCCGGGTGCGTACGATGAGGACAAATGAGCGCGCAAGACAAGATCCGCAGTCGACTTACCGAGGCCATTGCCGCAGCTCTAGCCGACCTAGAGCAGATCGCTAGCGCCGAGGGGCGCTACCGCGAAGCCAGCTGGCTCGTCGACCAACTCGCGGAGGCAATAACAGGCGCTGGCAAACTGCGCGGCCGCGCGGCCGTCGCACTGCGCGATGACGAAAACCTGTCCCTCGCCCAGCTCGGCGAGCGACTGGGAGTGTCCAAGGCACGCGCCGCCGACATCGTCCGCGACACCACCAGGACTGCAGGCGTGCCGCCCACGGAACCCGAGCCGCCGATCGTGGCGGTAGTCGTGACGTCACCGGCCGGTGTCTTGGCCGTCCGCCGGAAGGACAAGAATCCGCTCTGGACATTCCCAGGTGGCGAGGTCGAGCCTGGGGAGAACCCCTCGGCCGCAGCGGTGCGTGAAACAAATGAGGAGACCGGCCTCGACATCGTCGCCGGCCGAATCCTCGGCAAGCGAATCCATCCTCAGACCAGTCGGCAGGTCATCTACGTGGCGGCCCGGCCCGCGCGACACGCCGACACCGCTGTGCTCGTCGGCGAGAGGGCGGACCTCGATGACGTCCGCTGGCTAACTCGCGACGAAGTTGACAGCCTCATGCCGCGCACCTACGAACCCGTCCTCGCGTACCTAGACCGCGATCACCGCCGCCACTCCAGCTAGGCGTCGCTTTTACGCGTGCACCGGCAAATCCGAAGGGTCCCGACAGCCCATCGGCGCTTCAGCGCCGGACAATTCCCGCACCTCAGCCCGCAACTTGCGCAGCTCAGCTGACTCATCACCGGTCACGCCCGGACGCCGGCCGGCATCGGTCTCAGCCTGGCGCACCCAGTGCCGCAGCGCCTCGGTACTGCCGATCCCCAGCTTCTGCGCGACCGCGCCCATCGCGGCCCACTCCGACGGGTAGTCCGGCCTGACCTCCGTCACCATCCGGACCGCCCGCTCCCGCAGCTCCCGGGGTAATTCGATGACTGTCGACCCACGACTCCATCTTCCTCTCACAAGATGAAGCCACTGGACACGCCGGGGCGGCTCAAGTCGTTCAGCAAGCCTCAGGTTGGTGAAGCTCAATCGCAACTGCTGTCGTAATTCGTGAAGTCTTCGCCGCCGCCGTAGATGGACCCGGGATAAGCCATCGTCTTGCCCTTGTTGTCTGTCATGGTGTTGGGACTTGGCAGCCAGGAACTCAGGGTTGCATCAGAGGTGCTGGCGCTGCCGATCATCGCGCCGGTGAATGTGACGCTGCCGAAGTTTGCGAGGTTATAGGTCCCGGGAGCCTCGGTGATTATCTCGGCTGAACTTCCGTCGTAATGCGAGGCGGACGCGGTCACATCGAGAGTGTTCCCGTTACTTGTGTCAGAGACGTAGTAACGGTATTGACCCCGTCCGGACGTTGTCGGCGTGTAGCTCACGTTAGCGTAAATAGGGTCGCCGTACCCCACCTCTCCGTACCACACCGGAGCGTAGGTGCCAGTTGAGTTAATTACCAGTTCCTGGAATTCGTTGTGCAGGTTGGGCTGGCCCTGGGCTGTGTCTCCGAACGACGTGCCTGCCTGAGCGAGGATCGAGGTGTTGTAACCGCCGATGCCGACCCACGAGCCGACCGCGACGTTGGTGCACACCGACGAGGCTATGTACGGCTCGTCGTAAGTGGCCTGGACATAATTGAAATTGTTCTCGCCGGTGGCCACGTAGCCGGCCCATGGCCAGCAGTAGATGCTGGATGACGAACACGCCATGGCGGGTCCGGCCGGGCCAGCCGGCCCTCCAGCAATGAGTTGCGCTGGCGGCGCGGAGTAGCGGGCTGCGCGCATAATCTTGATCCACCTGCTGCGGCTGCCGACTTCCTTGGCTGTCGGTATGCCGTACTCGCTCAGCCGCCAGACCGGCGCGGTGAGCGGGTCGAAACTGCGGGGCGGCACCAGAACTTCCGCCTTGGACCCATCAATAGAGTAGATATATGCCTCGCCTCCGCCTGGCAGCGCCCTCACGCCAATCCGGGCGATGAGGCTGTAACCGCAGTCGCGCAGGACCGAGTGCCGCGTGCTGTACAGGTTCTCTACCGACGAGCAGATACGCGGCAAGTGGTCGGGGCGAGTGCTGGCATTGCGCGTCGGCGAGGAAGCCTGGCTGGCGCTGCTGACACCGGTGCCCACGAGAGTCAGGACGGCCATCCCCGCAGCGGCGAGCACCAGCAGGTGCATCATTCTGACTGATCGGTGAAACGGCATGTTGCTATTCCACCACTGGGCGAAGTAGATGTCGATTGCTGACAGCTACGTACCGCGCATAAACCGGGCAGCATGGCTAACGCGCAGTTGCATACCATAACGGTGTCCGCGGCCATGAAAAATTCGCCGCTGGTAGGCCGGTGCGAGTTCCGTTTTTGGCTAGGTAGAAGTCCGCGTTCCTCGCGTGTCTTCTTCAGCGCAAGCTCCTACTCTCGCGCGGACCGTTCAACTGTCCTCTTTGCTCAGTTGAACTCGAAGCCGTGCCGCCGCGAAGCCGCAGTTCTGTATGAAGAGCGGCTGTGTGCACCGGCACTAACCCTGCGAGCCCGGGGGGTGTAGGGCCAGCCGCGTTACAGCGGTGCACACAGCCCGCGAACCGAGATCGTATTGCGTTGCCGCTCAATGGCAATACTTTGCGGGCTGTGGTCGTACCAAACAGCACCTCCGTGGCCGCGGGTTGCCGCCGCACCTGCAGGTCATACCGCGTCCTCGCCGCAGCCAATATGCGTTAGCTGGCACTCGCGGCGTTCGGGGTGTACCGGGACCTGTCCAACAACGACCTGGTCACCCGCTGCTCGCCTACGTGATGCAGGACGAGGCGCGAACCGGTCGGGGTTGGTGACCTGGACGACCTGCTCGCCGGAGAACGTTGAGAGCTTCACGGCTCGTCCTCCTTGGCGTAGAGCTTGCGCGAGCTGGCCGCACTGGTGCCAGGCCTCGGCAGCCACTTGGTACGCGGCCGGGCTGTCCAGGCTGGCGGCGAGCTGGTTGAGCAACCGGGCTTTGCGCTCGTGCCAGGCGAGCTGATCGGCTAACGGGGTATCGGGTGTGATCGCGGCCATATCGCGCAACAGGGCGGTGATGTCGGCCGGCGTGACGCTGGCGGGCTGCTCAGCCATGGTTCGGGTGTCCTTCCATGCGATGGGATGCCTGCGCGCATCACGACTGCGCCGGGGCTGGCAGTGGCGGCAGGCCGCGCCAGGCGCGCTCGACCTCGGCGGCGTACCGGGCGGCGGAGTCGGCCAGATCACGGGCGAACCGGACATGGCCGGGCTCAACGTGCTCGGGCAGCGTGAGAGTGACCAGCAGCGCCGGCCGGGCGGTCAGGATCGTCAGCAGCGGTGTGCGGGCCGGGAACCGGTCCAGCACGACACCGGACCGCCCGTCAACAGGGACGGTCACCGTGGTGACGCGCCTGACCGGCATCAGGCCGCGTCCTTGCCAGCCGGGCGCGCGGCCTTGATGGCGGTTGCGCGTAGCGAGTAAGCCATCCGGCCCTTGTCGGTCACGTACGGGTGACGGTCAGGCCGTCGAACTCGACTGGCTCGAATGGGGCTCGGGTCGGCGGTGCCGGCTCGCGCAGCTACCGAAGCGGCGACCGCGCACCCTGACTCAGCGTCGGATTGCCGACCGCTCAGCCAGCAGCCTCGCGCCACTGCCGAATTAAGCCATACCTAGATCAAGCGGCGCGCTGCGCGGCGCCGAGGCCGGCACTTGTCGCTGTCTTGGCTGGGTGCCTCGCGCAGCGGTGATAGCGCTGCGGTGAGCGCGGCGGCCACCAGAACGATGATCACGCCGATGAGGGTGGGCCGATCACCGATCAGGCCGACGACGAGGCCGCCCATGAGAGCTCCGAGAGCGGCCATCGTCCGGTTGGCCGAGCGTCTGGTGGCATTGACCCGGCCGAGAAGCTCGTCCGGCGTGAGTGTCTGCCAGTAGCCCATCTCGTTGGAGTTCTCGACGCCCGCGGCGAGTCCCTGCAGGGATAGCGCGACGAACAGAAGCGCGTCACCGGTCGCGGTGTTGGGCGCGATAGCCACCAGAACCCAGACGACCGGGTACGCCACGCGCGCGATAATGATCACCCGACCCGATCCCAGCCGGGCGCCGCACCATGGCGCGATCGACGCGCCGATCAGGCTGGTGATACCGAAGACCGCCAGCAGCAGCCCGTAGGTGTACCCGGTGAACCCGAGCGATCGCAGCGCAAGGAGGGAAAGCACGGTCATCCCGGCCGCATTGGCGAGGAACCACACGTGGGTCGATGCCGCCAGCGGGCCGAGCGTGCGATGCCGGTATGTCCATCGCAGGCCGTCGCGAATCTCAGCGCGAAGATTGCGGGTGGCCAGGTCAGGCCGGGGCTCGTCCACCCGGATGCTCGCGTTGAGTGCCGCGTCAAGGAGGTAGCTGATCGCATCGACGGTGATCGCTACCGGGGCTCCCAGCAGTCCGACGAGTCCGCCGCCGATCGCCGGCCCGAGACTCTGCGCAGCGGCGTCTGCTTGATCGAGCCGCGCATTGGCCTGGACCAGCCTCGCTTGCGGCACCAGGCGGGGAAGCAGCGACTGATCGGCTGCGAACCCGAACACGGAGAAGGCGCCGAACAACAACAGAGCGATAACCAGCATCCAGATCTGCAGCACGCCGCTCAGCCACAGGACCGGGATTGTGCCCAGCGAGACAGCACGCCCGACGCTCGCCCAGACCAGTACGGGTTTCCGGCGCCATCGATCGGTGTACACGCCGGCGATGAGCCCGAGCAGCGCATACGGCACGAACTGGGCGGCGTTCACAACACCCACCTCGAACGGCGTCGCGCCGAGCAGCTGGACAACCAGAACAGGCATCGCAACCGCCGTCACCGCAGTGCCCAGCGAACTGATCGCGGCAGCCGTCCAGTAACGACCGAACGAAGAGCGAGAAGGCGCAGAGTCTCCCATCAACCCCACTCCCTTACGTAATCTGCTCCCGACGGTAGTCGAGCGGTCTTTGCCGGCACTGGTTCGAGACGAGCAGGTCGTTCGCAGCGACGGCGAAACGGCAGCGCCTTGACCGTGCCGGTGAATCATCTTGTTGAGGGTCAGAGCCTCGGTACGCTGCGGTATCGCGCGGACATCAATCGAGCACGTCGCGTTCGGCCGGCTGGCCCTGCGCGACTACTACAAGGAGCTGACCGACGTCGAGCGCGCCGACCGTGAGACCGCGAGGAGTTCGTCGTCGAGGGCTGCTACCTGATGCGCAACCGGTTCACCGGCCGCGAGGTCTGGGAGCGCATGGGCTCGGCGTTGCGCACCTGCTCATCCATCCCCGCGCAGCGTCCGCCGGGCCCGGTGGTGCCGCTAGTGGTAGTAGATGACCTGGTCGCGGCCACCGCCGTCCAGCCCGGTCGGCCAGGGCCGGACAGTCCAAGACGCGACGAACCGCTGGTGGGCGTCGCTGATGATGCTAGGGCCATCCCGCATGGCCACAGCATTCAATCGTGCCGAGGCTGTGCACATTTCCGGTGTACCAACCGCCGCCAGCAGGCGGGACCAGCTTATTAGGCCTACGCCTTTGACCCGCGGAAAGCAACCAGTTCAACGTGCTTCGGCCGGCAAGAACGAGTCCGCTCAGATTACTTTGACCTCCACAACGTTGCGTGCCACCATTCACCGCATGATCCGTAGAATCATTGTCCTGGCGGCTGGTGTCGCCATCGTTGGTATGACGAACCCCGGCGCTTACGCGGCTCCGGCCAGATCCATCCCGCAGGCCACGGCCAGCAGATCCGTCTCAGGCGTCGCCGTCCCCGGCTACACCAACCGAACCAGCGTGCAGCTGTGCGATACCGAAACGGTCCCGTTGTGCATGAACGGATACGACGGGAACGACATGCCAGTCGACGTCTTTCAGCAAACCCCCGGATATGCGCAGAACGTGAGTATCACCCAGCTGAGCAACTGCGGCGGCACCGTCACGAACACCTGCCCGTTCGCCGATAGCGAACTTGACACCGAGTTCCATGGCCAAACCATCGTCAGCATCACCAACGACAAAAACAATATGGCTTACGCCGCCGACCAGAACGTCTTTGGGGCGGTGATCGAGGAAACGTCCGGCGGCGGCCAGGTCTGGGTCCTGGACGGCGACCTGAGCGACAACGCGTTTTTGGTTAACGTCTGGGCGTCGGACTCCGTCGGTGACGCAGAATATGCTTGTGATAGTGGTTCGCCAGGGTCGGAAGTGACCCTGGGCGGTGGTAGCGCGTACTATCCAAACTGCCTTTGGTGGGCCCTGTCCGGGTCCTAGTTTCCGGCGGCCACGCTGCCGGTCGCACGGTCGAGGCCAAGCACGCTGCTCCGCTTGAGGGACCGCGGCTACCCTCGCGGTCCTGGCAGACCCAGGTCTCGCGTCGGCTGGTTGCCGCGCGCGACGCGAACAGGTACCACCCCCCGGCGTTGCTGACCATGATCGCCGCCGGATGATGCCACCGGCTCGGGGCGACCAGGCAAGATCGATTGCGCAGGGATGCGCCTAGTTTCAGAACATCGGATTGGGGTGCCTCAAAACATTAGGGTGTCTCAAAACATAGGGATATCGCAGCCTGCATGGTGCGCGAGTGCGGCCGCCCAGTCGAGCGTCTCCCCGTGCTGACCGCCTAGCCGTACTCGCCCGGCTGAACGAGGCAAAGACCTTCGCCGTGCGTCGAGCCACCCCGGTCGTCGGGCTTGCCCTGCGCGCGTCACCCTCTTCGGCCTGCTGGCTCATCGCCAGCTATCCCCTGAATGCCGGGTACTACCCGCTCGCGCCGTGGGCGGGGCTGGCGGTGGAGTGTGCGTGGGCGGCCTCCGCGCTTGCGCTGGCCTTCTTCCTGCTGCGCCGGAGGGACGCATGAGCTTCACGGCCCGGGTCGCGCCGCCGCGATATCTGCCCGGCCAGGCCATGCACGCCGAGTGGACCGAGTTCCGCACCGTGGCCGGCCGGGCCTGGCTACTGACCGGTGTGGTCGTGCTGACCGTCGCCGTCGGAGTGGCGGCGGCCAGCACGGCCCGGTGCCAGTCAGCTACCTGCGGTATCGACCCAGCGCAGGTCAGCTTCACCGGCATCTACCTGGGCCAGGCGCTGGCAGCCGTGCCGGCGTCCTGGCCATGGGCACCGAGTACTGCACCGGGATGATCAAGCTGTCGCTGACCGCGATGCCTCGGCGGCTGACCTGGTTCGTTGCCAAGGCGACGGTCCTGGCCGGCCAGGTGCTCGGCGCCGTTGCACTGGCGGTCGCAAGCGCGGCGCTGCCCGGGCGGCTGATCCTCCCCCGCCACGGCTTCACCCTCGCCCACGGGTACCCAACCCTCACCTCGGCCACCGACCTGCGGGCAGCCGCCGGCCTCCTCCTCCTCGGCGCTCTCGCCCTGAAAACTCGCGATCCATGACGGCTTATATGACACAGCATCATCGAGGCACGAACGAACGATAGCCTCACTAGCCGCTCGGCCAGCTGCTAGTTACCCACGCCGGGCGGGCCGGGCCCAGTTGCGGCACACAGCCCGACTCCTAGCCGCGCGCGAAATCGGGAGGTCCCTCCGGCGCCCGGTGCGTGCAACAGCCGGGCGCCGAACTGGACCGCGCATTGCAAGCCAGCGAACTCGCTCGCGGCGCCAGTGGCCTTTGCCGTACTTCCAAAGTGCTTGCAGAAATGCATCATGGCTTAATTGCAGATAAACAAGTTTAAACAAATGCCGCATTCGCAGTCCGCCGACTTAAGCTCGCCATCAGCGCGAATGCCAGGTATCTTTTAGCCGTTGAGGCATTCACCATGGACCGTTGCATTAAAAGTGATCATGGCTGGTTCAGTGGCAGAAAGGCAGACTCGGTGAGCGTTGTCGTCACCGTGCAGTCGGGCTTCGATTTGGACTACTACAACGCTGGCGTCGACAAGGAGCCCGAGCGCTCGCCTGGCGGGTACTACATCAATGCGAACGTTCGCGGCGAAGCGGCAGGCCGCTTGTTCGGCGCTGGCAGCCTAATTCTCGGACTTTGCGGCGCCGTGGACGCTGCGCAGTTTCGTCAGGTGTATTCATTGGTCGATCCGCGAACCGGCGCACACCTTGGCGCCGCGCGCCGTGACTACTCCCGAAGCTATGAAGCTCGTCTAGCGCAACTGCGCGCCGCCGAGCATCATGCGACCGCCGACCGCGCGCATCAGCTTGAGCATCAGGCCAGGCAGGACACGCGCCAGACTCCGGCATACACCGACGTGACGGTGAACTTCAGCAAGTCGATCAGCTTGCTGCACGGCTCCATCAGGGAAAACGCAGCTAGAGCTCGGGACGAGGGCGACCCTGTCGCAGCGGCCTGGTGGGATACACGCGACACCCGGTTCTGCGAGATCCTGCAGCAGGCCAACACCACAGCAATGGCGCACCTGCAGATGTGGGCTGGCGTGACCCGTACTGGCTATCACGGTCGGCTTGTCAACGGCCGTGAACTTGGCAAGTGGGAGCCAGCCGAACTGGTAGGCACGTCCTGGCTTCAGAGCACTTCCCGTGACGGCGAGATGCACGACCACATCCACAATCCTGTGCTACCCCGCGTGCGCACGCTCTCGGACGGCAAGTGGCGCGCCACCGACACGATGGCGATCCGGCGTCAGATTCCCGCGATCCAGGCGACCGCGGCTGCCTACGTGGAAGCGGCACTGTCGCGCGAATTTGGCGTCCAGTGGGTGCCGCGCCCCGACGGCATGGGAAGCGAGATACGCGGCATCACCCAGCAGGAGATCGACGCTTTCAGCTCGCGCCGCAACTCGGTAACAGCGAAGCAGGCCGAGCTTGCAGAGCAATTCCGCAGCAAATACGGGCGGGCACCGAACCAGCGGGAAAACCTCAGCATTCACCGCACCGCCTGGGCAGCCACCGCGAATCCAAGCCAGACGGCCCGATCGACTTCGACGCGGCCGCGCGCGAATGGGGCGCGGAATGGGCGCGTAAATTCGGCACGCCATTAGCCGCGCTCGCCTCGCGCGTCTCGAACATGCGCGGCCCCGCGCACGCGTCCAAACCGGCGCCGGACCCGAAGCAGACCGACCCGCACACGTTCGCGATCGCGGCACGCGAAGCACTCGCGCGCGTGCAAGCAAAGCACGCAACCTGGACGCGAGCGGACCTGATGCGCCAGATCAAGGTGGCCCTGCCGACCGCAGCGTTAGGCATCGATCCGGACGCCGCAGTCCGCCTGGTGAACGAGCTGACGGACCGGACGCTGACCAGCGAATTCGAGCCGGTCCAGTGCCTGGAGGCTCCCGAGCTCATCGCGCTGCCCGACTCGCTGCGCCGCCCGCTGGACGGACGGTCCATCTACACCCGGCCTGGATCGGTCCGGTACGCGACCAGGGTACAGCTGTCGCTGGAGGAACGCCTGGTCGCCAACGCCCAGCGAGAGACCGCAGCGCGGCTCACGCGCAAGCAGGCCGCCGCGCACCTCGGCGCCGACCCTGACGTCCTGACCGACCGCCTCACCGCGACCACGAGCGACGCTCACGCCGAGTTGACCCAGTCCAGGCTGCGGCTCGATCAAGCCGCTGCGCTGTTCCACGCACTCACCTCGCCGCGCACCACCGAGGTCCTGGTCGGGCCGGCCGGGTCGGGCAAAACACGCGCGCTCGCCGAAGCGGCGCGCGCGTGGCGCGAAGTCACCGGCGCGCGCGTCATCGGCCTGACCGCCTCCCAGGCCGCGCGGAACGTGCTTGCGCAGGCCGGCGTCGACCTGGCCGAGAACACCGCGTCCTTCCTCGGCCACCTGCCCGGCCGCCGCGGCGCACGCGGGATCCGGACCGACATGGACGTCGGCGCGCTGCTGCTGGTGGACGAGGCGTCGATGATGACCACCAGCGACCTGGCCGACATCATCGAGTTCGCCGCCCGCAACGGTCACAAGGTGCTGGCGGCCGGTGATCAGCAGCAGCTCGCGGCGGTCGAGGGCAGCGGCGCGATGATGCTGCTGGCCGACGAACTCGGATACGTTCAGCTCACCGAGGCCGTGCGGTTCGCCCATGAATGGGAACGCAATGCGTCGCTGGGACTGCGCCTCGGAGAGGCTACTGCACTGGCGGCGTACGACGAGCAGGGCCGGATCTCGGGCGACGAGCCGGATCTCGCGCTCGACATGGCCAGGACCGCCTACTTGGGCAGCTACCTGCGGGGCCGCGACGTGCTGATGATTGCCCAGGCGCACGAGACATGCCGGGAACTGTCCCGCCGGGTCCGCGACGACCTGGTCCACCTCGGCCTCGTCGACGACGCCCGGACCGTGCAGCTGCGCGACGGCGCTCGCGCCGGCGCAGGCGACATGATCGTCGCCAGAGTCAACGACCACGACCTAGAAGCCGGCGAGACTGGCCGGACGCTGGCCAACGGCGACGTCATGCGCGTCCTCAAAGTCAATCGCGATGGCACGGCGACAGTGCGCCGCCGCGCCGATCGTGACCCGCGGACAGGACAGGCTGGCTGGTCGCAGACGTCGTTCCGGTGCTCCGATAATCGCAACTGTGATCTGGCCTATGCCGTCACCGGGCACTCGGCGCAGGGCCTGACCGTCAGCCATGGCATCGCGGTGGTTGCCGGCTCGGAGGCACGGCAGTGGTTGTACTCGGCCATGACGCGGGGTGCTGACCTGAACCAGGCGGTCGTGTTCACCCGGCCTTGCAGGCTCGCCGATCCGGCTGGCGGGACGCGCGCCGCGCCGGAACTGAGCCGGTACGCGCGGATCACGGCGGAACGTACGGGCGAGGCGGCTCCCGCCCGAGCTACGGGATCGGATCCGGACCCGCGCGAGCCGACTGCAGTCCTGGCTGACGTCATCGCCCGCGACGAAGCCCAGGAAGCGGCGCTGATTGCCTTGCGGCGGCAGCTCAGCGGCGCTGACCATCTGGCCATCCTCGACGCGATCTGGCAGGCCGAGACGTTCTCGGCCCGCAAGCAAGCCTGGACCGCGGCGATCCGCCGCGCGCTGCCGCCCGAGTATCGCGGCGTCGCCCTGGACGGCGGGACCGCGACCTGGCTGTGGCGGACCCTCAGATCGGTCGAGGCAGCCGGACTCGACGCCGAGCAGGTCGCGGCCAATGCTTACGGGGCCGGCTGGGCCTCGTCGTCCACGGTCCCGGTGAGCGGCGCGATCCTGAAGTATTAGCGTCGCACTCCTGGCCGCCGGTCCGGTCACCTCCAGCTGGGCCGGTTCAGGCGGTGCGGCGCCATCGGCCAAGCCGACGTGCCACCTGGTCCTGCGCGCAAGCCTCGGCAAGCAGTGGGCGATCGTCGGCCAGACGTACGTGACCACCAGCGGCGTGACGCAGACCTTCGTCTACGGACGCGGCCAGCGCTCCACGCTCGGCATCGGCGAGTCGAGAACCGGGGCCCCCGGGTCCTGGCGGCAGGGCGGCACTGAGACCATCGCCTCGACGTCGAGCGTGGCCTTCCCGTCGTCTGGCGAGGGCAACGACCTGTACCGGACCCAGTTCTACGTCGGGAAGTTCGAGCTGAGCTGTCCGGGGATCCCGGCCGTCTTCGAATTGAGGGCCTACCGCTTCGCGGGCGGGGCGAGCGTCGTCCATCCCGCGGCCGCGCCGGCCGCCCGGTTCTGCATCCGGATGCCGCGCGGCGCTGTCTTCACCCTGACTGGCTCCACGGCCGTCTCCTGGTCGAACGGGTTCACGATCCCGTCTCAGCACTTCAGCACCGTCGCGCAGACCGGCTACGCCAAGACGGCCGCTCCGGAGTTCCACTTCGCGGCCAAGAACAAGCTGCTCTGCGGGACGAACGGCCTCCCGACCGGCAAGCCGCGCCAGCTTGTGGCCAAGTCCTAGCTCAGCCCCTTTCGGTTGCGCGGTGGCCGGTGGCCGAGCAGCGATCATGCGCCCGGATCGAGGTGCGCCGCGACGACCCCGCCCAGGCCCGGATCACCGAGCTGGCCGTTGAGCGGGCGTCAGGCCAGGCGATGCTGCGCATCGAGCGCTTCGCCCATTACCGCGACGGTGCCTGGACCCAGGGGAACGACCCGATCCCGCTCGCGAGCGCAGGGCACGAGCGGCCTTAACGAAGGCGGCTGCCGGGTCGAGCGAAGGAAACACTTGGCGCAGGGTGGACCGTGGCGCTCGACGGTCCACCCTGAGCCGAGGCGCGGCCCGCGCCCGGCGCCGCAAGCAGCCCTGGCTTAACTGGCCTGCCGACTCTGATTTCCCCGAACCAGTCGCATTTCAGGCGTGCCAAGCTAGCTGGCTGTGGGCATCGAGTTGGTGGCCCGGCAATAGGAGAGCAGGGCTGCTGCGGCCGCTAACCGGCGGACGCGGTAGCGGATGTGCGTAACTCCGGGCGCCTCGACGACGTCGACCTGCTCCATTCGGGCGGCTGCGGGCGCCTTGTCATCGAACAGTCGGACGCCGGCACCCAGGATCACTGGGACTAGGTGCAGCTCGATCTCATCTAGCAGGCCGGCCGCCAGGCACTGCTTCGCCACGGTCCCGCCACCAGACACTAGAACGTCTTTAGCATTCGCGGCGGCGCGCGCGAGCTTGAGCGCGGCTTCGATCCCGTCCGTGACGAACTCGAAGCTCGTGCCTCCCTCGCAGTCCAAGCGCGTCCGCGAGTAGTGGGTCAGAACGAAGACCGGGAGGTGCCATGGCGGATTCTCGCCCCACCAGCCATTCCACGGATCATCGCCCCACGGACCAGGTCCGCCGCCGAACATGTTCCGACCCATGATGATCGCTCCGACCTTGCCCTTATTCCGCTCGAGCACCGCAGTGCTGGCGTTCGTCAACCCGCCTTCCTGCGCGGCGCCTTTGCGCCAAACGGCAAGCTCGCGCATCCATTCGTGCAGCAGCAGGCCGCCGACGCCGAGCGGGTTAGCCACGCTCTGGTCAGGGCCGGCCACGATGCCGTCTAGCGATATCGACACGCTGTACACCAGTTTGCTCATTAGATCCCCTTCTCGTTCTCAGCTTTCGGTATGCACTTTTCGATGCGATTTGGTATCGGAGCCTCGAGCACGAGTGACCGGAGTTTGCCTTGCTGAGCAGTTCCAGCGCCGACTCGGCGGACCGTGGATGCATTCTTGGCCGAGTGCCCTTTTCAGAACCGAGCGCTGACGCCAGGCTCCGAAGGCGAGGGGAGAGCCGCACACTCTTCACGCCGCGCTGTGCTTTCAGCCCGACAGCCAGGGCGCGGCCCTCGCGCGGCCCGGTGGGTGGGCCGTAGATGTGCGATCCCTGGGCGGTCTGCAAGCTGACGCTCCTCGTCGCGGCCAGCAACCGCTGCTGCTGGGTAGAGCCAGGTGCTGCCTTAGGCAAGCCTGATACGTCGTCCATGAATTGCGCCCCGGCGATCTCGCTGACCTTTCACCACAGTGGATCCTGGTCGCATTGAGAACATAGAACCAGTCCCCGGCCGTCCGAGCCCGGCTCCCAGCCGTCCGCTCGCGGTGGCAAGCGGCAATCGTCGGCCTGGCATCCTGACAAGCGACGACGGATGCCTGAGTATCGATAATCACCACTTTCTTCTCGGGCCGAGTGCCAGCCGGGCATACCTGACGCCGGACGCCTTGCTCCTGGCTCCGACCGCGACTGCGCCATGCCGTCATGCCGGCACAGCGAGAGCGGCACAAGATGAGCAGTCCCAAGGTCGTCGGCGGTTGCGACCCAGACGTCTTGGGTCGTTGCACAGCTTCTCGATCGCGTCCGACTTTCGTCGCGCCATGGATTTCATGGCGGGAGGCTAGGACCTCAACCCACCCTGAAGTCAACCCTGGCTGGCCGCCATCGCCGCTGCCCCGACCAGCGGCCCAGGGCATAGGCAGCGCTGACAGCAGCGATCGCCGCAAAGGCAGCCGCCTGGCCGACAGGTTCGGCCTGCTGTCGCATCGCGCCGTTATGGACGTGCTCCGGGACCTCGGCCCGAGCGAACTCATCGCTCAGACCAGAGCAGCGGAAGCGTCCGACCCGTCCGGCAGGCGCTGGCCTCGCGGCAAGCCACTGACGACGCGACAGTTGCGTACGTCACCGACTTCTGAGCGCGGCGCGAGCCCATTGAGCCGTCGTCGAGTCTCGACACGCGGTCAGGAGTTCGAGCCAGCGGCCCGGTCCACGCGGCGGGCTTTCACGCGCTTGAGGCCAACCAGCGTGGCGTAGCGCGGCCTGGTGGCGAACATGGCTGGCTGCCAGATCACCGGGACTCCGATCTCGTGGCAGAGATGAAGAATCTGATCCGGCGCCATCCAGATCGCCACGTGGGCGCCGAAGGGGTCCGCGGTCTTGTTGTAGAGCATCAGGTCCAGTGGTTCCGGGTCCTGGACGACAGTGGTGGCGCCCTGGTAATCCCACAGATCCGAAGATCGCAGCGGAGGGCAGGCGAGACCGAACAGGGCCAAGACGCCGTAGGCGAATCTCTGACAGTTCGATCCGTCTAACCAGGACGGGGGTGTATCACCGTCGGGCCCGGCGGACAGCATGTACGGGACCTGCCACAAGCCAGGCGGCCATCCGCCGGGCGGTTGCAGCCACGCGCTTTCTGGCATGCGCCCAGTTTGTATGAAGGGAACGCGGATGGCCCGCGCGAATCTGTCGCAGATCACTCGACGGAAGAATGTCGCACGTCCATCGACGGAGGCCACCGGTGAGCGACTTGCCTGTCGAGCGGTAGACGGGCACTCTGCTACCATCATCCGGCCAGCTGATGCGCGTGATCCGGGCGCCCGCCGGAGTGGCGTACCGCATGACCGTCACCCCACCGCATTGGGGTAGCGGTCCAGAACGGCTTGCAGCTCATTACCCTCGACTACGCCTGGCCCAGGCAGGTAGCGATCTCCGAAGATGGCTCGTGTACCGAGCTCGCGCTAATTCAGCCGACCAGGCTGATGTGCAGGGCCGCTGGCCACTTGCACCCCCCGCCGGTGACTCCAGCCGAAGCTCTTCGGTGCCGATAGGTCCCCGCTCTGGTCCCCCGGTCCTATTCGACGTTCGATTTATAGGTCCTGAAGTGAGAGCAGTTCACATTTGGTTGTGAGCTGGGGGGATGCGCGCTGCTGACGGTGGCGTCCACGGGTTAGCCGGGCTCAGTCCACGGTGTTATGCCGGGTTTGGCGGGGCGTGGCTTGTGCCCTGCGCG
>JASHUG010000171.1 GCA_030040155.1 Streptosporangiaceae bacterium | reverse complement strand
ATCGCTGACGGCTCGCAGGACCGCATGACGAGTTGCTCGCCAGACAAGCCCTCGCACTTAACCAAGAGGGTCGCCCGGTAGTAATCGAGCCAGCCACCGAGAAGGCCGCGCTCGTCGCTGAGCCCTCCAGGCTCGGTCCGCTCGGTCATGCCGACCTCCGTTCACATTGGCTGGCTGGTCTCACTCGATGACTCGTCGAGCTTGGCGAGTACTCGGGTCAGGGTGCGCAAGTCGGGCTGGCTGAGCGCGGTCAGCGGCCCGGTGTCTGTGAGGAGGTTGTGCCAGAACTGATCGCGGAGCCGTTCACCTCCGGCAGTAAGCACTAGGGCCTTGACCCGGCGGTCGGCGGGGTCGGCTTGGCGTTCAACTGCCCCGCGAGCCGCGAGCCGATCCACGAGCGTCGTGAGGTTGGAGGCGTCGTAGTCCAATTGCTGGGCGAGTTTGCGCATCGGGGTCGCCTCGCCCGGTGTGAGCCGGAGCAGGACCTTGACCTGAGTTGTGGTCAGGCCCAGCGCTGCGGCGTGGGCGGCCCAGTGCTGGCGCAGGCGGTCGGCGACGGCGAGCAGTTTGAGATCGACGTCGAGTACCAGCGCGAGGTAGTCGTCCGCAGGCGCTGGCATGCCGGGATAGTGGCCCATCGACGGCGACTGTATCAGGCGTCTGTGGTTGAATATAGTGGTGGTTTACCACCAACTAATGAGGAGGCTGGTTGTGCGGCATCGCTGGTCGGTCAAGGCGAGATGGGTCCGGCAGGCACAAGGTGACTACCGCAGCCGCACCGGGACTGCGCTAGTGACAGGACCTGCGAGCCAGCGGGGCGAAGTCCGCGCTGGCGTGGTGCTCGCGCTGGCGTGCGTGGCTCAATTCATGGTCGTGCTCGACGTGTCGATCGTCACCGTAGCTCTGCCCTCTGTTGGCCGGGACCTGCACTACAGCACCACAGGGCTGCAGTGGGTCGTCAACGCCTACGTGCTCACTTTCGCCGGCTTCCTGCTGTTCGGCGGGCGCGCCGCTGACCTGTTCGGGCGTCGCCGGATCTACCTGTTCGGGATGGGGTTGTTCACCTTGGCCAGCCTCGCGGGCGGCCTCGCGCAAAGCCCGGAGTGGCTGACCGCCGCCCGTGCTGTCCAGGGCATCGGCGGCGCCTTCCTCTCCCCGGCCAGCCTCACTCTGATCGTCACTACCTTCTCCGATCAGCGACGGCGAACCAAGGCGATCGCAACGTGGAGCGCTGTAGCCGGCGCTGGTGGCGCAGCCGGAGCGATCCTCGGCGGGGTGCTTACCGCCGAGCTGTCGTGGCGATGGGTCTTGTTCGTCAATATTCCGGTCGGCGTTATCACCACCGCCGTTGCGGCGACGTACCTGACCGAGTCACGCCGCCCGGCGGGCGGTGCGGCCAGGCCACCGCTCGACGTCGCGGGCGCGGTCACCATCACTGCCGGGCTCGGGGCCCTCGTCTATGCCGTCATAGAGACCAGCACCCATCCGTGGCTGTCAGCGCCTACCATGTCGGCCCTCGCGGCGGCGGTCGTCCTGCTGGCCGTGTTCGCGGTGGTGGAGTGGCGCCAGGCCGCCGCCGCACTCGTTCCGTTCCGGCTGTTCGGCTCACGCTCGGTGGCCGGGGCGAACGTCGTGATGCTGCCGGTGGGCGCTGCGTTCTTCTCCATGTGGTACTTCCTGTCGCTCTACTTCCAGGATGTGCTCGGCTACAGCGCGCTGCGGGCTGGCGTCGCGTTCATCCCCATGGCGCTGGCCGTCATTCTCGGCGCTCAGGCCAGCCCGCGGCTGCTGCCGAAGACGGGCCTGCGGCCGCTGCTGGTCGCCGCCATGCTGCTCGCCGCGGGCGGTTATGCCTGGCTCGCTCGGCTCCCGGCGCATAACTCGTATCTGGCCCATGTGCTCGGACCCGGCTGTATCGCCGCCCTCGCACTCGGCCTGCTGTTCACCCCGCTCGCGAGCGCCGCGACAGCCGGCGTTCCGGTCGGCCAGGCTGGGCTGTCTTCCGGCGTGCTTAATACCTCCCGGCAGGTTGGCGGCTCGCTGGGCCTAGCCGCGCTTGCGACCATCGCCGTTGATCGCGCCAATACGGCCATCGCTGCCGCTCACGACGTGGCCAGCGCCTTGACCGCAGGCTATGACCGCGCCTTCGCCGTCGCCGCCTGCCTGTGCCTGGCTGGGCTCATCTGTTCCCTGCTCATACCGCCCGCCGCAGTTGCACCACGGGCCGAGGATCCACCGGCCCTGCGCCAGCCACAACGGCGCTGACCGTCAGCCCGCGTGCTCGATCAGCGCGGGCCCATTCTTGCGTCGGGCTTCTGGTCGCCGTCATGCTCAACCTGTGCGACACGCGACGCAAGAAGACCTTGATCGCCTTGAGGAGTTGCTCGCCGAGCTTCGAGGGCTGTCCCAGCTGCGGGAGCGCAAGCGCGGCAACTTCTCGCGTGGCTCTCGCGCGTTCCTGCACTTCCACGAGGATCTCGGAGACCTCTACGCCGATGTCAGGCTCGCCGACGACTTCGAGCGCATGAAGGTAACAAGCGCCCGTGACCAGACCCAGTTCCTCACGCGGGTAAGAGAGGCGCTGGCGCGAACGCGTTCGCGCGTATAGAGCATCCGCGCTCTGTCCGCTCTCCCCCTTACAACTCATGTTCGGAGGAAAGTCAGTCCCGTGCGGCGGCCTTGAACAGGCCGCCGCACGGGATCACCTGGGTGGAACGGAACTGGAATCGTCAGGAACTGATGTCGATATGGCAGGTCGTGGCCAGGTAGTTGTCCAGGTTGTGCACGGCGGTGTCAACAGTGGAGCTGTCGGATGGCGGATGCGCCTTGATATACGCCTTGACCTCGGCGAGCGTCGTTCCGTAGTTGAAGTCGGTGACGATCTGGTTCCAGAAGCTCGAGAGGGTGGTCATGTCAGGGCTCACGGCCGTGGGCGCGACCTGGTCGAGGCGCTCGAAGATTTCGTTGATGGCGCGCATCACCGGAAGCAGGTCCGAGGCCGGGGTGGACATGCTGTAGGTGTCGGGGCCAATGACGGTGTTCATGTCGTTGAGAGTCGTCCGAGTCTCTTGCCAGATCACGCAAAATGCCGTCGAAGATACGCCGCTCGGTGCTGAAGTAGTGCTCGGAGCCGAGTTATCGCTTGCGGCAGAGCTACCGCTTGGGGCAGAGCTTCCGGACGGCGTCAAGCTACCGGACGGGGCCGAGCTACTACCGGGGGATGCGCTGCCGCAGGCCGACAGCGCCAGAACGAGAGTTGCAGTTAGCAGGGTGGCTAGCAAACCAAGCCGGCCTGTAGTTAGCGATGCACGTTTCATGCCCGGTGTAGACGAAGGGAAGGCGTCAGACTGACGAGGCGATCTGAGTGTTAGGTTCCCGCGGGCAAAATAGTGGTGCCGTCAGTAACGGCCCCTGCACCCGTCTACGTCAATATGGCGGTGGTGTCTTCCTGTCCAGCGCGCATACGCGGCGCTGGCCTCTGTGCCGTCGCGCGGCCGGTCGTGGACGAACCGACTGACGCCGCCCTGGCCGCCAGTGCCGTCGCCGGCGACACGGCTGCGTTCGAGACGCTCGTGCGCCGTCACTATGCGGCAGTGTGGCGGATTGCCTTCCTTTCCGTGCGTGAGGAGATGGCGGCGGAGGAGCTGGCCCAGGACACCTTCCTGCGAGCCTATGGCGCACTCGCCGGATGGCGCGGCGATGCCTCGCTCCGCACCTGGCTGGCCACCATATGCCGCAGGCTGTGCATTGACCGGGCCAGGCTGAAGCAGTTGGACACGGTCATCCCTCCGGACCTCGAGACCGTTGCCGGCAGCACATCCGATATGGAAGCGCTCGCCGACCGGTTCGACCTGCGAGCCGCGCTCGACCGGCTGCCGGCCGACGACCGTGAGGCGTTCCTGCTCGTTCATCACTACGGCTACAGCAGTTTCGAGGCTGCCAGCCTGCTCGGCGTTCCTGCCTCAACCGTCCGGTCGAGAGTGGGCCGGGCCAGGGAGCGACTAGCTGCCTCGCTCATCGGGCAGCCCGTCGCAGCGCGGGACACTGAAGCGGCGGTTACGGTGCAGGAAGGGGAGCCGGCATGATGAGCGAACCCCTGCCTTCCGAGTGCGCCGAGATCCGCCAGCGCCTGGCCGACAGCGCGGCTGGTGGCGAACTGCTTGATCACCTGGCCGGCTGCCAGGGCTGCGCAGCGTTCTCCAGTGCGCTGGCCGAAGTCCAGGCACGGCTCGCCCTGCTGCCGCTGCCGGAGCCGCCGGCCGGGGCGGCCGACCGCGCAATCGCTCGGTTTCGCGCGGAGTTCGCTGCTGACGGCTCTCCCGCCACAACGCCGCTCGCGCCGTCGTCGACCGCCTCACCGGTGCGCGCTGCACAGGCGCGCAGACGCCGGTGGCGCTCTCCCGTGAGCCTGGCGGCCGGGGTGGCCGCGGCAATCGTCTTGGTAGTGGCGCTGGTAGCCGTGCTCGGACCAACCGGCGCTCCGCCCGCTTACGCCGCGATCCTGCACGAAGCCGCCGTGCACACTGGAGCCGAGAAGTCCGCCCGGTTCGACCTCACCGGTGCCATCGGTCTGTCCGTCAGCGGGCAGAACGTGACGACCGCGTTGACGGGCACCGGCGCTACCCAATTCCCTGATCGCGGCGAGCTGACGGAAGTCGGGACCATTCTCGGGAAACCGCTGCTAACGCAAGACATCGTCAGCGTGGGCAACAAGGTCTGGACCCGTAGCAGCAGCGGTCAGTGGGTACTCGTCCCGATCCCGCCGGACCACGCAAGCCCGATCGACCAGGCCCTCGAATACCCAGCGCAAGCACTCGACGACATCGCCAGGGTCGGATCCGGCTATCGCAGTCTGGGCGTGACTACGGTTGACGGAACGCGAGTGCGCCAGATCGAGCTCACCATTCCCGGCGACTCCTTCCACGCGTTCGGAAGCCTTCCCGAGCGCGCAAGCCGCTGGACCGTGGTGATCGACGTCAGCCAGTCAGGCTTGATCCTTCGGCGGCTCAGCATCACCGGCCACGGCTCAGTCAGCCTGCTCGGGTCCGAGGTGGCTTTTACCTACGACCTCAAGCTGACGCTGTATGACTTCGGGGCGAAGGTCAGCATCCAACCGCCGGCCACCGGCCGGTCATCACGCTGAGCCGAATGCAAAATATGCGTATGTCGACTGCGGCCGAATTCTTAGAGTTGGCGCTCCGCTCATCCGAGTCGGTTTCAGCTAGCTCGTAGCGGCGGCGAGTACACGAGCGATACCGG
>JASHUG010000170.1 GCA_030040155.1 Streptosporangiaceae bacterium | reverse complement strand
GTCCGCACCGGCAGCACGACGGCCCCTTGGCTGCGCAACCTGTCCGCCGCCTTGCGCAGCGCCGGCGCCTCGACATCGGCCATGACGACGCGCATGCCCTCGGCGGCGAAGCGTTCGCACAGGGCAAGGCCAATTCCGCTAGCCGCGCCGGTGACAACGGCAACCCGGCCTGGCGCCACGACGCTGCCGGGATGAGTCAACGGGCGGGCTCAGTGCGAGTGGATCAGCACGCCGCGGACGTTCTTGCCGTCCACCAGGTCCTGATAGCCCTGGTTGACGTCCTCCAGGCGGTACCGCGTGGTGACGAGTTCGTCCAGCTTGAGCCGGCCGGAGCGGTACAGGTCCAGCATCCGGGGGATCTCGTCGAACGGATTGCCGCCTCCGAACAGCGCACCCTTGATCTGCTTCTCGAACAGTGTGAGCTCGAAGCTGGGCAGCTGGATGGTGATCTTGCCGGGACCGGCTATGCCGGTCACGATGACGCTGCCGTGCTTGCGTACGGCCGCGAATGCCGCGCGGATCACGTCCTCGGTGACCACGCCCACGGTGACAAGCGCGTGGTCGGCGCCGACGCCCTTCGTGAGCTCGGTGATCAGTTCCTGGGCCTGGTCCGCGTCGGCAGCGGTGTGGGTGGCGCCGAGCCGCGCGGCGATCTCGCGCTTGTTCGGCAGCGGGTCAACGGCAATCACGTGCTGAGCGCCCGCGAAAGCCGCGCCCTGCACCGCGTTGATGCCGACGCCGCCTATGCCGTAGACCACCACGGTGTCGCCCGCGCGCACGCCGCCGGCATTGACGGCCGTGCCCCAGCCGGTCGGCACGCCGCAGCCCGCGAGCACGACGGTCTCCAGTGGCAGGTCGTCGTCTACCTTGATGCAGGAGTGCACCGAGAGCGTCGCGTACTGGGAGAACGTGCCGAGTAGGCACATCTGGCCGTAGTCCTGGCCGTCACGATGCAGGCGGAACGTACCGTCCGGCAGGCAGTTGTCAACAAACAGGGCGCCAAGGTCGCACAGGTTAGTCTGACCGCGGGAGCAGAACCGGCAGTGACCGCACACCGGCAGGAACGAGCAGACCACGTGATCGCCCGGCTTCAGCCGCGAGACGCCCTCGCCAACCTGCTCGACGATGCCGGCGCCCTCGTGGCCGCCGACGATCGGGTAACGAACCGGGATGTCGCCGGTCTGCAGGTGGTAGTCGGAGTGACATAGACCCGACGCAACGAACCGCACCAGGACCTCGTTCGCCTTGGGCGGGTCAAGCTCAAGGTCGACGATTTCCCAGTCCTTGCCGACGTCATACAACACTGCTGCCCTGGTCTTCACACCGGTACTGTGGGCGGGCCTTCCCCCGCCGTCAATGTGGGATGGCCCAAGGATCACAAGCCAGACCTGTGACCCCAGCACGCCACGGGGCTACGGCAGCCGCGAGCGGACCTCGCAAGCGAGCGCGCGGATGTCCACCGGCATCGCGGTGTCGATGGTGAGGACGACTCCGAACCCGATCGGCCGGTCTGAACGGGTGAACGCCTCGTCAGGCAGGTGGGGGCGGTGGCTGTCGACGTGCACGACGTGCCTGGAGCTAGCCCGCTCGGCGTACCTGCGCCGGTATTCCTGCGCCGGGCACTTGCAGAAGAGCTCGACGGGCCTGGTGGCAAGCGCGGCTAGCCGCTGGCTGTTGCGCGGATCGTCCGGCCAGAAGTTCGCGTCGAGTACCGCCGCTGGCGCGTCAGCGGCCAGGGCCCACAGCAATTCCATCGAGGCTGCCCCGAGTCGCCGCGACCAGCCCACGTCGGGCTCGTCCTGCCCCAGCGAGTCGTGCAATGTCTCTTTAATCCGGTCCTTGGCGAGCAGCGCGAAGCCAAGCTCGGCCGCCAGCGGACCGGCAATCGTCGTCTTCCCCGATCCTGGCGGGCCTGATACGAGCACCAGCCGACGCTGCGCTGGGCTGATCACCACGCCTCCGGACCCGCCCCGGCCGCGATCACCGTAGCCGCTCGGGCACCTTGAATGCCTCGCACACGGCCCGCCAGACCACCTTGGCATCCTCGCCGTCGGCCAGGGCCTGATTGACCGTCCGGCCGCCAAGACCAGCAAGGACGTAGTCCCTGGCGACGCTGTCGGCATAGGCCTCGCCGAATTGCGCCCGCATCCGCTCCCAGAAGGTCGTCAGCCGCACGCGCGCCAGGCTACCCCAGCGGCCGATAACGCCAGCGCGGCCGGCGACACTCGCCCCGTCGCCGGGCCAGCCTAAGGTCGCCGCGCCGTGATCATCAGGTGCGGCCCGACTCCCATCAGCTCAGGTATGCGCTCAAGCGCACGGGCAGCGTCCAGGACCACGCGCCAGGCCGCCGCGTCCGCCATCCGATCGGCGAGGTCACCAAGGAGGAACGAGGCGCCCTCGACGCACACCAGGTCCACCACCTCGAGCCCCGCCGCCAGCACTTCCTGCCGCAACTGGTCCGGCCGGTGCGTGTAGCCGCAGAAAGAAGCGGGGTGCAGCGGCTCGAGCACGCCGGTGCGCTCAACCCGGCCGACCACCTCGGTCATCTCGGGGTACTGCTCATAGAGCCGCAACCGCAGGATCCCGTCCAGCCGCGCCGCCCAGAGTGAGATCGCCGCCGCGAAGATCAGGCCACCAGGCCGCACGATCCGCCTTGCTTCCCGCAGCGCCTGCAGCCGGTCCGGTTCCCGCTCCAGGTGATACAGCGGTCCGAGCAGCAGGACCGCGTCAACGCTAGCGTCGGTCACGTCGAGCCGCCGAGCGTCCGCGACGCGAGACTCGATCGCGGAGTCAGGCCCGGCGGCGGCCGTCAGCTGACCGACATGCAACGGCATCAGGTCCCGGTGAATGACTCGGTAGCCGAGATGAGCCAGCCAAAGCGCGTAGCGGCCAGGCCCGCCGCCGATGTCAGCGATAGTCGCCGGAGCCGCCGGCAGCGACCTGAACACGATCTCCTTGGTGCGGTCGAACTCCAGCTGGCCCTGGGCCGAGTCCGCGAGCCGGTCTGCCTCCTTGCCGAGCTCGTAGTACTCGCTCATCGGACCCAGCTTCGGATCAGCCGCCAGGCGACTGCGGGGTCGAGTGCTTCGGGTGTCGTGGCCCACGCCTCATCATGACCGGAAGATCCGGTTGTGCGCAGCTGAGATTTCGCTGCCCGACCACATGGGATAATTCGGGCATGACATCCGCGACTCTTCCCGCCGCAGCAGCGGGCACCTGGACGCTCGGCGATCTCACCGTCAACCGGCTCGGATTCGGTGCCATGCGCATCACCGGCGGCCGGCCGTTCGACCTGGCCGCCCCTGCGGGCGACCGCGGGCAGGCCGTCGCAGTGCTCCGGCGTGCGGTCGAGCTCGGGGTCAACCATATCGATACGGCAGCGTTCTATTTCTCGTCGCTGCGCTCGGCTAACGAGCTGATCAATGCCGCGCTCGCGCCGTACCAGGACGACCTCGTGATCACAACCAAGGTGGGTCCAGGGCGCGACCCGAGCGGCAACTGGCAAGGCCTGGCCAGGCCCGATCAGCTGCGCGGGCAGGTCGAGGAGAACCTGCGCCAGCTCGGCCGCAACCACCTGGACGTCGTTAACCTGCGCCGGATACCGAGTGAGATCCCATTCGCCGAGCACGTCGGAGCGATGGCCGAGCTGCAACGGGCCGGCCTGATCAGGCACCTCGGCATCTCCGCAGTCGCCCCGCAGCATATGCAGGAGGCGCAGGCGATCACGCCGGTGGTCTGCGTGCAGAACTCCTACAGCCTCGACCAGCGCCGGGCCGACCCGTTGCTGCGGGTCTGTGGAGAGCAAGGAATAGCTTTCGTTCCCTTCTTCGCGATTGCGGGCCAGGGCCGAGAGGACGGGGCGGCGGGCGGCGGCAGCTCCGGCGTCGAGGCGGTTGCCCGCGCCCATGGCGCCACCGCCGCGCAGATCCGGCTGGCGTGGACGCTGCACCAGGGCCCGCACGTGCTGGCAATCCCCGGCACCGGCAACCTTGACCACCTCGAGCAGAACGTCGCGGCGGCCGCGATCCGGCTGAGCGCGGAAGAGCTAGCCCGGCTGGACTCAATCGCGCCAACCGGGTCCTAGCCGACGCGCGGCGGCCGTCCCCTGCCAGGCAGGGGACGGCCGGAGGCAGCCCGATCGGCTTATCACTCGTAGCGCCGCAGGTGCGGCCACAGGCTGTGCCAGCTGGCTGTCGGGCCGGTGCACACGCCGATCTGGATGCCGGTCCAGTCGTTGTTCACGTGATACGGCGGGTTCCAGGTCGTCAGCAGCCGGCACTCGGCGAAGTACTGCCGCACCTGGCCAAGCGCGTCGACCACTAGCACGGTTCGATCCGAGGCCTGACCGGGTCCCCACATCCAGTAGGCGTTGTGACCCGACAGGACCGGCGGCAGGTGGTAGCCGCCACCGAGCACGTCGAGCGCCGCGGACTCGGCGTAGTAGCCGGTGAAGATCGACGTGGGTCGCTCCCCGTTCCGTGCCAGGGCCGCATCCTGCGCCGCCACCGTCTCGGCGAGCTGAGGCCAGCCGACGGTGTTGCCGACCGCGGCGCTTTGCTGGGCAGCCGCCGGCAGGCTGTGAACCGCGGTGACCGGAACGAGCGGCAGCAGGGCGGGCAGGGCGACCGCCGTGCCCACGAGCGGGGCGGCGAGCGCGAGTCCCAGCCGGAAACCCCGCCGGCGCGCGCGGGAGATCCACTGCTCCGTGGCCAGCCCGCCCGCAGCCACCACCGCCGGCGCGAGCCCGTCGAAGTAATACGGCTTCCCCGGCACCCAGGCCAGCACGTAGACGAGCACGATCGTGACCGTGATCGCGACGAACCGCAGTTCGGGAGTACGCCAGAGCCGGATGAACCCGGCAATGGCGATCGGGAAGGCCAGCAGGCCAAGGTACAGCAGCTGGTCTGGCAGACCGGCGATGTAGGCACCCGGCGTGCTGTTCTCGTGGTGCAGCGCGGACGCCATGGCGAGCTGCGGCCACCCGTGAGTGGCCTGCCAGACGACGTTCGGCGCCCAGATCAGCGCGGCGATCCCGGCGCCAGCCCAGGGCCAGCGGGTGCGAAGGACCGGCCGGAACCCCGACAGGAATATGCCGATAGCCAGGCCAACGAGCAGCAGGACCATCAGGTTGTTGTCCTCGAGGCCCAGGCCAGCGGCCACGCCCGCGCCCAGCCACCAGCGCGGCCGGTCCCGCAGCAGGGCGATCGCGACGCAAAACAGAGCGGCGGGCCAGGCGAGCAGGTCAATCGGCGTGGTGTTGCCCACGTGATCTGCGCCCAGCAGCACGGGCGAGCACGCCATCACGAGCGCGGCGACCACTCGCCCGACGCGCCCCGCGCCAAACAGGGCCGCGAACCTGGCCGCCAGCACGATGACCGCTCCGCCGGCCAGCGCCGGGATGATGCGGATCGCGGTTGGGGTGACGCCGAGCAGCAGGTCCGCGCCTCGGTCGACGAGCGGGGTCAGCGGCGGCTGGTCAACGTAACCGAACGCAAGGTGACGGCCCGCCTCGATGAAGTACAACTCGTCTTGCATGAAGCCGTAGCGGCCGCTCACCGCGAGCTCGATCGCGACGAAAGCGGCGGCGATCACCCACACGAGCAGCGGCACGCGATCCGCGTGCAAGGCCGCCGGAGGCGGCTCAGCGGTCATTGTCGTGGCAGCGACCTGGGGTCTGGCGGCGGCCGTCGCACTTGGCTCATTCATCGCTCGTCTCCTCTACGCGCGCTCACCGGTTCCCCGGCGCCGACTCTCAATAAAGTGATATCACAATGATAGACACTTGATAGCCGACGATGCAAACCGGGGGCTTCCATGGCGCGCGAGTCGACTAGAAGGGCCGCGCCGACGCCTGGCGCGCGGCGCGGTGCGCGGTCATTGCGAGCGACTCTGCTGGCCCGCGAAAAGTTCGTCACCAGAAATAATCGTGTTGTGCAGGGAGCACCTCCGGATGTTACCGTTCCCACAGGGGGCAACCCCCCGCGTACCCACGGTACGCACGCGTGACGTCAAGCTCCGGAGGCCTCAGTGACCTTCCCGACCACCAGCCGCGGCCCGTGGCTGGTAAGCCGTCGTCACATTGACCAAATGCGCGTCTCCAGCGCCATCTGTCGTACCTCCTGCTGACCCAGGTCCCCCGCGCCACTCAGCTCGCCCGGCTTTGCCGACGCGACCGCCGTGCCCAGCGCACGACAGTGCCCAGCGCACGACAGTGCCTAGCGCACCACAGCGCATGCAGCAGCACAGCGCCACCAGCAGCACAGCGCATGCAGCAGCACAGCGCGACCAGCAGTAGCGCACCCAGCAGCAGAAGGACCTCCATTGCCATCCCAGCCCCCAGCCAGGCGAGCGCAGCGGGGCCAGGGCCAGTGGGCCCTCGGTCACCACGAGCCGCTTAATCCGGCCGAGAGATTCAAGAAGGACGATCCTGGACTGAACGTCCGCGACCGCATCATCAACCGCTACGCCCACCTCGGCTTCGACTCCATCGACCCAAGCGACCTGCGGGGCCGGTTCCGCTGGTGGGGCTTGTACACGCAGCGCAAGCCCGGCATCGAGGGCGGCCGCACCGGCGCGCTTGAAGACGCCGACATCGAGGACCCGTACTTCATGATGCGGGTGCGCATCCCTGGCGGTCAGCTAACGGCCGATCAGTTGCGCGCGGTCGCCGATGTCGCCAAGGAGTACGGCCGCGACCTGGCCGACATCACCGACCGGCAGAACGTGCAGTTCCACTGGATCACGATCGAAGACGTGCCCGCAATCTGGGAGCGGCTCGAGGAAGTCGGTCTCTCCAGCATGCAGGCCTGCGGGGACGTCCCGCGCAACATCCTCGGCTGCCCGGTGGCCGGGCTAGACGCGGATGAGGTGATCGACGCGACCGCAGCGCTGCGCGCAACCGAGGCGGTCGCGACCAGCCGGATCGACCTCACCAACCTGCCGCGAAAGTACAAGACGTCGATTTCCGGGTGCGCCAATCAGTGCACGGCGCACGAGGTCAACGACATCGCGTTCGTCGGCGTGCTCGGACCAGGCGGCACGCCCGGCTTCGACCTGTGGGTCGGCGGTGGCCTGTCGACCAACCCCATGCTGGGGCAGCGCCTCGGCGCATTCGTGCCCGGGCCGGATGTGCCGGAAGTGTGGGCCGGCGTCACGGCGCTCTTCCGCGACTACGGGTACCGCCGGCTGCGCAGCCGGGCCCGCTTGAAGTTCCTCGTCGCCGACTGGGGCACCGAGCGGTTCCGCGAGGTACTCGAGCGCGAGTACCTCGACCGCGACCTGGCCGACGGCCCGGCGCCGCCTGCCCCCGCGCCCGGTTCGCGCGATCACCTCGGCGTGCACCGCCAGCGCGACGGCCGCTACTACATCGGCGTCGCGCCCCACACCGGCCGCACCTCGGGAACGCAGTTGTGGCAGGTGGCCGACCTCGCCGAGGCGTACGGCTCCGGGCGGGTGCGCACCACGATCGAGCAGAAGTTGCTGATCTTGGATATACCGGAACGAGGTGTGTCCGACCTCACTGCCGAGCTAGCGGCGATTGACCTCCAGGCCAGCCCGTCGGTGTTCCGGCGCGGGACGATGGCCTGCACTGGCATCGAGTTCTGCAAGCTGGCGATCGTTGAGACCAAGGGCCGGGCCCGCGACCTCTACACCGAGCTGGCCCGGCGGCTCCCTGACTTCGACACGCCGATCTCGATCAACGTCAACGGCTGCCCGAATTCATGCGCCAGGTTCCAGCTCGCCGACATCGGCCTGAAGGGCTCGCTCGTTGACGGCGAAGACGGTTTTCAAGTGCACCTGGGCGGCTCGCTTGGTACCGATCCCGGATTCGGCCGGAAGCTGCGCGGGCTCAAGGTCACGGCGGACGGCCTCACCGACTACGTGGAGCGGCTGCTGCGGAACTACCTGGCTGACCGGTCCGAGGGCGAGCAGTTCGCCACCTGGGCGCGCCGCGCCGATCCGGAGCTGCTGACCGCGATCAAGCCCGCCGGCGCGTATCCCGCAAGCGCTGCACCAGCGCGCGGGCCGGAGCCGGCCGGAGCTCAGGCTGACGTTGCCCGGCGGCTGGCTGGCACGGGAGCGCGGGCATGACCGGCGAACGGCAGGTTCCGTTCTTCTGCCCCTACTGCGGTGAGGAGAACCTGCGCCCGACCGGCGCCGATGCCGGCGACTGGGAGTGCCGCGCCTGCTCACGCGGGTTCCAGCTGCGGTTCACCTCCGTCATCCGGCCGCGCCCGGCTGAGTCCTGCACCAGGAAGTCGGCATGAGCCCGCCGCCGTCGACTCCGGAAGACGCCGGCGTCGCCGCCTCGTGCCAGCCATCTTCGGCGCGCTACTCGCTCGCGCTCGCCCTGCGAGGCCGGCGTGCCGTCGTCGTGGGCGGCGGGCGGGTTGCGCTGCGCCGCGTCCGGGGGCTGCTCGAGTCCGGGGCGAACGTCGTCGTCGTCGCGCCGGAGGTCGATCCCGAGCTGGCCGGACTTCCGGTCACCGTGCTGCGGCGCCGCTATCGCGACGGCGACCTGTCGGCGGCCTGGCTCGTGCACGCGGCCACCAGCGATCGGGAGGTCAACCGCGCAGTTGCCGCCGAGGCTGAACGGAACCGGATCTGGTGCGTTCGGGCTGACGACGCGCAAGCCTCCGCGGCCTGGACGCCCGCGGTAGCCAGGCACGGCGACGTCGCAGTCGCCGTCACCGCGGGCGGCGACCCGCGCAGGGCCCGGCAGCTGCGATCGGCGATCGAGCTGGCCCTTGCCGGCGGCACGCTGCCGATCCGGCGGCGTCGACCGGGCCGGGCCGCGGTCGGCCACGTCGCGCTGATCGGCGGCGGACCTGGCGATCCCGAGCTCATCACCGTCCTCGGCCGCCGGCTGCTGGCCGAGGCCGACGTGGTGGTTACCGACAAGCTCGCGCCGCGCGAGCTGCTTGAGCGGCTCGACCCCGATGTCGAGGTCATCGACGCCGGTAAGGCTCCGCACGCGCACAACCTCACCCAGGATCAGATCAACGAGCTGATCGTCACGCGGGCGCTGGCCGGCCAGCGCGTGGCCCGGCTCAAGGGCGGCGACCCGTTCGTGTTCGGACGCGGCGGCGAGGAAGCGCTGGCATGCGTCCGGGCGGGCGTGCCGTTCCAGGTGGTGCCCGGATTGACCAGCGCGATAGCCGTGCCTGCCTACGCTGGCATCCCGGTCACGCACCGCGGCATCACCCAGGACTTCGCGGTCGTATCAGCGCACCTTGATCCGTCGCACCCTGGCGCGACCGTGGACTGGGCGTCGCTGGCCCGTGGGCCGGGCACGCTCGTGTTGCTGATGGCGGTGGCACACCTGGACGGGGTCGCGGACGAGCTGATCAAGCGCGGGCGGGATGCGGCCACGCCGGTTGCCGTGATCCGCGACGGCACGATGCCCGGCCAGCAGGTTCTCACTTCAACCCTGGGCGAGGTCGCAGCCGACGCG
>JASHUG010000169.1 GCA_030040155.1 Streptosporangiaceae bacterium | reverse complement strand
AGTTCGGCCGGCTTGACCTCGTACTGGACCGAGAACGCCTCGGTCGTCTCGCCGTAGTTCCAGCCAGCCTGGAAAGCCGCCTTATTTGCGGCCAGGATCTCCGGCTTGCTGCCGAACTTGAACTCGAGGAACTTCATCGTTCCCTCGACGGGCCGGTTATAGAGCCAGGACAGCAGGCCGAGGGAGAACATGTTCTTCGCGCGCTCGGCGTCCTTGCGGGTGATGTCGAAGTTCTCGAGCGCCTTGACCGTCACCGACGTGATCGGGATCGCGTGCACCTGATAGGCGTCCAGGGAGCCGTCTTCGAGCGGATTCGCCAGGTAGCCGACCTTGGACAGGTTGCGCTTGGTGAACTCATCGGTGTTGGCGATGATGTCGGCGCCCCGCGGCACGTCATCGAGGTTTGCCTTGAGGGCCGCCGGGTTCATGGCGACCAGCACGTCGGGCGCGTCGCCCGGGGTCAGAATGTCGTGGTCGGCGAAGTGCAGCTGGAAGCTGGACACGCCAGGCAGCGTGCCGGCCGGAGCGCGGATCTCCGCCGGGAAGTTTGGCAGGGTCGACAGGTCGTTGCCGAAGGTGGCGGTCTCCTGGGTGAACCTGTCTCCGGCGAGCTGCATGCCGTCGCCGGAGTCGCCTGCGAACCTGATGATGACACGATCGAGCTGCTGGACCTGCTTGGTCACAGTTTCCGGGCCTCCTCAACGCGCCGAGGCCGGGTAACAGACGCGGTGACGGCGTGCATCTTTGCAAATCACCCCATTTTTGGGGGCGCGCTTTCAGGTTAGAAAGCACCGGCAGCGCCATTGCTGCGCACCGGCGTTGGTCGCCCACAGTCACCACCACGAGACCGCAAGTCAGGGGCGCTCCGTGACGGCGGCTATAACGCGATTCTAGTACAGGTGAGTGGGGGACCATGTTCGCTCTGTATGACGCAAACCGTTCAATCGAGGTTCACGCAGGTCGCGGCTCTGGACGCCGGTTCAGGTTATCCAATCGCCGGCGCCGACCAGCTGTGGTCCGGCGTAGCCTGGCACCGTGGACGATGCAGAGCTGCGGCTGGCTGACTGCCCGACGACCGCGGCCGAGGTGCTGATTGCCGCAGTGCCGTCCGCCGTATGGCCGCTGGTTTGCGACATTCAGATGCCTGCCGCCTTCAGCTCCGAGTTCCAGGGCGGCGTGTGGCTAGACGGAGCCACCGCCCCTGCGCTTGGCGCGCGGTTCCGCGGCCGCAACCATCATCCGGCGCGCGGCGACTGGGAGACGGTCTCGACCATCTGCGAATACGAACCCGAGCGGGTGCTCGGCTGGGCAGTCGGAGATCCTGCGGCTCCGGCCGCGCGCTGGCGGTTCACCCTGGTCGCGGACGGCGCCGGGACGCGAATAACGCAGTGGGTCCAGATCGGTCCTGGCGAGAGCGGCATCACCGAGCTGATCGCGCAGATGCCGGACAAGGAGTCGCGCATCCTGCGCCGCCGGCTGGCCGAGCATCACGCCAACATGACCGCGACTCTCGAGGGCGTCCGGCGCCTGGCCGAGAGCAGCCAGCCCCAGCCTGCGACCTCCTAGAACGCGGCGGCCGCGGTGTTGGCCGTCTCGTGATCGGGACGTCGGGACCGTTCTTCATGATGCCCGAGCCCTCGTCCTCGCTACCGCGGCCGTGGCCGCTCTGGGCTTGACCACGCCGGCCAGGATCGCCGTCATCGTCGTGATGACCACGATGGTGCCCAGAGCGGCGGGCAGGCCTACGGCGTCGGCCAGGCCACCGATGACCGCCGGGCCGACGAGCATGCCCATGTAGCCGGTCGAGGTAACCAGCGCCAGGTTAGGTCCAGGCAGCCCGAGCCGTGACGCCGACGTGAAGACGATCGGCACGACGACAGACAGCCCGGCCCCGAGGACGGCGAAGCCGGCCATGCCGGCCCACGCCCGGCCGATCAGCAGCGCGCCAAGGAACGCGACCGCGGCGATGCCGGCTGACGCGCGCACGAGCCGCGCTGGTCCGGCCCAGTCGGTGAGCCGGTCACCCGCCAGCCGGCCGCCGAGCATCGCGGCGGAGAACACCGTGTAGCCGATCGCGGCCAGGCCGGGTGCCGCGCCGAGCGAGCTGTGCAGGTAGACCGCGCTCCAGTCGCTCGCGGCTCCCTCGGCCAGAAAGCTGCCAAACGCGATCAGCGCCAGGCAAGCCAGAGTCCAGGACCAGGTCGGCCACCGCGATCGCGCGGTCTGGTGCGAGGGGTGCGCGGCTGGAGCGGCCGAGAAGAGCTGTGCGCAGCCGGCGCCGGCCGCGAGGATGACGGTTGCCGCGAGCGCGAAGTTAGCCCGGGCCGACAAGCCCGAGGCGGCCGCGATTGCTCCGGCTCCGGCTCCGGCCAGCCCGCCAGCGCTGTAGGCGGCATGGAACCTGGACATCGTTGTCTTCCCCAGGTGCTCCTGGACGGCCGCGGCCTCGGTGTTCATCGCGACGTCGGTCACGCCTATTCCGCCACCCCAGCCCGCCAGCACGAGGAACAGCTGCCATGCCGACCCTGCGAACGTGGTGAGGGGCAGCAAGCCCGCAACGGCGAGCACGCCAAGCTGAGCGATACGGCGGGGTGATACCGCGCCCAGCAGGGCACCGGTTGCCGGCATGGCGAGCATCGAGCCGATGGCCGGCCCGAGCAGGACCAGGCCAAGCAGCCCGGCCGACAGGTGCAACTCCGCCTTGATGGCGGGGATCCGCGCCGCCCACGTCCCGGTTCCGGCGCCGAGCGCGAAGAAGACAACCGCCACGGCCGAGCGTGGGGCGACGGGGCGAGGCTCAGACACGGTGCACGGCGAGGCCCAGCGCCTCGAGGTCGGTGGCCTGCTCGCCTCCGGCGTCGGTGATCAGGAGGTCGACGCGGGACAGGTCGCACACGTGGCTGAATGTCACGAGCCCGAGCTTGGACTGGTCGCCGATCACGACCGTTCGGCGCGCCGACTTGATCGCGGCTCGCTGAACCCTGGCGTCTGCGGGCAGATGCGTCGTCAGGCCCTCCCGTGCGTCGATACCGCAGCAGCCCAAGATGTAGGTGTCGAAGCGCAGGCGCTCGAAAGCGACTTCGGCCAGCTCACCGGTCAGCGAAAGCTCGCCCGGCCGGACGTCGCCGCCGGTGGCGATGAGCCGGACGGCGCTGTCGTCGGCCAGCTCCATCTGGGCCCTCAGGCCGAGCGACAGCATCGTGATCGGCCGGCCGTGCAGGGCGCGGGCCACCTCCATCGCCGTCGTGCCGCTGTCGAGGATGATCGTCTCGCCGTCGGCGATCAGCTCGGCCGCGGCCCGCCCGATCCGCCGCTTGGCCTCGACGGCTTCCAGGGCCCTGACCGCGTACGGTGGCTCGCTGCGGCGCAGGTTGACGCGGACGGCGCCGCCGTGGACCCGGCGAACTGCGCCATCGCGTTCGAGGGCGTCCAGGTCGCGCCGGATTGTCATCTCGGAGCAGCCGAGATCCCCGGCGAGCTGCCGCACCTGAAGCTCACCGTCGCGCCGCATCGCGTCGATGAGGGCCTGCCGACGTATCCGCACATCCACGCTGTTAGTTCTAACACATAAAGCGTTCGTTTGAACAGCGACCTTGGTTGCCTCTCGCTCGGCCGAGGATTCTCGGCCGAATTGCCTAGCGGAGGATGAAGCGGTCGACTGCGTTCGCGAAACCCTCGTCGTCGTTCGAAGTGGTCACCCTGCGGGCGGAGCGCTTCACCTCGGGGCTAGCGTTGCCCATCGCGATCGATAGGCCCGAGCGCGCGAACATCAGCACGTCGTTCGGCATATCGCCGATGGTCGCGATGTCGTCCTCGTCGAGGTTGTAACGCTGCGCCAGGTACTTGGCGACCGCGCCCTTATTCGCCAGCGGGTGAGTGACGTCAAGGTAGTAGGGCTGGGAGGCGGCCGCCGTGACGTGATCGCCGAACTTATCGTGGGCCGCCTCGGTCGCCCTGGCGACCGCGTCATGGTCGTCGCTGACCCCGACAAGCTTGGCGACGTTCTCGGTCAGCCCCTTGACGCCATCCTGCATGACCTTCGGCGCGAACTTGACCGTCCAGGCCTCGCGGGCCACGTGCGGCCCGTCGGCCTTGGGGACGTACCAGTCTGCGCCGGTGTAGAGCCAGACATCCAGCGAGAACGACTCCATGAGGTCGGACACGGGGACTACCAGGTCCTCCGGCAGCACCCTTTGCTCGATCACGTTCATGTCCCGGTCGACCAGCACGCCGCCGTTGAAGCCGGCGATCGGAGTCTGAATGTCCAGCGGCTCGACCAGCATGGCCATGCCGCGCGGCGGCCGCCCGCTGGTGATCGCGAAGAGGATGCCGGCATCGTGCAGTTCGCGCACGGCGGCGATCGCCTTGTTGGTGAGGATCTTGTCCGGAGTGACCAGGGTGCCGTCGACGTCGGCCAGCATCAGCTTGACCGTGGCATCCGTCACGCCGACCCGCCAACGGTCGTCGTCGCCGTGTGTTCGGCACCGCGATAAGCGTCGATTACGTCCCGGTATCGGGCCGCGATCCGGTACACCGCCTGTTCCCGTGTGGCCTTGCCGGCCAGATAGTCCTGCAGCGCTTCCTGCCACAGAGTCCGGCCGACCGCGAAACCGTCGAATCCGTCGACGGTCGCACCGATCCTGATCCACTCGATGACCTGCGGCTCGTCAGCGCCGCGGCCGAGCACGATGCACTTCACACCGTCGCGCCCGCCAGTGCGGGCCTGGGCGACAACCTTGACGCAGTCCTCGCGGTAGTCCAGGCCCTCGATCTTCCAGACGTCCGGCTCAACGTCGGCCGCCTGCATCGCCTCGATGACCTCGACCACCAGCCTCGGCCTCAGCTGCCGGTCGTAATCGCGCTGGTGGCCTTCGAAGCTGTCAAGCTGCGCGGTAGTGGCGGGGACGAGCAGCTCGAACAGGAACTTGCGATCATGCTTGCGCAGCCACCGGCTGAGCGTCGCGAGCTGGGCTGTCTGGCGCCGGTTGACTGTCGCGTCCCCCTCCGGGTTGTAGCGCACGAGGACCTTGGCGAAGGTCGGGTCGAATTCCTCGATGTGCGCGGCGAAGTCCCCGCCGTACTGGAACTGGAACTCGTCCTGACCTGACTTCTCGACGGGCATGGCCAGCGGCACGCCCTCTTGCTTGGCCCGGCGGGCGATGCTGGCGCCGAACTCTTCGTCTACGAGCACACCGCACGCGCTGATCGGCGCGCCGTCTGCGACCGACTTCAGGTGGGCGTCGAAGATGATTTCCTTGGCGTTGACTATTCCGTCGTGCACCTCGGCCGAGATCGGCGGTGTCGCCCCGAACAAGCCTTTCTCAAACGAACCGCGGTGATCGAAGGCCATCAGGTACAGCGGCTTGTCGTACCCGAGCGTCACGGCTCCTCCTTAGCGGCAGACCGCCTCGTTCCCGTCTTCTGCAGATTCTGGCGCGAACCTCAGCCGGTGCCTGGCAGGTGCCAGCGGAACGGCGCTATCAGCTTGCTGATCGAATCCGGACCCCAGGTTCCGGGTGCGTATGGTTCAACCGGCGGCGGGTCCTGGAGCAACGGCTCTGAGATCTCCCAGAGCCGCTCGATCCCGTCGGAGCTGGTGAAGAGGGACTGGTCGCCGATCATCGCGTCCAGGATCAGGCGTTCGTACCCTTCCAGGGCGTTGGCCGACGCGAACGAGTCGGCGTACTTGAACACCATCGTCGCCGTGGACAGCGACATCTCAGCGCCGGGCTCCTTGGCCAGGAACTTGGTCGTGATCGAGCCCGGGTCGGCGAAGTCGATGATGATCTCGTTGCGGCGCCCGTCGGAAATGCTCTTCCGATGCGCCGGGAACATCCGCAACGGCGGCTCGTGGAAGCCAAGCGTGATGACCTGGCGGCCGGCCCCCATGCTCTTGCCCGACCGCAGGAAGAACGGCACGCCCTGCCAGCGCCAGTTCTCGACCTCGGCTCTGACCGCCACCATGGTCTCGGTCTGCGAGTCGGGCGCGACGCCGGGCTCGCTGCGGTAGCCCTCGTATTGGCCGCGCACGACATGGTGCGGGTCGATCGACCTCATCGACTCGAACACCTTGGTCTTCTCCGCCCGCAGCTGCTTTGCGTTCAGCGCGGTCGGCGGCTCCATCGCGACGAACCCGAGGACCTGGAACAGGTGGGTGACAACCATGTCGCGGTAGGCGCCGGTCTTGTCGTAGAAGTTGGCCCGGCCTTCGATGGACAAGGTCTCGGGTACGTCGATCTGCACGTACCGGATGTAGTCCCGATTCCAGACCGGCTCGAACAGGCCGTTCGCGAACCGGAACGCGAGGATGTTGTCGACCGATTCCTTGCCGAGGAAGTGGTCAATCCGGAAGACCTGTGACTCGTCGAACACCGCGTGCACGGCCGCGTCCAGCTTGCGCGCCGACTCCAGGTCGTAGCCGAACGGCTTCTCGATGATGACCCGCGACCTGTCGGTAGCCAGGCCCGACTGACCTAGCATCGCGACGATCGACATAAAGGCGTCGGGCGGAATGGCGAGATGGAACAGACGTCGCGGTGAGCCGCCGATGGCCTTCTCAGCTCGCTCGACCTCCTCGACCAGCGGAGCGAAGTTGTCCGGATCGGAGCTGGCAAACGACAGGTTCGGGGCGAATGCCTCCCACGGATCGCCGGTCGGCTTGGTGATGCAGAAGTCCTCGCAGGCCTGTTTCGCGTGCTCGCGGAATTCCTCTGTGCTGATCGCGAACTGGGCGGGCGAGGTGCCGATGATCCGGTACTTGTGCGGCAGCAGGCCGGCCGCGGCCAGGTGGAACAGGCCGGGCAGCAGCTTGCGCTTGGCCAGGTCGCCGGTTGCGCCGAACAAGACGATGACGTGGTCGCCTGGGCGGTGCTGAGGCGCGCTCGTCATGGTGGTCCTCCTGGTCAGGCCTGAGCCGGTGCGGCAGCGGCATCCGCGAGCACAAGCGACCGGGCGGCCTGTACCCGTCCGGCCGGGATAGATTCATCGCCCGCCAGCAGCCTGGCGAGCGGTTCCCGCTTGTCGGCGCCGGTGATCAGCCACATCAGCTGATCGGCGCGGCTGAGGGCGGGGTAGGTGAGCGTCATCCTCTGGTGGCCCTGGTAGGGCTGGGTGATCGCTACGAGTGTGTCGGTGACGTCCAGCACGGGATCGCCAGGCACCAGCGACGCGGTATGGCCGTCCGGGCCGAGCCCCAGGTGAACGAGGTCAAAGCGCTGCGGCAGCGCCGTCGCGTAGGCGGCCGCCGCGGCCGTCAGGTCAGCGTCGTTGACCGGCATCGGATGCACTCGGGCCGGTGCGTCGCCGATGCTTGCCTTCAGGTTGGTCAGGTTCCGGTCGGGGTCGCCTGGCGGTGCCACGCGCTCGTCCACCTGGTACAAGTCGGTGTCGGCCCACGGCATGACCTCGCGAGCTAGTTCCCTGAACATGGCCCAAGGCGTGTGACCGCCGCTGACCGCAAAGGTGAACCGGCCGCGCTCGGCGACGGTCTTGCGCGCCAGCGCGGCGACGTAGTCGGCGGCCTTGGCCGCGACCGCGGCCGCATCGGGGGACACCTCGAGTTCGTGCTGCACCGCGGTCAGCCTGCAGTTCCGGCGGCGGGCTTTTCCGCGTGCCCGCCGAACTCTGAGCGCATCGCCGAGAGGATCTTGTCGGTGAAGTCGCCAAGACCGCGCGACTGGAACCGCTCGTAGAGCGCCTCGGTGATGATCGAGGCGGGAACGCCCTCTTCGACGGCGGCCAGCACCGTCCACCGGCCCTCGCCGGAATCCGACACGCGGCCCTTGAACTGAGTCAGCTCGGGGTCCTTCGCGAACGCCGCCGCGATCAGGTCGATCAGCCACGAGCTGATTACCGATCCGCGCCGCCACACTTCGGCGACCTCAGCGACGTTGATCTCGTATTTATAGGCATCCGGATCGCGCAGCGGCGTCGTCTCGGCGTCGGATTCCTCCGGCGGGTGCAGGCCGACGTCTGCATGCTTGATGATGCTGAGGCCCTCGCCGATCGCCGCCATCATGCCGTACTCGATGCCGTTGTGCACCATCTTGACGAAGTGGCCGGCCCCGTTCGGGCCGCAATGCAGGTAGCCATGCGGAGCTGTGCTCTTCGCCAGGCTCATGCCGGGCGTCGGCTCCGCGCTCCCCTCGCCAGGCGCGATCGTCTTCCAGATCGGGTCCAGGTGCTGCACCGGCCCGTCCTCGCCGCCGATCATCAGGCAGTAGCCGCGCTCCAGTCCCCAGACGCCACCGCTCGTGCCGCAGTCGATGTAATGGATGCCAGCCGCCTTGAGCTCCTTGGCCCTGGTGATGTCGTCGCGGTAGTACGAATTGCCGCCATCGATGACGATGTCGCCCTCGGCCAGTATGGGCTTGAGCTGCTCGAGCGTAGACTGCACGACCGCCGCGGGCACCATGATCCAGATGGCTCGCGGCTGCTCCAGCTTGCTGACGAACTCGGCCAGATCGGTCGCGCCGGTCGCGCCCTCGGACTCAAGCTGCTTGACCACGGCCGGGGTGCGATCATAAGCAACGCAGTGGTGACCGTCGTGCATGAGGCGGCGCACCAGGTTCGCGCCCATCCGGCCGAGCCCGATCATCCCGAGCTGCATCGGCTTGTCAGTTGGCATCGTGTGTCAGCCCCTCCGTAGTCATGAGTTCTTCGAGTCAGATGTCGGCCTTGAGCGTGCGGTAAACGCGGATCAGCGTGTTCGTGGAGGAGTCATGGCTGAGCTGCGGCTCCGCCTTGCTCTCGAGCTCGGGTGCGATCTGCGTGGCGAGCGCCTTCCCGAGCTCAACACCCCACTGGTCGAAGGAGTCAATGTCCCAGATCACACCCTGGGTAAACACGCTGTGCTCGTACAGGGCGACGAGCGAGCCAAGCAGCCGCGGCGTCAGCACGCTGGCGAGCAGCACGTTAGTCGGGCGGTTGCCTTCCATCACCCGGTGCGGCACCACGTTCTCCGGCGTGCCCTCGGCCCGCACCTGCTCCTCGGTCTTGCCGAACGCCAGTGCCTGAGCCTGGGCGAACACATTCGAGGACAGGAGGTCATGGTGGTTGCGCAGCGGGTTGAGCCCCCGCCCGAAGCCGATCAGGTCAACCGGGACCAGCTTCGTTCCCTGGTGCAGCAGCTGGTAGAAGCTGTGCTGCCCGTTAGTGCCGGGCTCGCCCCAGAAGACGGCGCCGGTCTGGTAGTCGACGTGTTTCCCGGCCAGCGTTACGTGCTTGCCATTCGACTCCATGGTGAGCTGCTGCAGGTAGGCGGGGAAGCGCTTGAGGTACTGGTCGTAGGGCATGACACCGACGGTCTGCGCGTCGAAGAACTCGCCGTACCAGACGCACAGCATGCCCATCAGGACCGGCAGGTTCTCCGCAAGCGGCGCGGTGCGGAAGTGCTCGTCCATGGCGTGGAAGCCGGCCAGCATCTGCTCGAAGTTGTCCGGCCCGATCGCGATCATGGTCGAGAGTCCGATGGCGGAGTCCATTGAGTACCTTCCGCCGACCCAGTCCCAGAACACGAACATGTTGGCCGGGTCGATGCCGAACGCCACCACCTTTTCCTCGTTCGTCGAGACCGCGACGAAGTGCTTGGCGACGGCCTGCTCCGACCCAAGCTGACCGACAACCCAGTCCCTGGCCGAGGTCGCATTAGTCAGTGTCTCGAGCGTGCCGAATGTCTTCGACGAGATGATGAACAGCGTCTCATCGGCCTGCAAATCCCTTGTGGCCTCAACGAAGTCAGTCGAGTCCACGTTCGACACGAACCGGAATGTCATGTCGCGAACGGAGTAGAAGCGCAGGGCCTCGTACGCCATCACCGGGCCCAGATCCGAGCCGCCGATGCCCACGTTGATGACGTTGCGGATGCGCTTGCCGGTGAAGCCAGTCCATTCGCCCGACCGGACCTTTTCCGCAAAGTCCGACATCTGGTTCAGCACGTCGTGTACCTCGCGGACGACATCCTGCCCGTCGACCACGAGGGACGCGTCCTTCGGCATGCGCAGCGCGACATGCAGCACAGCGCGGTCCTCCGACACGTTGATGTGCTCTCCGCGGAACATCGCGTCGCGCCGCTGCGTGATCTCGGACTCCGCCGCGAGCTCCATCAGCAGCCGGATCGTCTCGTCAGTGATCCTGTTCTTGGAATAGTCCAGGTAGATGCCGACCGCCTCGGCCGCCATCCGTTCCCCGCGGCCCGGGTCGGACTCGAACAACTCGCGCAGGTGACGGGCGCCAATCTCAGCGTGGTGGCGCTGAAGCGCTTGCCACGCCTTCCGGTCGCGAAGCGGCACAGCCATGTGTCGTCTCCCTCAGTTGGTGGCCGTGTCCTATCCCAGCACGCCGCCGCGCCGCGCCGGCGCCCGGCCCGCCACGCAGCGGGACTTTTCTCTGGCGTGCCTCGCCGTTTGCGCGACTAGGAGGTGACATGCCTGAGCAGCTACCGACTCCGGCGAACCCGGCCGGATTGGAGCGGGGGTGAACTTTGCCCGGATCTGGGCGCCGGTGAACCCGGCCGGGACTAGGGTCGTGATAACGGGCATGAGCACAGCCACATGGCCGGAGGTGAACATGCGGCATCTGCTGCGAGTAGCCGGCGCAGGGCTGCTGATCGCGACGGCGGCAATCCACCTGGACCTGTACCTCACTGGGTACCAGACAATCCCGACGATCGGCTGGCTTTTCCTGCTGCAGGTCATCGTCGGCTTCGGGCTTGCCGCCCTCGTCCTCGCCACTGGCAACCGCCTGGTGGCAGCCGTGGGAGCGGGCTTTGCGCTGAGCACCCTCGGCGGCTACCTGCTCTCGGTGCAGTTCGGACTGTTCGGTTTCCGCGAGGTCCGGACTACCGCCGGGATCCTGGCCGGGATTATCGAGGTCGCGGCGTTCGCTGCGCTTGCGGCGCTGGCCGTCGCGCCGGCACCAGCCCGGGCTGTGCATGGCCGGGCAACCGCCAGGCCGCTGGTCCGCAGCCGCGCGGCCGGCAACTCCACGCCCACCCTCGATTCGGCCACGATGGCAGGTGTCGGTGCGCATGCCACTGGTCGCTCCGGTGCGCACGCTGGCGGCGGCCGGAACCGGCTGGCCGGATGGCGAGTGCCGTACGCCGGCCCGGCCGTGGCCGGAGTCTGCGTCGTCGCGCTGGCATTGCTCGGCGGAGCGCTGGCCGGCGCGGGCGGCGGAACCGCAGCCGCTAGCACTGGCTCGGCAGCGGTCGGCACACTGCGGACCGAAGTCGTCAACGGGACTACCGTCCTCGCGAACGCCAAGGGCCTGACGTTGTACTGGTTTGCTCCGGACACAAGTAGCACGTCGGCGTGTTATGGCGCGTGCGCGCAATACTGGCCGCCGGTCCCTGG
>JASHUG010000168.1 GCA_030040155.1 Streptosporangiaceae bacterium | reverse complement strand
GGCGCCGCGGAGCAGGGCGTGGTCCCGATCGAGAGTTCGGTGGAGGGCGCGGTCACCGCGACGCTCGACGAGCTGGCGGTCGGTACCGAGCTCGTGATCTGCGCCGAGGTGCTGGTACCAGTGGAGTTCGCCCTGCTGACCAGGCCCGGCACCGACCTGGCCGGGATCAAGCGCGTTGGTGGCCATCCGGTCGCGCTACCGCAGTGCCGTAACTGGCTGAGCGTCAACCTGCCGTATGCCGAGTGGCTACCGGCGGCCTCGAACTCCGACGCGGCCAGGCAGGTGGCCGAAGGTCAGCTTGATGCGGCCCTCGCCGGTGTGTTCGCCGCTGAGCTCTACGGGCTCGTGGCGCTCGCGACGGACGTCCACGACCGCGACGACGCCGTGACCAGATTCGTCGCCGTTCGCCGGCCGGGTCTCGCGGAAGCGCCGACCGGGGCCGACCGGACGTCGGTGGTGGCGTTCCTTGCCGATGATCATCCCGGTGCGCTGATGGACATCCTCGGACAATTCGCCGTTCGCGATGTCAACCTCACGCGGATCGAGTCCCGCCCCACTGGCGACGGTATCGGCCGGTATTGCTTTTTCATCGATTGCGAGGGTCACGTCGCCCAGGCTCGCGTGGGCGAGGCGCTGATGGGCCTGCACCGGATCTGCAGCGATGTCCGGTTCCTTGGCAGCTATCCCCAGGCCGACGCGATCGCGGGCCGTCCTGCCCGGCCTGGCCGGAGCACGGCTAAATCGGACGCCGGCTTCGAGCAGGCCGCGGCCTGGCTGGCCGGGATCAGGGCAGGCCGCACCCTCGGCTAACGGCACAGTGCCAGGTGCAGGCGGCGCCTACAGGTAAGGACCGGATGCGCGCAGGTGTTGCTGGTCCTCGCCCTCCGGCCCGGCGTTGGGCATCGCGCCCGGCGGCAGCATGCCTGGCGGGAGTGCGCGGCGCATCTGTTCCAGCTGAGCCCGGGCGGCCATCTGCTGGGCGAACAGGGTGGTCTGGATGCCGTGGAACAGGCCCTCCAGCCAACCGACGAGCTGGGCCTGGGCAACCCTGAGCTCGGACTCGCTCGGTATCTCGTCCTCGGCGAACGGAAGCGAGAGCCGCTCGAGCTCGTCGACGAGTTCGGGCGCGAGCCCGTCTTCCAGCTCTTTGATCGAGCTCGTATGGATTTCCTTTAGTCGGGCACGGCTCTTCTCGTCTAGCGGGGCGGCCTTGACCTCCTCGAGCAGCTGACGGATCATGCTGCCAACTCGCATGACCTTGGCTGGCTGCTCGACCATCTCGGTCACGGGCCGCTCGCGCGACTCCTCGGCGTCGGCCTCAACCGCAACCCCGTCCGGGCCGACGACAACGACCTTGGGGTGGTCGCGGACTTCAGCACTCGTCTGCTCGCTCATGGTCCTAGTCTGCCGGCTAATTCACTGCGGCGCATAATCGGCCCCTAACCGACGACCGCTGCGCGCACCGTGCCCTGCGCCGGGTCCGCTCCGGGCGTCACGCGTCGCAGACGCGGCTGGATGCCGAAGTCCATGGCTGCTCGGTGGCGTCCGCGCTACATTCGGGCCATGGTGACTGGCAGTCAGCCGAGAGACCCGGAGGACCAGGTCCTGCTGGATTATCTCGATGCCCAGCGTGGAGTGGTGCTTTCCATCGTTGACGGGCTGGATGAGGAAGCATGGCATCGGTCGGTCGTGCCCTCCGGCTGGACGCCGGCCGGGCTAGTCGAGCATCTGGGCGGCGCCGAGTGGCACTGGTTCCAGGGCGTTGTGGCTGGCGTACCCGTACCGGAACCGGTCGGTGACGACCAGCCCGCCTACGACCCGACCGCAGCGTTTGTGTCCGACGATTCTTCGGCCGAGGTCATCGCCTTCTACCGGGATCAGTGCGCGCAATCGAACGAGGTGCTGGCGGTAACGCCGCTGTCAGCCTCGCCTCGGGGTATGCACCGCGACATGAAGCCGCCGGATGTGCGCTGGATCGTGCTGCACATGATCGAGGAGACCGCGCGTCATGCCGGTCACCTGGATATCGCGAGGGAACTGATGGACGGCCAGACCAGACTCGGGCCTCGCTGAGCGTCTTGCCCCGTTGGCCGCTCAGTCAGCTGTACCACATCGGCATCGGCCGGACGCACGCCAGAACCCGGCACATCCCGCAGACCCGCCACGGAATCCTGACGTGGGTTCGGGGTGTCCTCGATGTCTTGCGACATCACATCGCGGAGGGTGTGGGATTCGAACCCACGGTGACGCTTGCACGCCACAACGATTTTCAAGACCGTCGCCCTCGGCCACTAGGCGAACCCTCCGCCGACAACGATAGCGGTGTCATCGGCCTCCGCGGCCAGCTGAGCGAACCCATGAGTAGGCTCACCTGTGGAAGGAGGCCGCATGCTTGGTCCATTCGGCTGGTCGGCAGTCCTGACGCACTGGCAGTTCGCGCCGGTCGTGACGGGCTCTGTCGTCATCGCGGCCGGCCTCTACGGCTGGGGTGTCGTGCGGGTGGCCAGGCGGCATCCGGCGCGGCCATGGCCCGCGTGGCGGACGGCCATGTTCGCCGGGGGTCTCGCGGTCGTGGTGATCGCAACCCAAAGCGGCATCGGCGTCTACGACGACCTGCTGTACTGGGACCACATGGTGCAGCACCTGATGCTGATCATGGTGGCGCCGCCGCTGCTCATCGTTGGTCAGCCGATTACGCTGCTGCTGCACTCGAGCCGTAACCCTGTTCACGCCTGGACCAAGCGAGTGCTCAGGTCCAAGGTGGTCACGTTCCTGACGTGGCCGGTATTCGGCGCACTCGCTTACGCCGGCGCGATCGCGGGCGCTCACCTGACCGATCTGGCGAATCTGGTCGAGCGTAACCAGACGGCCCACAATCTCGAGCACGCCCTGTTCCTGATCATCGGCTACCTGTTCTTCCTGCCGATCGTCGGCTCAGAGCCGATCAGGTGGAAGCTTTCCTACCCGGTCAGGTTCGTGATCCTGGTGCTGATCATGCCCGTCGACACCTTCACCGGCCTCGTCCTCGGCTACGGCGGCGCGACGTCGCCCGGCATCCCCACCGGCCCCCGTCCGGCCTGGGCGCCGAGTCCGGTGCAGGACTTGCATCTCGGCGGCGCGGTCATGTGGATCGGCGGCGACTGCCTCATGTTCGCGCTGATGATGCTCGTGTTCGCGAGATGGGCCACCGACGAGCGGGCTGGGACGGACGGACGTGGCTGGTTCGAACTGGCCCGGCGGGAGAACCTGGCGTCGCTGCTGGCGTCTCAACAAGTCGCGGCCACCGGGACGGCAAGCCAGCCGGCCGGCGGCACGACCGGGCCAGCTATCTCCTCGACCGCCGCTAGCCGGGGCGGGATCGATGATGACGACGATCAACTAGCCGCCTACAACGCCTACCTAGCCAAGCTGCACGAGCGCCCGCCGGGACCGGCCAGATAAAGCCAGATAAAGTCGCCGTCGCGCTGAACCGCCGGAAGCCGGGCTCCGTACTCATAGGCAGCACCGTGCCTTGGCCGCACCCGTTGGCGCGGAGCGTGGCCCGCCGGGCTGTGTCATGAAACTAATGGCCCCGTTTCCTGACCGGCTCGGCGGGCGCCATCGCGTCTGGACATATCGACGCAGCCCAGCGAACCGGCCATTTGCTGTCGTGAAGGTGGGCCGGCTGCGACACGCCGGCGAGTGCTTTCTAGGTCAATCTAGGGAATTCGCTAGATCGGCTCATAGGGTCCTAGGGCATGGACCCTGTGCGCAACCCGTACGCTCCCGGCGCCGGCCAGCGGCCCCCTGAGCTGG
>JASHUG010000167.1 GCA_030040155.1 Streptosporangiaceae bacterium | reverse complement strand
TGCACCGGACCGAGTACACCGCTACCACCCTTCGCGGCCACCTTCGCGACGACCGGTGACTGGGCATCCGCGAGGTCGCGCTCGCCGGGAGGCTTTATGGCAGGAGATCAGGACGACGGCCGGGTGGCGGTCATCACCGGCGCCTCATCGGGCATCGGTGCGGCAACCGCTCGCAAGCTTGCGGCCGACGGTCACCGGGTCGTTTTGCTGGCCCGGCGCGCCGACCGGATCCAGGCACTGGCTGGCGAGCTGGGCAAGCGGGCGCTGGCCATTCCGGCCGACGTGACCGACCGCGACTCGCTCGTAGCGGCGGCCGGGCGCGTGCAGCGGGAATTCGGCCGGACCGACATCCTCGTTAACAACGCGGCCGCGATGGCGCGCGGGCCGTTCACCTCTGAGCAGCGCGGGCTGTACCGGCGGCTGGTCGAGACCAACCTGCTCGGTGCGATGACCACCACCGAGGTCTTCCTGCCCCAGCTGCGCGACGACGGCGGCGGCGACCTCGTCAACATTTCCTCGGTCGCCGCCCGGTCGGTCCGGGCCGGCATCGCGGTCTACGCCGCGACGAAGTCCGGCCTCAACGGCTGGTCGGAAGTGCTGCGGCAGGAGCTTCAGCCAGATATTCGCGTGACCGTGATCGAGCCCGGGGGAGTGGCGACCAACCCCGAGACTGAGCAGTCCAGAGGGTATCCGTTGATTCCGGTTGAGCAGGTTGCCGAGATCATCTCGTTCTGTATCAGCCGACCGCGAACTGTCTCGATCAACGAGGTTCTCGTGCGTCCAAGCTCGCAGGCGCACTAACCTCGGTTCGCACATGGACCTGAGCCTGGCGACTAGCGCTGCGCCTCCGGGGCGCCCCAATGAGGACTTCGCCGGGGCTGTGCCAGGTGCAGTGCTGTTGCTTGATGGCGCTGGGATTCCGGGAACGGAGTCGATCTGCCGTCACGGGGTCGCCTGGTACACCCACCGTCTCGGCGGGATCCTGCTCGGTCACCTGTCGCGTGATGACGGACGGAGCCTAACCGCGATTCTGGCCGCGGCAATCGAGGAAATCGCGGCCGATCATCGCGACACCTGCGACATTAGGAACCCGAGCAGCCCGCAGGCGACCGTGGCGCTGATCCGGCGTGGCATGGACCGGCTTGACTATCTCGTCCTGGCGGACTGCTTCCTCGTCCTCGGCCACGCAGCGGGTGAGCCACTGGTCATCACCGACGAGCGCGAAGTGAACGCCCGGCAACTCTGCTCGGCCCCGCTGGCTGGTCTGGATCGGGGAACCACGGAGTACGAGCGCGTACGGGATTCCTGCATCGAGGAGTTGCAAGCGCGCCGGAACCAGCCAGGCGGTTACTGGATCGCCAAGGATGACCCCCGAGCAGCGGAGCAGGCGCTGACAGGAAGCCGGCCGCTTCGGGACTTGGACGTTGCCGCACTGCTGAGTAATGGTGCCAGCCGAATTGTCAGCCCGTATGACCTGATGACCTGGTCAGGGCTCCTGGGCGTGCTTAGCGCCAGCGGGCCGCACGAGGTCATCCGCCGGGTTCGCCTGGCCGAAGCAGATGGCGCAAATGATCCTGCGAGCAGGGTTCCCGATGACGCGACCGTTGTGTACTGGACTGGATTTTGAACCAGATTCTCGTCCGCTGCGCAGGGCAGGAAGCATATAGGCGCGGCTCGAAGCTCGTTCCGCGCGCCACGGCGGCAGCCGTGTGCCTCGTTATTGACACGGCTGTGAGTCAAACTCAGGCATTTCTGGAATCCCATGACGCCAGCGAGGTCTCCAAGGGACCGGTCCTGCAGCCGCTCCCTGAATGCACGGCTGGTTGGGACGCCGCTACCAAGGCTTCGTGGCACGGGCCTCCAGGTGGGCGCGCGGTTTCCTGCGGCTAGGGCGTGATCGTCAGGTCTTCGAGTGCCGCCACCACGAGCTCAAGAACCGCGACGACCTACCGCTTGAGGTGGGAGGCGGCGGCGAACTGGAGCCGAGTTCGTTCCCATCTCCGGCACCATCGCCAGCGAGGATGCCGAATGGAGAGGCCGGCGGGCGATCGTGCGGGCGCCGCCGAGACGGGCACCGGCGAAGCAGCGCACGTCGAGCGTTGGTGCGCGACGGCGTAGCTCGTGTGGAGGAGTGACTGGCCGAACTCGGCGATTGCCTGCGGATCATCGCATGCCAAGACCGCTGGTTATGAACAGAGCCTCGGCAATGGCACCGCGCAGAACCTCCGGGATTTCACTCGCCATTACGCGATGTCCGCAACCGCGGAACTGCCGAATGTCTCGTGCGCTTCGGCGGCAAGTGGAGCCCGGCCAATCTTCGGGCGCGGTTCCGTTAGTCGTTGTTCACGGCTTTCTAGAATCCCGGCCCGCTTGCAGGTTTCATCGAGTTCTCATTCACCTGGTATATCGGGGTCGAATTCGGCCGGGGCTTTGGCCGAATGCCGGCTAAATTCAGGCAACCTTGACATTGCTTCGAGCAAGCCGACCAATGCCCACCGCGCGCGGCGCTCATCTCGGCGTGTACGACTCCATCCAAACCCGACCTCAAGCCGCCGGCCGACCTGCCTCCCAGAGCGACTGGCTGACATGCGCTGGTGTCACCATCGGCGAGCACGCGGTCGATGGGGAACGCGCCGGCCTTGCCTCAGTTGTCGCCGTTCCCGTGGCCGGCGCGCGGTATCTCGACCAGGGGGTGCTGCCGGACCGACGCCAGGAACGGGTCGCTGGGATCTGACTCCGCCCAGGCGTCCGGGCTGACGCGTCGGACGTCGACTGGACGGCGGAGCCGGCACTGGGCCACTCGCGCTATCTCGTCGAGGTCGTCACGATCTGATGTGCCGACCACCAGCACGTCGATGTCATGCGGGA
>JASHUG010000166.1 GCA_030040155.1 Streptosporangiaceae bacterium | reverse complement strand
CGTTTAATTGCCGGTCAGGTCGAGATGTCAGGGTAGGGCAGGCTCCAGTGGCTGAGCCGGGCCGCGAACTCGCGCTGGAACGCCAGCGGCTCGTCGTAGTCGCGCTCGAACAGCGCGATGAACAAGGTCAGGATCAGGAAGTTGTGCGCGCCAAGCCCGAACAGCTGCACGTAATCGTGCGTTGCGAGCGCCTCGCGCTCGGCGTCGGTGAATGCGAGCCAGGTACTGCCCTCCGGTTCCGGGCAGTTCAGGATCACGTTGGCCCGCTCGGCCTCCCACCAGTCCACGGTGCCGCGCGGATCTTCCCTGTACCGCTCGACCAGCGCGGGGTCGCGGTCGATCGTAAACAGGAACTTGTTCAGCAGGTACTTGCTCACGGCGTCCCCTCCGGGTACCAGGTGAAGTACGCCTCCATCGTGTGGAACAGATCAAGTGAGTCGACGTAGTCGGCCGCGACGCCGTCACCTGCGGCACCCGTCATCAGCATGAAGTCCATGAAGCCGTGAGTCGCATTGCCCGGCAGCCAGAGGCTCTCCAGGCTGACCTCCGTCAGCGCCGACTTCACGTCACCCGCTGCAATCCACTCGACGGCCTTGCGGTCGAACTCAGGATCGGGGCCGTGCGGACCGAACTGGCGCGGGCCACCGAGCTCCAGCGACAGGTGGCCGGTACCGATGATGGCGACGCGCTTGTCGCTCGGCCACGATTCCACCAGCTGCCGGATCGCCCGGCCCAGCTCCACGAAGCGCCAGGGCTGCGGCATCGGCGGGGCGAAGATGTTGGTGTAGATCGGCACGATCGGCAGGTCCGCCTGCGGCCTCAGCGTGATCAGCGGGCACGTGATGCTGTGGTCGATCCGCAGCTCATTGCTGAACGCGAGGTCGAAGCCCGCGTCGATGCCGCCGCGCAGCAGGTAAGCCGACAGCTCCTCCTCGCCGGCCGCGATCATCCTGGGCAGGCCGAACTCGCGCTCCTCGTTATAGAAGTTCGCGTCGTAGAACGGTGCCTTGCCGACCAGGAACTGCGGCATGTTGTCCAGCCAGAGCTGGTGGAAGTGGTCGCTGCCGACCATCACCAGCACGTCCGGCCGGGCCCGGGTCAGCGTTTGCCGGAACGCTTCGATCTTCGCCACCCACTCGTCCGCGAACGGCGGCCGGTCCTGTCCGGTCGAGGTGGCGGCCCGGTAGTAAAACGGGTGGTGCGTCGATGCGATGACGGCGGCGATTGTGGCCATGACTCTCCTGAGGTGCCTCCGTCCGCTGAACGGACAGTAGTCCGGCGGTCTGCAGTGTCGTGCCGGGGTGCTCCGACTGTCAAGGCGCGGTCGGACCGGCGCGCCCTTGACACCACCCGCCAAACCGGCAACGCTTCCGGACAGGCTCCATACGGTCGTAGTACGGACAACTGTCCGTGAGGCCCCTCCTCGTTCCCGCCCCTAAAGGAGGTCTGTGGATGACAGCCACTGCGGAACTGACGCCAGGCCGGCCGCTGATCTTTCGCAACGCCACCGTGCTGACGTTGGACGACGCGCACACGATTGATAACGATGCCGACGTGCTGGTCGTCGGCGAGCGCATCGCCGGCGTGGGCCACGGGCTCGAGGCACCCGAGGGCGCGGTCGAGATTGACGCTTCCGGCGGAATCCTGATGCCGGGGATGATCGACACGCACCGGCATATGTGGCAGACGGCGATGCGCGGATACGGTGCCGACTGGACGCTGACCCAGTACTTCGTCTGGTACTACCTGAACTGGGGCAAGGTCTTCCGGCCCGAGGACATCTACGCCGGTAACCTGCTGGCCGCGATCGAGGCGATTGACGCCGGCGTGACCACCACCGTGGACTGGTCACACGGCCTGCAGACCGTTGATCACGCCGAGGCAGCCGTGGCTGCGCTGACCGAGGTGCCAGGCCGGTTCGTCCTGGCCTACGGCAACATCCAGCAGGGCCCCTGGGAGTGGTCGGCTGCGCCGGAGTTCAGGGACTTCGTGGCCAGGCGGTTCGGCACGGCGAACGACATGCTCGGATTCCAGATGGCCTTCGACGTGACCGGCGACCCGGCGTTCCCCGAGCGGGCCGCATTCGAGGTCGCCCGCGAACTGGGGGTGCCGGTCACCACCCACGCCGGGGTCTGGGGCGCCACCAACGACGACGGGATCCGGCTCATGCACGAGAACGGGTTCATGACGCCGTCCACGATCTACGTGCACGCGGCCACGCTGACCAGGGACTCCTATAACCGCATCGCGGCAACCGGCGGGTCCGCATCGGTCTCCACCGAGAGCGAGCAGAGCGCGGGCCAGGGCTACCCGCCCACCTGGCGGCTGCGCGAGCACGGCATCCCCGTATCGCTGTCGATGGACACCAGTGTCTGGTGGAGCGGCGACCTGTTCTCGGCGATGCGGACGACGCTCGGCGCCGACCGGGCCCGCGAGCACCTCGAGGCCCACGGGAAGCAGGAGACGGTGACCAACTGCCACCTGCGCGCAGAGGACGTGGTCGACTGGGCCACGCGCGGCGGAGCCAGGGCACTTGGCCTCGACGGAGCGGTCGGCAGCGTCGAGGAAGGCAAGAAGGCTGACCTGGTGCTGATCAAGAACGACGAGTCCCCGGTCATGTTTCCCGTCCTCAACCCGTACGGCCACGTGGTGTTCCAGGCCCAGCGGGGCGACGTGCACACGGTCGTGGTCAACGGCCGCGTGGTCAAGCATGATCACCGGCTCGTCGCAGCCGACCTCGGCAAGGCGCGGCAGGTCATCGCCCAGACCGTCGACTACCTGCAGGGTCAGCTCGGGCCGGACGCCTGGACCGAGGGGATGCACCCGGAGATCCCGGAAACCACCGTGCTGGACAACCCGTATACCTACACCGAGTGGGATGCCGGCTCGGCCCAGTGGAAAGGCGGCGCGACCGGCTGACGATGCGGTCCAGGTGATAACTGGCTGGCACTGCGCGAGGCGCGCTGCGAGTATCGGCGCGTGAGCATTCCTCCTCGGGCCGCCACCGACGCTTACCTGGCCAAGATGCACGCACAGCTGGACATCGTCTTCGACGTCGACCTGGGCGAGTTAGTCCGCGGCCATCATGTGGTCGCGCGCGGAATCACCTTCGGCCGGGCCACCGAGCCCGAGCTGCACTACGAGTTCGTACCGGGGATGGACCTCGGCGAAGGGCAGCGTGCCTTCGACTGGTACTGGATGATGTACGCCAGCGACGATGTCGGCACCGGGTACGCCGATTTCAACGGCGGCGCGTTCGACCCCGAAGGCGACGGGGCCGCCTCCCACGGCACCAGGGACATCGGCGGCGAGATCCCGCCGGAGGCCAGCCGGCTGACCCTGAGGTTCGAGCCGCCGGAGGACTGGGTGCCGCCGGAGCCCTGGCGCCGTGAGATCGTCATCGACCTGCGAGACCGCCGCCTGGCCCGGTGACTACTCGTTACCGGGCCGCGCGGCAACCGGCCGAAGCACCCGGATAGGCACGCGGCGACCTTTCCCCGCGTTTTACCTATTCGGTACGGTCATGGCGTGCACACCTGCGCGCGATGCGGTCACGCGAACCCGGCGGACGCTCGGTTTTGTAACCGCTGCGCCGCTCCGCTGGCGGCAACGCCGCAGCAGCTGAAGACCATCTCCGTGCTGTTCTCGGACGTGATCGGCTCCACCGAACTAGGCGAACGGCTTGACCCGGAAGCCCTGCGCCGGGTGATGGAGCGGTATTTCGAACTCGCGCAGCGAATCGTGGACGGCCACGGCGGAACGGTTGAGAAATTCATCGGCGATGCGGTCATGGCCGTCTTCGGCGTGCCGACGCTGCACGAGGACGACGCGCTGCGAGCCGTCCGGGCCGCGGCCGACCTCAGGGCTGAGCTGCCTGCGCTGAACGCCGAGCTAAAGCGCGATTACGACGCAACGCTTCAGCTCCGTACCGGAGTCAATACCGGCGAAGCCGTGACTGCGACGGACGACTGGCTCGCGGTCGGCGACGCCGTGAATGTCGCCGCCCGTCTTGAGCAGGCGGCCGCGCCCGGTGAGATCCTGCTCGGGTCGCAGACGGCTGCCCTGGTGCGCGACGCCGTCCTGGTCGAGGCGCTCGAGCCGCTGGCGCTCAAAGGCAAGGCCGAGCCGGTCTCGGCTTACCGGCTGCTTCAGGTGCGCCCTCACGCTGGCTCACCCCGGCGCCGCACCGACACACCGATGATCGGCCGGGCGCATCAACTCCGAATGCTCGAGTACGCGTTCGCGAACGTGGTCAGGGAGCGCGCGTGCAGCCTGTTCACGGTGCTGGGCGTTGCCGGCGTCGGTAAGTCCCGGCTCGCGGCGGAGTTCGTCAGCGGCCTTGCGGCGACGGTCGTCCGCGGTCACTGCCTGTCCTACGGTGATGGCATCACCTACTGGCCCGTCACCGAGGTCGTGCAGCAGCTGCTCGCTGCCGACGACCGGGAGGACGAGCCGCTGACCGGCGGCGAGGACGAGGAGCGAGCGATCCGCGCGCTGCTCGACGAGTCGACTCCCGCAGGCAGCTCAACCGAGACCGCCTGGGCGGTCCGCAAGCTCTTCGAGCGGGCCGCGGCGCGCAAACCGCTGGTCGTGATCCTCGACGACGTGCACTGGGGCGAGCCGACGTTCCTCGATCTCATCGAGCATGTCGCGGACCTCAGCCGCGGCGCGCCGATCATGCTGCTCTGCCTGGCCCGGCCGGAACTGCTGGAGCGCCGCCCGGCCTGGGGCGGCGGCAAGCTGAACGCCACGACCGTCCTGCTGGAGCCCCTGAACACTGCCGAGGCCGAGGAGCTGATCGCCTCGCTGCTGCCGACCGGCTCCCCCGCGGACCCGGCGCTACGGGTCAGGGCTCTGGAGGTCAGCGCGGGAAACCCGTTGTTCCTGGAAGAGATCGCTGCGAGCCTGGCCTCGTCTCAGGGCAACTTCCAGGTGCCGCTGACCATCCAGACACTGCTCGCGGCGCGCCTCGACCAGCTCGATCCGGCCGAGCGGCGGGTGCTTGAATACGGTTCGGTCGAGGGTAACTCGTTCCACCGCAGTGCCGTCGAGGCACTCGGCCCAGGCGGGACCGCGGTCCCCACGCTGCTGACTCTGGTGCGCAAGGATTTGGTCAGGCCGGACAAGGCGGCACTGCTTGGAGACGACGCCTTCAGGTTCCGGCACCTGCTGGTCCGCGACGCCGCCTACGACGGGTTGCCGAAGTCGGTGCGGGCTCGCCTGCACGAGAAGTTCGCAGGCTGGCTGGAAGAGCGGGCCGGCGACCTGGTGGAGCGCGACGAGATCATCGGCTATCACCTGGAGCAGGCCTACACCTACAGGCGGGAGCTCGGCTCACTGGACGCGGCCGCCGCCGCCATCGCGATCGCGGCGGCTCGCAGGCTCGAGTCCGCGGGCCGCCGGGCCATTGAAAGGGAAGACGGGCGGGCAGCGCTGAACCTCCTGGAACGGGCGAGCGCGCTGATGGCCGCCGACCAGGTGGACATCTCCCTGGAGCTGAGCGTCGTGTGGGCGCTGTTCGAGGTCGGACGGATCGCCGACGCCGCGGCGAGGGCCGAGGCGGCGTCGGCGCGGGCGGCCGAGGCAGGCGATCAGATCGGCAGGCTGCGAGCAGAGCTTGCGCGCGTGGATCTGCTGTCGCACCTGCAACCGGAACAGTGGCTTGGTCAGCTAGCGGAGCTTGTCGAGCGGGCCCGCCCGGTCTTCGATCGCGCGGGCGACGACGCGGCGCTCGGATCGCTCGGGCTTGCCACCTGGTCGCTTGAGCACTACCGATGCCGCTTCGGGGCGGCCGCGGACGCGGCGGCACGCGCGTGCGAGCACTTCACCGCGGCAGGCGAGGACTACCTGGCGAACTGGTGCAGCAGATGGTCCATGTCCGCGATCATCTTCGGCCCGATGCCGGTGACCGAGGTGCTGGCGTGGCTGGATCACAAAGCCGCGCAGATCGCGCCGCGGCCCATCTGGCTCGGGTACTGGCGCGCCCGGGTGCTGCCGCTTATCGGGCGATTCGACGAGGCCCGCACCGAGCTCGGGGCCAACGTGGAGCGGCTCATCGATCAGGGCGACCGGCTTGGAGTCGCGATCAGCAGTGCCTGGTCCATCGAGATCGAGGCCGGCGAGTACGCCGCGGCCGAGCAGGCCGCCAGGCAGTCGTGCGGGCTGCTCGAGGAGATCGGCGCGCGCTCGTACTGGTCGACGCACGCCTGCGAGGTGGCCGTTGCGCTCTACCACCTCGGCCGCTACGCCGAGGCGAAAGAGTGGGCCAGCCGGGCGCTCGAAACCGGCGCCCGCGACGACGCAGTCACGCAACTCATGGGCCGGCAGGTACTGGCCAAGGTCGCTGCCAGGCAGGACCAGTTCGACAGAGCACGCGCGCTGGCCGGGCAGGCACTCGCGATCGCCGACGGCATGGATGCACCCGAGGCCCAGGGCTATGCCGCGCTCGACGTGGCCGAGGTGTTCTGGCTGGCCGGCGACGACGCCGAGTCGAGCCGGCAGGCGGTGCGCGCGGGCGAATTCTTCCGGCGCAAGGGCGCGACGATCGGACTTGAGCGAGCCAGCCGGCTGGCTGAGGCCATCGCGCGCGGCGTCGCCCCGCACGAATATGACCCGGCCAGCCCTGCTTGCCGGCCCGTGGGGTGAGAAGTCAGCTAGGGAACGGTGTAGGCGATTAGCTGCGGGGCTCCGCCGGTTGCCCCGAGCAGCTGCGGGCCTCCCGCGGGGACCAGGACGGCGTTGCCGGCGACCGCGATCGGCGAGTTGGTCGCCGCGGGCAGCGCATGCTGGTAGACGACCGCGCCGGTTGTGCGGTTGAGCGCGATCAGGAATCCGTCGAGCAGCGTGGTGAAGACAAGGTCGTTAGAGACGGTCATCGCGCCGAGCGGCATCTGCGAGACCTTGGTGTCCCATTCGACTTTCCCGGTGGCGACGTTGAGAGCCTCGATCTCCCCGGTGCCATTGCCGATTGGCGAGCCCAGTGGATAGCTCAGCTTGGCCAGCGTGAACGGCAGGTCAATGGTGGCGACGTAGACCGTGCCACCAGCCAGTGCCATGTTCGTAAGCACGCCGCCGAAGTCGCCGGGCAGGATCGTGTACGGCGCCTTGAGCGTGAGCTTGTGCTCCAGTGCCTCGGTGGAGTACAAATCCGAGCGGCTGTGCTGGCCGACCGGAGTGCTCCAGAGCAGCTTGCCGGTGCCGGCGTTCATCGCGTAGACGAAGCCCAGCTTGCCGGAACCGATGACCGCCTGCGTTCCGCCGACGGTCGTCGCGATCGGCGAGGCCTGCATGTCGTGGTCCATGAAGTCATTGGGCAAGCCCTGGTAGTACCAGCGCAGTGTGCCGGTCGCAGCGTTCAGGTTCACGTCGCTGTCGGTGTACAACTGCGGCGAGGGATCCGCGATGGCTGACGCGGCCGTCTGGTACGGATTTCCGATGCCGAAGGTCACGGAGCCGTCGGTCCCGACCAGCGGTGTCTCCCAGGCACCGCCCGACCCGGCACCCACGCTCTGGACGCCCTTGTCTGGCCCCAGCAGCGTGTTGAACCTCCAGATCACCGCGCCGGTCGAGGCGTTCAGCGCAAACAGCACGCCGCCGCCGGGCCCGTTACCGTAGGCGCTGGCCAGGTAGACCCGGCCGCTGGCGACCTGCGGCTGAATCTCGAACTTGCCCTGCCCGCGGTTCAGCAGGTCCTTGTCGATCCAGATCGCCTTGCCGGTGCTGGCGCTGAGCGCGAACGCCGCGGTCGAGGTCTCCCCGTAGACGACCCCGCCGGCGACCGCGACACCGTCGGGACCCGGACCGCTCTCCTCCGGCACGTTGACCGGGTACTCCCACTTCAGCTTCCCGGTAGCCAGATCCACCGCGTACACGTTTGCGTTCAGATCCTGCAAGTAGACGACACCGCCGGTGACGATCGGCACCGCGGCGATCGAGCCGTATCCCGGGCCGCTGTGAACCGCTGCGCCTGGCAGCTTGAACGTCCAGGCCTGCTGCAGTTTCGACACGTTGGCCGAGGTGATAACGGAGCCGGGTGCGTCCCTGGTATTGGCCAGGTTGGCGTTCGGATATGGCCAAGATCCGGCCGGCTGCGCGGCCTTGGAGTTCCGCACCGTGACACCCGGCGACGCCGTCGAACTGCACGCCGCCGCGAGCAGGCTACCTGCGGCCAGCACGACTAAGCCCCAGCGCGTCCTCGCCATCCGGTTCGCTTTCATCACCCACCTGGCCTTTCAACTGGCCGTCATTGCCGTGTAAACTGATATCACTATGCTAAGGATAAGATATCAAGAGTGTCAACCGGAGGTGGTGGCTATGAGCTTCCAGATGCCGGCCGTTACGGGCCGCGCGGCGCGACCGGCGCGCGGCCCGGCACGACGCCGGTACAACCGTGTCAGGCCGCTGGCATCGCGCCGCGCTGACCGATGAACCAGCGCAAGGGCATCTCGCTGCGCCTGGATCCGTCCGTCTATCATGCCGTTGCCAGGTGGGCCGGCGACCAGATGCGCAGCACCAACGCCCAGATCGAGTTCCTGTTGCGGCGCGCGCTGGCCGAAGCCGGGCGAATGCCCGCGCGCGTCGGGGACATCCGCAAGCCGGGGCGGCCGCGCCAGGGTGATGGCACCGAGGACTGACCACCCTCGGTCAGTCCTCGCCCAGCAGGTCGGCCAGCTGCCGGGCGTTGACTTGCGCGTAGTCGCTGTAACAGTTGTTGAAGAGCACTTGGGTCGTATCGGCGGTGTCGGCGAGCCCGCGTATCTTCGCCGCCCACTCGCTGAGCTCACCCTCGCTGTAGAGGTAGCCGAAGCGTTCGTGGATGTCCTTGCTCGTCCACTTGTCCGAGTGGCCGTGCAGGCGGACTACTGCCAGGTCCGCCGTCGCGGCCAGCACTGGCGGGATCGAGCTCGGATAACCCTGGGGCATGTCCACGCTGACGTACGGCAGGTGGTGGTCGGACAGGAACCGTAGCGTCTCCTGCTGGTTGTCGGGAGTCATCCAGGTGCGGTTGCGGAACTCAATGCACACCTGGTCAGGTTGGGCGCGGCTGGCGCAGGACAAGATGTATTCCTTGTTGGCCCGTGAGATCGGGAACCACTGCGGGAACTGGAACAGCAGCGCACCGAGCTTCCCGGCCTGCCGCAGCGGCGCGAGCCCGGCAAGGAACCGCTCCCACGTCTGCTCCGCTACCGCCCCGTCGACCTGGCGAAGGTAAACGGGATCCTTGCCGGCCTGCTTGGCCGCCTCGCGTAGATCGACTGGCAGCGACGCGACCCTGGTCGGGTGCTGAGTGAGCAGGCTGAATGCCTTGACGTTGAACGTGAAGGACTCCGGAGTGCGTTCGGCCCAGGCCGAGGCCGTCTGTTCCGCGGGCAGCGCGTAGTAGGTGGCGTCGACTTCGACCAGCGGGAACCTGCTGGCATAGAACCGCAGGCGCCGGGCCGGATTGTCCGCCTCCGGCGGGTACCAGCCCGACTCCAGCAAGGTGCGGTCGGTCCACGACGCCGTGCCGATCCGGATTTGGTTCATGAGCCGAGCCTAGGTAGAGAGCTGACCTGCCCGGCGAGCAGGCCGAGGTGACGAGGCTACGGCTGCATACCGGAATCGGTCCAGCGCTTGAAGACGGCGATCCTTTCCCCGGCCAGGCGCCGTCGCAGGGCATCGAGCCGTCCTGCAGCTTGGCGAGGACTTCGCTGGCCCTGCTTCGCACGTCGTCATACGACCAGAGATCGAAGGCGACGCTCATCGACTCGCGGTCGCGCTCGCGGAACAGCGGCTTGATGTCTGCCTGGTAGCTGACTGTCTCATCCGGACCTGGAAGCGACACCTCCGCGACACTCTCCTTGGCTGGCCGGAAGGGATGGTCTGGGGCAGCCGGGATCCGCTGGTAGCCCTGTCGTGTCGGCGGATCGCCCGGCAAGAGCGATCCATCGAGCCGGTCCTCCCTGAGTCCCAGCGGCCCAAACCGGCGGCGA
>JASHUG010000165.1 GCA_030040155.1 Streptosporangiaceae bacterium | reverse complement strand
ATCGCCGCATCGAGGTACCGCTTCAGCTCCACACTCAGGCCATCGGCCATCGGCAGCGTCGCCGACATGTTCAGCCCGATCCGCCGCGGCTCGCGCTCCGATACGACCCTGGCCAGGTGCGGCCGCAGCCCCTCGGGCCGGTACCCGTAGTTGATCAGCTCGTCATACATCAGGCCGACCAGGTCCTCACGCGCCGGATGCGAGAAGATGTAGATCTTCTCCAGCCGGTCACCGGTGTCATAGAAGACCGCCGCGTTCCGTACCCCGCCCTCACCGCCGATGTCCACCGACAGCGGATCAGGGTGATACTCCCGGTCCAGCACGATCCACATGTCGATGCCGTGCGCCCGCATCGCCGGGAGCAAAAGCTCATTGACCTTCTTCAAGGTCAGGTCCCGGCGGATCACGTACCGCTCCCGCTCCCCCGGAATCCCCAGCGCAGCACGGGTCAGCGACTCACCGGCAAACCTCGGCGCAACAGCAGACATCGCTACCGCCAGACGAAACACGTCCGAACCCACTTTGGATACATGATTGTGTGCCAGAGTGCATGCTGTGTCAACGACCAGTGTGGCCGAGGACAACACTGACCGAACCCGGCTGGTCACTCTCGGCTAAGGGACGGCTGCCGGACCAGCATCGCCACCGTCAGCAGGCGACACGGGAGCATCGGCCAGCCGGTCGATGGCCCTGGCCAGCGCGTGCAGCGAGGGCACGGCCGCGGCCAGCGCGCGGCGCTGCTGCGCGGGCAGCGTCGAGAGCGCCAGGTGCAGGACTGCCGCGTTGGTCGTCTGCCACGCGAGCACCGCCTCCCGTCCCGCGTCCGTCGGCGTCAGCTCGATGGCGCGCCGGTCTCCGGTCGAGCTGACCCGGCTCAGCATGCCCTGCGCGCTCAGCGCGTTGACAATCGTCGTCACCGTGTTGGGGCGCATGTGCAGCTGCCGGGCCAGCTGGCCGGGCCGGGCGCCAGGGTTCTCGGTCAGCGCCGCGAGCACCTCGAGCTGCGCCACGCCGAGCTTGTTGGCGGGGTCGGCTACACGGGCGCCGCGCCGAAGCGCGCGACGCAGTCTGGCTATACCTTCGGCAATACCATCGGAACGGGCTTTGTCCTCGTTCCTAGCCACTCGCTGGCTAGAGTTCTCCGAGTTCATGACGTGGGCTGTCCCCGTTCGCGATGTGGCCTGCGCTTGCAAGGTGCCCGGCCCAGGTGGCGGCGAGCGCGCCCACCGCCAGCACTCCGATCGCGAGCAGCGCTCCGGCCCCGTCGGACGTCCCGAGCCGACCTCCGGCATGCAGGCCAAGGGTAACCACGGCAACGCCCAGAGCGGTACCAAACCCCCGCGTCATGTTCACCATGCCGCCCGCGGTGGCGGCCGCGCCGTTCGGAACGGCCGCCATGATGTCGGCATTGTTCGCCGGGATATAGATGCCCAGGCCGATGCCGGTCAGCCCGAGCATCAGCGCGGTGCCCGCGAGCGGCACCGGGATCGCCAGCGCGCTCACGGAGCAAGCCGCCAGCAGTCCTCCGGCTAGGCATCGGGCCCGGTTAGACCAGCCGCTGGGCAGCAACCGCTCCCCTGCCACCGCGGCCAGTCCGAAACCCGCCGGAAGCGCCGTCAGCATCAGGCCCGCGCGCAACACGCTGTCCCCCTGCGCCGATAGGACCTGAGGGATCAGCACCAGCGGGCCAAATAGCACCAGATACGCACACATCGCGCCGCACAACGCGGGCCCAAGCCCCGATGACGCGAGCAACCGCAGGTCAATCAGCGGATCGGCTACACGGTGCTCCCAGATCGTGAACCCGGATGAGGCTGCCAGGGCCGTGACGACGCACGCGATTACGGCCCAGGCGTTCGCATGCGGCTCAGACAGCACCGACAAGGCGGCCAGCGTGCTTGTTGTCGCAGCAGCCAGCAGGAGCGCGCCGAAGGGGTCCAGAGACAGCTTCCGGGAGAGCCCGCGACTGCGCGGCAGCAGGTACCAGCCGGCGATCACGGCGACCAGGCCAACCGGGACGTTGATGAAGAAAATCCAGCGCCAGCCGACCGAGCTAACCAGTAGCCCGCCCGCCACCGGGCCCAGCGCGAGTCCGACTGCCTGCGCGGCCGCCTGCACGCCGAGCGCGGCCCGCCGCGTGGGCGCGGGCACGCTCGTGGCGACCAGCGCAACGCTATTGGCCTGGAGCAGTGCCGCGCCCGTGGCCTGGACCACCCGCAGCCCAATCAGCATGGGCAGCGATACGGAGAACCCGCAGGCCGCGGACGCGACCCCGAACACGATGAAGCCGAGCAGGTAGCTCAGCTTGCGACCGAACCGGTCCGACAGGCGGCCGACAGGTACGAGCAATCCGATGAGCACTAGCAGGTAAGCAAGCGAAACCCACTGCACTTCGGCCAGCCCGGCCGAGAACTGATGCTGAAGCGCCGGGAATGCCAGCGTCACGACACTCGCATCGAGCTGTCCCATGAAGGCGCCGAAACAGACAGTCGCGACGGCGAACCACGGGGCCAGCCGGTGCTCCCGGATCGCGGTCGGCCTGGCGGGCTCGCGCAGCAGCGTCAGCACGACGGCCCGCCGACCCGGCCTGACCGGCACGACCCGGACCATCCGCACGACCGGCCAGAGTCAGGCCAGCTCCCCCGTGCCACCGACCGCCTTTTGCCCGGCGAGCCGGCCAGCCGACGGTACTCTATGCCCGTGTTTGCCATAGTCCGCTCCATCGCGATCATCGTGATCGCCGACTCCAAGTACCTCTGTAGCAGAACTTATTTTAGTTCTAAGACAGAAGTTATTCTAGGTCGGCGGAGCACTCAGTTGACCGCTGCTACGGCCATACCGTGATTCGCCGGACCGGCCTTGAGGCCGCGCCAGCCGTGATTGACTGGCCCACTAGGAGGTAGCAAGAGCACATGTCACTCTCGAACGGGAGCATGCTCGGACTGCGCTATCGGCTCGAATACCGGATCGGCTCTGGCGGATACAGCGAGGTCTGGCGTGCGCACGACACGGTGCTCGACCGGCCGGTCGCGCTCAAGCTGCTGCGCCCGGGCCGAACCGGAATTGACGAGGCAATTGTCCGGTTCAGGAGTGAGGCGCAGCTCGCCGGGCGCCTGTCCCACGTGAACGTCGCCCGCGTGTATGACTTCTGCGACTCGCAGCAGCCCGTCCCGCCATACCTGGTCATGGAGCTCATCGACGGGCCGTCCCTGTCCCAGGTAATCGACCACGGGCCGATGAGCGCCGGTCGCACCATGGACGTTCTGGCCCAGGCCGCTTCGGGTCTCCAGGCTGCGCACTCGGCCGGCCTCGTGCACCGCGACATCAAGCCGGCGAACCTCATGCTGGCACCCGGCGGAGTGGTGAAGATCACTGATTTTGGCCTCTCCCACACGCTCAACTCCGCGCCGATCACCAGTACCGGCTTGCTGATCGGCACGCCTGCTTACTTCGCGCCGGAGCGGGCGGGCGGGGCCAGGGCCACGCCCGCCGGGGACCTGTACTCGCTTGGCGTGGTCGGATACGAGTGCCTCGCGGGGGACGTGCCATTCACCGGATCGCCGCTCGAGGTCGCGGCCGCCCACAGGGAGCTGGCCTTCCCGCCGCTGCCCGCCTCGGTGCCGCCGCAGATCGCGCAGTTCATCGCTCAGCTGACCGCAAAGGACCCGGCCGCAAGGCCGGCGAGCGCGCAGGACGTGGCTTGGCAGGCCGCGCAACTGCGTGACCAGCTTGCGGGCCTGCCGCCGATGGACCAGAGGCTGCAGCCATCCGCGACCGGAGGATGGCTCGCGGCCGCCTCCGGAGCCGGCGCCGACGTCTCGGGCGGAGCGGCCGCCAACCACCCGACGCTCATCACCCAGGTGCCGCCGGAGGAGCCCCGCCATAATGCGCCAGGCCGGCGCCGGGCCGGGCTGGTGGCCGCCGGCGTCGTTGCGCTGGCGATCGCGATCACTGCCGGCGTGGCTCTCGCCGATGGCGGATCAGGGACCGCCCGCAAACCGACCGCCGATGCCCATGCCAGCGCCCCGGCGGTGCGGCTCGTGGACGTGCAGCAGTCCGCGCTCCTGGGCGAGCCGACCCAGGTGGCCGTCCAGCAGCTACGCGCCGATGGCTTCAAGGTGCGCGTCCAGCTGGATCAGACCTTCAATGCGCAGCCCGGCCAGGTCATCGCCGTTCATCCGGCGGGTCCGCAGCCGGCCGGCAGCCTGGTGACAGTCGTCGCGTCGGCTTGGCCCGATGGCTTCGGATTCGGTCAACATCACCATCACTTCGGCGGCGGGAACGGGAACGGGAACGGGAACGGCAACAACGGGAACGGGTTCGGCGGGAACGCGCTCGGCGGCTGACCGGCTCGGCGGCGCCCACTCACTCGAGGCAGCCCGGTTACGGCCGCCCGCCGGCGAGTAGGCTCCGCCGCATGGTCAACATCGAGCCGTTCACGCGCCTGGTCGCCGGGGACCACGGACTCGCGGTCGTCGCGATTGCCTTGCCGGACGGGACCGCCCACGCTTCTGTTACCAACGCCGGGGTGCTTAGTCACCCCATCTCCGGGGCCGAGGTGGTCGGCGTCGTCGCCCGCGGGGACAGCCGCAAGCTGCGCTACCTGCGCGCGCATCCACGTGCCACCATCGTGTTGCGGGCGGGCTGGCAGTGGGCGGCCGTCGAGGGGCCGGTCGAGATGGCTGGCCCGGATGACCCGCTGCTCGGAGTCGACGCGGAGCGGCTGCGCCTGCTGCTGCGCGAGATCTTCATTGCCGCCGGGGGCACGCACGACGACTTCGACGAGTACGACCGCGTCATGGCCGCCGAGCGGCGCGCCGCAATCCTGCTGACCCCGGCCCGGCTATTGGGTAACTGACGGATCGGTCAGCGGGAGTCGCACCTGGAAGCGCGTGTCGCCAGGCTCAGACTTCAGCCGCAGGTCGCCGTGGTGGCGGGCAACCACGATCCGCGACGAGATATCCAGGCCGAGCCCCGTACCCTGGCCGACCGGCTTGGTGGTAAAGAACGGCTCGAAGATGCGCTCGCGCAGCTCTTCAGGTACGCCAGGTCCGGTGTCGGCGAACTCGATCACAGCCATGTCACCATCCCGGCTGGTCGTGATCGTCAGCGTGCCGGAGCCGGACATCGCCGCCACTGCGTTATCGATCAGGTTGGTCCACACCTGGTTGAGCTCGGCCGGATAGGACGGTATCCGCGGCAGGCTGCGGTCGTAGTGCTTGACCACCGTGATGCCGGAACCCAGCTTGTCGCCGAGCATGACCAGGGTGCTGTCCAGCAGTTCGTGCACGTCGACGACCTGGTACGGCGCGCGATCGAGCTGGGAATACTGCCGGGCCGCGCCGACTAGGTTGGAGATCCGGTTGACCGAGTCCGTTATCTCGGTAAGCAGCAGTTCGGTCTCGACGGTGTCCCCGAGCCACCGCAGCGCGGCGGCGAGGTCACACCCGGCCGGCGCGGCCGCGCGCAGCGCCTGGTCTGCCTCGTCGAGCCAGTTGGTGTCCACCCCGGCTTGCACGAACGACGAGGCCAGCTGCCAGCCGTCGGTGACCCCGTGATCGTCGAGCCAGTCGCTGATCTCGTCCTCACGGTCGCTCGTCTCCAGCGGGCCGAGGGTCGGGGCGTGACTGACCAGGTCCGCTTCCGCGCCCTGAAGCCGCAGCAGCGCCGCCAGCACTGCGCCATCATGCGGACCGGATGCGATCTCGGCGAGGCCCCGGCGCAGGCCGTTCAACCGCTCGTGCAGCGTGCCGGTCGCACGGACCGCCGCCGCCGCCGGGTTGTTGAGCTCGTGCGTCAGCCCGGCCGATAGCGAACCGAGCGCCAGCAGCCGCTCACGCTGGCCGATTGCCTCCTGGGTGTTCTTGGTCCCGAAGAACAGCCCTTCGAGCAGGTGCACCGCCATCGGGAACCAGTCATGCATGAGCTCGGCGAATTTCGCCGCCTCAAGGACAAAGAACCGCGACGGCGCCGCGGCGCGCATCGAGTTGTTGTAGACCTGCGGTGTGCGGTCGCCGAGATAGGCGAAGAACGCCCCGCCATAGACGCCGCGCATTGAGGTCCTGTTGACCTCGACTTCACTGCTCCCGATGCGCCGGTACAGCACGACCGTGCCCTCCAGGAGCACGTAAAAGCATGTGGCCGGGTCTCCCTCGGTGTAGACCTCGCCCGCGTCCACCCGTACGACCCGGCCCTCACGGCACAGCCAGGCGATCTGGTCGGGGTTTAGCCGCTCGAACAAGAAAAGGGTGCGCAGTTCGTCACCGTTGCACTGTTCCTTCGCCTGCTCTTGCGCCGGACTGCTCTCAGCAGTGGTCATAGCTGCTCCAGGTACCGGTGCACGAGCATGACGGCCATGGCGCCCTCGCCCACGGCCGAGGCGACTCGCTTGGCTGATTCGGCCCGGACATCGCCGGCGGCGAACACGCCGGGCACATTGGTTTCGAGATGGTACGGCGGGCGGTCGAGTGGCCAGCCGCGTGGCGGCTGGCCGGCCACGAGCAGGTCCGGCCCGGTCTGGATGAAACCGTGGTCGTCACGCTGCACGACACCGTCAAGCCAGTCCGTGAGCGGGGCCGCCCCTATGAAGACGAACAGGTAGTGCGCGTCGACTGTCCGCGTCTCGCCAGTCGTGCTGTCCTTTAGCGTCAACTGCTCCAGGTGGTCGTCTCCGAGCGCCTCCGCCACCTCGGTGCAGGTATGCACCTTGATGGTCGGGATCGACTGGACCTGTTCGATCAGGTAGTGCGACATCGACTTGGTGAGGGACGGCGCACGGACCAGGATGTGCACCGACTGGCAGCCTTTAGAAAGGTAGACGGCCGCCTGCCCGGCCGAGTTCGCCCCGCCGACGATGTAGATGTCTTCTCCGGCGCAGCCTGTCGCCTCCGTCAGTGCCGAGCCGTAATACACGCCCCGCCCAGTGAACTCCGCCACGCCGGGCGCGGTCAGCTGGCGGTAGGTGACGCCGGTAGCCAGGATCACGGCGTGCGCGTCGATCGCGGTCTCATCACCAAACCGGATCCTCCGGGCCGACCCGTGCACCTCCAGGGCTGTGACCTCGCGCGTAGTCAGCACCTCGGCGCCGAACTTCGTCGCCTGCCGCCGGGCCCGGTCGGTCAACTGCGCACCGGACACGCCGTCAGGGAAGCCGAGGTAGTTCTCGATCCTGGACGACTGGCCTGCCTGGCCGCCCGTAGCCGTGCGCTCGACCAGCACCGTACGGAGGCCCTCGGATGCTCCGTACACTGCGGCCCCGAGGCCCGCCGGGCCGCCACCGATGACGACCAGGTCGTAGAAACGTGCGGACGGTGTGGTGGCAAGACCGACCTTGCTGGCCAGCTCGGCGTCGGTCGGCTGAATCAGCGACTCGCCATCAGGCGTGACCACGAGCGGCAGGCTGCGGTCGTCGGTCCCGGCCGCTGCCAGCAGGCGCTGGCCTTCCGCGTCGTCGGACGCATACCACCGGTAGGGCACCTGGTTGCGGGCCAGGAACTCCCGCACTTCGGACGACCGCGCCGACCAGCGATGCCCGACCACTTTGGTCTCCGGTACAGGCCTGTGATCGGAGGACAGCCACGTGTCCAGCAGCGCGTCCACCACCGGGTAGAGCTTCTCCTCTGGCGGGTCCCACGGCTTGAGCAAGTAGTAATCGAGGTCCACGACGTTGATGGCGTCGATGGCCGCGCCCGTGTCGGCATACGCGGTGAGGAGGGCGCGGCGCGCGCCGGGATAGACATCCATCGCGCGTTCGAGAAACTCGATGCCGTTCATCTCGGGCATCCGGAAGTCGGCCAGGATGACCGCGACCAAGTCGCCGCGAAGCTTCATCTCCCGTAGCGCCTCCAGCGCCTGCGCGCCAGACTCGGCTCGCACAATCCGGTACTGGTCCCCGAACTGGCGGCGCAAGTCGCGGGCAACGGCACGGGACACGGCGGGGTCATCGTCGACGGTCACGATCGCTGTCCGCTGCTGCCCGCGTTGCGGCTGGTCCTGGGCCGATTGCTCGATGGTCTGCGACGGCTGCATCCCCTCATCGTAAGTGTCGGGCCAGCGCTCGCGACCGGCCCACCGGGAGCGCCGCTGCTCGCGCTGGCCAACCGCCGCGTGATAGACCGGCCTGGCCTGGTAAACCCCTCGTTCCCCTCATGGGGATCGATTTCATGCATGCCGGTACTTAAACACCGCGATCGGGGTGAAGACCGCCACTAGCAGGGCAGACCACGCGAGGGCCAGGCCGACATCGCTGCCCGAGCCCGTCAGCAGCGACCTGACGGCGTTGACCATGGGCGTTATCGGCTGGTACTTGGAGAACGGCTGCAGCCAGCCGGGCATCGATGCCGCGGGCACATACGCGCTGGAGATGAACGCGAACACGAACGCGATCAGTGACATGCCCTGGGCCGCCTGCCCGTTCGGCGCGAACAACCCCATCACGATGAACACCACGGTGAAGACGACTGCGTAGACCAGGCAGAGTCCGAACGCGGCCAGGGCGTCGGCTGTCGTTCCGGTGAGCCGGAAGCCGAACGCGAACCCGAGAGCCGCCGTGGTCAGGATCGACCAGACGTTCGTCGTGGAGTCGGCTAGGGTGCGGCCGATCACCAGCGACAGCCGAGGCACCGGCAGCGACAGGAGGCGGTCTGTGAAGCCCGCGGTCCGGTCCTCGGCCACCGCGACCGCGATGCCGCCCCCGGTGAACAGGACGATCGTCGCCACATAGGCCGGGACAAGATAGTCCACGTAGCTCAGCGACCCGGCGTGGATCGCGCCGCCGAACACGTACCTGAAGCTGAACAGGAACATGCCGGACTGCACGATGCTCATGATGCTGAGGCCCGGCGTCCTGACGTACTTGAGCAGCACGCGGCGCGCCACCTGTAGCGCCGAGCCGGTGGCACCCGGCGCCCGGGCGGGCCGGGCGATGGTCGCGGTGATGGTCATTTCTGGCTCCCCTCATCTCCCTGCCCGACCAGGACCGGACCGCCTGCTGCGTCGCCGGTCAGGGTCAGGAACACCTCGTCAAGCGTGGGCCTGCGAATACCGATCTCCTCGACGGCGATGTCGGCAGCGGCCAGGCGGGCTATCACCGCGCCCAGCTCGGCCGACCCGCCCGCAGCCGGGACGCGCGCCCGGCGGCTGGCCGGGTCAAGCCGTGGCTGCGCCGAGGTGGCGCGCCACAGGATGTCGCCCACCGCCGCCAGCGACGCTGGATCGGCGACGGAGATCTCGATGACGTCGCGGCCGACGCTGGCCTTAAGCTCGCTGAGCGAGCCTGCGGCGATCGCCCGGCCGTGGTCGATCACCACGACATGGTCGGCCAGTTCGTCCGCTTCCTCCAGGTAGTGCGTGGTCAGCAGGATGCCGGTGCCGGCCACGGCGAGGCCGCGGACCGCGTCCCACACCTCACGCCGGCCAACTGGATCGAGGCCGGTCGTGGGCTCGTCGAGCAGCAGCAGCCGCGGCGCCCCGACCAGGCTCGCGCCCAGGTCCAGCCTTCGCCGCTGCCCGCCCGAGTAGCCAGCGCTCCGCCGGTCCGCGACCGCCTCAAGGCCGAGCTGCCCGATCACCGCCGCGGCAGCCCGCCTGGCCGCGCCCCGGCCGTGCCCGAACAGGCGCGCGATCATCACCAGGTTCTCCCGTCCGGTCATGGACGGCTCGACCGCGGCGAACTGGCCGGCCAGCCCGATGTCGCGCCGGACGCCAGCGGCGTCCCGGACGACATCGCGGCCGAGCACACGTAGTTCGCCGCTGTCCGGCCGACGCAAGGTGGCGACGGTCCTGACGAACGTCGTCTTGCCGGCCCCGTTCGGGCCGAGGACCGCGAGCACTTTGCCTTGCGGCGCCGTGACGTCCAGTCCGTCCAGCGCGGTCACCTTCCCGTACCGCACCGTCAGCGCGCGGGCCTCGAGCAGCGGCGTGTCGGCCTTGCTCGGTTCGGTCTGCACGGCGCTCACCTGGACGGGTCCGCGACCGTCGGGTACCGGCGCTGCCTGCGTGCCTGCATCACATCGGTCAGGTACTCCCGGCTGCACATGGCCGACAGGACCGCGATGCCGCCGCGGTGCACGCGGACCTCGGCGTTGCGCATTTCGCCAGTCAGAACGACTCGCCGTCCTCGCGGCCCGGCCGTGCCGGTCCAGTCCTTGACCCGGCACCGGCCAATGCGCCGGACGTCGTCGTGCTCGATGACGGCTTCGTCAGGGACGAGAAGTTTCACCATGGCGTGGTCGATGTCGAGGCTGATCTCGATGTCCCCCGCCGCGATCTGCGGTGACCGCAGGTCGAGCACCGCGCTGCCCCGGGAGCCGCGCACGTCGAACCGACGCTCCCGTGTCCAGTGCCCCAGTCGCTTGGCGACCTCGTTGTGTGCCACGACCCGAATCGGCCTGGGGGCGAAGGCCTCGGGCGAGTCGGTCAAGGTAGTCGTGCTGGCAGTCATCTCATGTCCTTCCGCAAGTGGCCCTCAGGCCGGTTCTTCGAGTAGCTGGAACGAGATAGTACTCAACTTTCTAGTTTCTTGGCAACCAGTTCTCTAAAGACTAGATGTGAACGCACTAGATTAGGTCGCGGCGGCGACGCGCCGACGGGTCGCCCCAACCCGGCGCCCGCCGCGCTCGACCCGCGGCCGCGTCGGCGACGAAGGCCCAGCCCGATGCGCGCCGCCACCGTCAACCGCAGACTCGCCGACGACGACCTAGCCCGACCCGCGCCCGCCACCGTCAACCGCAGACTCGCCGACGACGGCCCGCCGGGGCGCCCGGCCGAGCAGGCAGGACAGGCAGCCACCCACGCGGGACAGGTCGGGCAAAACGCTATGCACTCGCTCGGCTGGGGAAATTTAGTGTCGCCCCGCCGGCACTCCGCGCACCCAGCCACCGATGCTCCGGCGATTTGTCTGATTGAGGCGCAGGCCCACGCGGTGTGTGCGAGGCCAGCGGTGGCGGAGTGACCAACGGTGCGGGCGTGGACAGCGAAGCGGGTGGTGGGGCGCTGCCAAGCCTGCCGTGCCGACGGCCACCGGAGACGCCGCCCGCAGAGCGCCGCGGACCGCCGACGCCCCCGCAGAGCGCCGCGGACCGCCCGTACGGCCATGCTGACTCCGCGGTGGCCGCGGCCGACACTAGTGCGGGAGAAACTAGTAAGCTGGAGCGCATGGACGATGAATTCCGTCCTTCCCCTCTGGCGCTCGCCGTGCTCGGCCTGCTGCATGCAGCGCCGCTGCACCCCTACGCGATGCAGCGGCTCATCAAGCTGTGGGGCAAGGACAAGGTGATCAATGTCGGGCAGCGGGCGAACCTGTACAAGACGATCCGGCGCCTGCAGCAGGCCGGCCTGGTGACGGTTCTGCACACCGAACGCGATCAGCGCTACCCGGAACGAACCGTCTACGAGCTCACCGATTCCGGCCGGGAAGCAGCCATAGCATGGCTAGCCGACATGATCGCGGTGCCGCGCAACGAGTTCCCGCAGTTCCCCGCCGCGCTGTCGTTCGTGATGCTGCTCGGACCTGAGCAGATGCTCGCGGCGATGCAAGAGCGTGCCCAGGCGGTCAACTTGAGGCTGGCCGAACTGGACGCCAGCCTCGCGCAGTACTCGGGCTCGCTGCCCAGGATCACCCTGATGGACGACGAGTACGAGCGGGCCATTACCGCGGCGGAACTGGACTGGCTGAACGGCGTGATCGAGGACCTGCGCA
>JASHUG010000164.1 GCA_030040155.1 Streptosporangiaceae bacterium | reverse complement strand
GGATTGAGTTCTCCGATCGACAGCGCTCGTGGCCGCCGCTCTCGCGCCGCGACCGTGAGCGCCTCAACCGCCTGGTCCAGGGTCGGTCCGGTGTTGCGGCAGTCCGTGTTCTCGGCCAGCGGGGCATCGATGAAGTCCAGGACGTCGACGTCGATGTGCAGGGCAAGCGGACCAGGAGGAAGCTGGCTTAGCGCGGTGGTTGCGGCCCAGGCCGGGTTGGCGGCAAGCGCTGCGCTCGTAGTGACGCTCAACCCGAGCCGGTCGACCTGCTCGCGTTCCCAGTCGGTTGTCACGAGCGGTTCTACCCCGAGCCAGGCCACCTGGTTCGGCTCAAGGAGCGGTCGCGGCCCGAAGGCGTCGGCGAGCGTGTCTACGCTGCCGGGCAGGCCCAGGGCGTGCGCCATCCCCATCCAGTCCAGCGTCCCGTCCGTGGTGCTTTCAGGGGTGTTGAGATCGTAATGGCGGTCGACGTACAGCAGTCCGGGAGAGCCATCGTCCAGGCGACGCAATGCCGCCATCACCCCAAGCACGATGGTGCAATTGCCGCCCAGCACCAACGCAAAGTCGCCGCGTGCAAACAGGGGCTCCAAACGGTCCGCGAGCTCCTGCACCGACGCCGTGACCTGGCCGACGTTCTGGGCGAGCGGGTGACTTCGGTCGGGCTTCCACACCTGGTGAGGCAAGTCCCCGTCGTCATGGACCGTCATGCCCGATGCGATCAGGGCTTCGACCAAGCCCGCCGAGCGCACGGCCGCGGGAGCCAGATCCTGACCCGCCGCATAGCTAGCCGCGCTGTTCGGAACCCCCACAATTGCGATCCTGGCCACCTTGGCGACGATACCGTCACTCGAGTCCGGTCACAGTTGAGTTTCCTGCCGTCAGCGCACCCCAGCCACGGGTGTCGCCAGCCGGGGGCGAGCGGCTTCCCCGCTCGTGGTGTTTCACCCTGCTCCGTCAGGTCGTTTGGCCAGGTCGGCCGACCACCGGTGCCGGCGCGTCTGACCTGGTTGTCCCTCGATCGCCGGGCGGAGCGCGGATCGTCCTTCTATCGCGTCCTTGAGCCACGAACGTTGTTCGACGCTCAGCACTGGCAGGGCGGCTTCGAAGTCGCGCTGGTCACTGTCCCTGCGCGGCTTGTCTGTACCCGGCCGGCCCTTGATCAGCAGCACGACCTCAGGAGAAACGAACGGCGTGCCTTCCGAGTAGCGGGTGATGTCGCCGAGTGCCCGGGTGAAAATGCGCGGGCCTTGCTGGTAGACCCAGATGTCCCGGACCGCGCTAGCGAGGATTATCTCGGCGGGCAGCGGAAGGTCATTGCTCCGCAGTATCAGGCCGTCGCCGCTGCGGCCGCGGGGCCCGTTGATCGGCGGGTTCGGGCCGGGGACAGGGCCAGCGATCAGCCGGCGCCCGGCCGGCCACGGACCCGGCGGCTGACCGCCGGCGATGAGCTGAATGTCAACTCCGGTGAGCTCACGCAGGGCGTGTTCGTCGCGTTCGAGCATCATGACGTTGACGTGGGAGTGGTCACGCGTAACGCGCCCCACGGCCAGGTCGATAGCCCAGCCGCCGGTAATCCACCACGGAACGGCCAGACCAGACAGCAGTGAGGCGACGGCATGCACAGGTTCGAAGCTGACGCTGCGCTTGGTGTTCATCAGAAACTGCCTCCAGGGTGAGACGGCGGGGCCGTTTCCCTGGGGCTGGCGCAGCGATCTTAAGCGATACTGCGGGAGAGCGGCGCGGCCACGAACTTCCTCGACATATCGCACCACCTCCTCCCGCTGCGACCTGCCATTAGTGTACAGGCGGGCAAAGTCTTGGCGGGATGTCGATTGACGCGAGTGCGTTCGTGGAGAAGGTGAGTGGCGGTTGTCTGGGCTGCCAGTGAGCAGAGGAGCATGAGATGGCGCTGTACCTGATCGCCTTCAACAACGAGTGGGTGCCCGACCTCACGTTGGAGGAGTTGCGCGAGAGGGCCACGAGCGGCATGGCCGTGATCGAGGAGATGACGGCTGCCGGTGTCTTCGTCTTCAGCGACGGCGGTCTGGACGCGTCGACCGCCGTGTGCAGCGTCGACCCGAGCACCGGCTCGCCCGTCTTCACGGACGGGCCGTTCACCGAGACCAAAGAGCACCTCGGCGGTTTCGCGGTCGTCGATGTGCGCGACGATGCCGCGGCGCGGTACTGGGCCGGGCGGATCGCGGTCGCAGTCGGCTGGCCGCAGGAAGTGCACCGCTTCCCGCATCGCGTAGCACTGAGCACTGAGCACTGAGGTCCAGTCTGGAGCCCGACTGGGCCACTGAGGTGGCGCACCGGGCGAGCGACACTCATCGACGTTCACTGAGGCACGCCCCTGAACACACGAGCGCTGGTGATCGCTAGGACACCTGCACAAAGAACTTGTCGCCGGACTGGACGTTTTCAGGCGAGCTCGGTCCGAGCAAGCGCTCCGCTTTGATGAACGCTGAGAACGCGCTGCCCACGAGGGAGTTCAGGGCGGACGGAATGTGCCCGCGTACGCAGAGCGCGCCTTTGGAGTACGTCTCTATTAGTCTTACCGCGCTCCAGTCTCTAGCCAGGTACTTGGGGCCGTGCGGTTCGCTCACCGGATGAGGCTGGTAAGCCTCGACCTGCGCGCACTCCCCGCCGTTTTTCACGCCATGTTCGGCAGCGCTCTGGCCCGACGAGGCGAAGGGGTACTCGTCACAGCTGTCGCTGCTGCCGTCGTTGCCGCCGATCGCCTTTCCCATGCTCACGAACTTCCCGGTCCCTGACATATTACAGACGACCGCCCGGTGGGCATTTCCCATCGGATAGTACGTCAAGGGCCTGTCGCGCCCCGCCAGTCCCCACGCGCCGTCCAGGTGGTTCTGCGCCCAGGCGATAATCGCCGCCGCCGAACCGTACGTGTCTATCGGCAGGTTAAGTGTCGGGGCAAAGTCCTGGTCGACGCACCCGTCTCGCGGGGTAGCGACGCTGTCGCATCTCCCGGCCAGTTGGCCGGTGTCGGTAAAGGTTCCGGCGCCGCCCCCAGCTGTCACCTGAACGTCCACGCCGAGGTGAGGATTGAGTACGTCTACTTCCTTGGTTTTGCTAGCCGCCGGGCCATTGTCGAATTCGAGCCACACAAACATGTGAAATGATTCCGGAGCTATGAACACCGTCTGTGGTTCCGTTCCGCTGGCGTTGATTGCCTCGCACACCCGCGTATCGCGATCACATGCCGAGGATACCGTGGCAGTCACTCCGTCTTCGGCAACGCCGCTGCCAGTATTGCCGGCGACAGTGAGCATTCCGTGAACCCACCCCCCGAATGAAGGGGAATAGGTCGTCCACTGAAGATTCACTACAGTAAATTTGCCGAGCGTGTCACCGTCCGGCGAAAGCACCACAATTATGTTAGTGACTGAGCTGCATGATATGACGCGGCTCGGATGCGGGGCGTATAGCGGGTAAAGGGTGAATCGGCATTGGGTGGGTGCGGCCGCCTGAGCGGGCTGCGCGACTGCGCCTGGCGCGCTCGGGGTGCTGGTGAAGTGTGCTTCTTCCGCTAATGTCCTGCGGACCGCTGCACGCAGCGCCGGGGACACCGCGCCGGGTTGAACAGTGCTGATCTCGACGTTCGGGCGCACGCTGGCAGCCGCCATGGCCGGCGCCGCGATTGCCTGGCCCGCCGTCAGCGCCACCGCGCCGACGGCAACCGCCGCAACCGCCGCCCAGGCGGGCAACGGCCACCGTCTCCAACGAGGCTGATTGGTTGTCTGACGACCCACGTAAGCTCTCCCCAGGTGGACAAGGTCGCAGGGCGCGCAATCACGTCACCCCGCCTGCCAAATCGGTCATACCTGGCCCGAACCCTCGCCACCAGGGCGCAAAGGATGCAGGAATGTCACATGCAGGGGGCTGATCTGCGCGAACGGAAGGCAACGCTCCAGAAAGTGACCGCGGCGGCCGCTGCGCGGATCGGGCCAGGCGGCAGGAGTCCCTGCCGGTCGCAATGATGTTGCCACCCAAGGCGAGGCGGTCGACGATGACTAGCATTCGGTGAAAGGAGTCGCGGGTCGTGGCGGAGATCGAGGACTCCTGGGTCCGGGTGACAGCATGGCTCGCCGCGAACTCGCCCGCCAGTTACGCGACGCTCAGGCCGCCCGCGCCGGCAGCGGAGCTCGAGACGTGCGAACGCGATCTGGGGATCGCGCTGCCTGCGGAACTGCGGCGGCTACTGCTTGTCAACAACGGCGCCGCCGACTTCAGCGCGGCCGGCACATACCATCCACAGGCCGCGTTCCTGCCGGGAAATTATCGCCTGCTGTCGGCGGCAGAGGCAGCTGAAGGAAGCCGGGCCCTAGTCGAGATCGCAGACGAGGGCGGTGGTGACCTGAGAGGCTACTGGTGGCATCCACAGTGGGTGCTGTTCGGCAGCCACATCACGGCGGACGGCATGGCCATCGACCAGCGCCCCGGCCGCAGGCAGGGCGCAGTCGGAGAGCACTGCCACCAAAACTGCACCGAGTTCACCATGGGGACGTCACTCGGCGAATACATCGAGCAGATGGCAGACTCGCTCGACAGTGGCACGGACATCCCGCGCCCGTTCGAGAACGGCGAACTCCTGCGCTACCGGCCGTATATCGATGAGGATGGCGGCCTGTCCTGGCACGCCATCCTCAACCAAGACGATCTTGCTCCGTGAGTGACCGCCCAGAGCTCTGTCTCGCCGTCCGATCGGGGCGCCGAGGGGGCGCCGGCCCGCAAAGTTCCAGGTGCGCCGGGTCGCCTGCGTCGACGAGTGCTGAGGAGGAACCGTGTCTTCGGCTGTCCTGTATATGTCCATGTCACTCGACGGGTACATCGCGGGGCCGAATGATGGCCTGGGCAATCCCGGCGGTGACAACTTCGGCCGGCTCCACGAATGGCTGGGGAGTGGTGACTCGAGCTCGGGCCAGGGTCATGATGGGTTCCGGCCGGCGGGCGAACAGAGCGCCATCGTGTTCGAGGAGATGATGAGCACTGGCGCAGTCGTCGTTGGGCGCAGGACGATCGAGCAAGCCGGCTATTGGGGCGGCGAGCATCACGGTGGAGTGCCGATCTTCGTGCCCACGCATCGGCCGCCGCTTAAGGATCCGCCCGGTCAAGTGCGCTTTGTCACCGACGGAATCGAGTCATGTGTGGCACAGGCCAAAGCCGCGGCCGGCGGCCGGAACGTCCTGGTGCACGGGGCAGTCACGGCTCAGGAATGTTTGCGAGCGGGTGTCCTGGACGAGTTGCAGATCCACCTGATTCCGTTTCTTCAGGGCAGGGGTCGTCGTCTGTTCGACACCTTGCCCGAGGAGGTTGAACTCGAGATCGTGCGCGTGATTGACACTCCCGAAGCCACCCACCTCCGTTACCGCGTCCGTCGCCGACCGGATTCCAAGGGGCCAGAGACAGTTCGCAACCGTGCCTGACCGGGCCAGCAGCGACGGAGGGAGTCATGAGGGCGGGCACATCCTGCGTATCCCCATGCCGTCAGCAGTTCAAGGCTTCGACGCGGTTCAGGCGAACGCATCGGCTGCTGCGCTCTTGCTGGGGCGAGCGTTGGGCGCGGTAGCCGAGTTGGTGGCTGACGGGCATGTCCGCGCGCAAGGACCGGTCAGCCTCGGCTCACCGGTCGCAGGTCCCTGGGTGACGATAGTGTCCGCGCCACCTCTATTGATCTCATCCAGGACCGCGCCGTTGGCCGGATCGACCACGAACCCATAGGGGCCGATCTGGACGGCGATACCGGTTCGGCCGAGCGGGTCGGTGTAGTTGCCGATGACCTTGACGCCGGGAATGCTGGCGGCGACCTTGAACAGGGCCGAGCGCACCGCCGGTGGAGCCGGTGAGTCAATCAGCACGTCCTCCACATCCGCGAAGAGGCTCGCCCCGCCGCCCTGGCCGAAATCAGCCTTCAGCTTCGCCTTCAGCTTCGCCGCGTTGGTGGGCAGGGTGTACAGCTGTGACCAGGTGTACAGGCCGAACATGTAGGAGTCGTCGATCGGCGCCGTGAGCAGGTCCGAGGTGCAGACCGGATCCGTGTTGTTCTCGGGTCCGGTCTTCTCCAGCACCCCTCTACCGTGCCGGGAGAGCCATATTTTGGCGGTATAGATCTGGCCGCCGCACCGGTACTGGCCTTCGATGTACCAGTACTGCGCATTAGGCCATCCGGCCTGGGCCCCGGCTGCCTGCGCTGCCTGGTCCAGCACGGCCGCTGCGGTGAGGGTCATGGGCGCCTTCGCCATGTGCCCTGTGGACAAGCTCGGGCCCGCAGTCGACGGTATGGCGATCACGGCAGCTGCAGCAGCGCCAGCTGCCGCAACCGCAGCGCCGATCAGCGCCTTGGCGCGCACAGCGGCGAGAGCCCTGCCGGTCCGGCCAGGCAGCGAGATTGTGACCGTGCGCCGGCAGGGCTGACGCGGTCGGACTGCGAGCACTCGCTCGAATGAGTACCGGGCAAGAGGCGAGTCAGGGCCAGGGATAGGGAACTCGGCGGCGGGATCGGCGTCCTGGATGAGCTGATCAATGTTCATGGCTGGCTTCTTGAGTCGGAGGGAATGAGCCGAGAAGTTGAAGGATCCGGTGCGTGGCCCGGAGTGTCCGGAGACGAGAGGATGCGCCGGAGCCGTGATCGGGCTTTGTGCAGGCGCAGCGCCACCGCGTTGGCCGTGCAGCCCAGGATCTGCGCCGCCTCCGCATGTGACAGGCCGTCCCAGGCGACAAGCTTGAGGACTTCACGGTCGGTCGACCGGAGACTGTCGATGGCTTCGCGTACTCGAAGGCGCGACAGGTCGTCGGGGCTGACCGCGCTAGCTGCTTCCTCCTGGAGCCGGGAATGCAGGCGGAGCAAGCGCCTGCGCCGCTGCTGGTGATCCAGGGCGACTCGCCGTGCAACCCCGTACAGCCAAAGGCGGTCGTCGGGTGGGGGCGGTATCGCGTCCTGTTTACGCAGCGCGACGACAAAGACCTCGGCTGTCAGGTCGGCTGCCGCCGCGGTATCCGCCTCGGCGTGTCGCAGGACGTAGGCGAAGATTTCTTTGTAGCTGCCCCTGTATAGAGCTTCAAAGTGCTCTTCGCCTCTGGGAGCGCCCTCAGAACCGGCCATGGATGCTGCCAAGACTGTGTGCCATGCCCTGTACATGGTGCGAGAAGACTTGAATCTTTCCGCCCCTCAAGATCTTTGCCTGCATAACCTTGGCCCAGCCGCGGCAGACACACCGTTTCACCAGGTCAATGAGCCTACGCTGTGCCCAAGCCCGGTGGCCCTTTCTCCGATCGCTGCCACGAACCGGCGACCTTCGGCCGGGTTCAGGGGTGGCCGGAGGCCATCGCACAGCGGACGCGGAGCGCCCCTCGAGGTTCCGGTCGACGCGTTCGGCAGGCCCGCTATTCCGGCCAGGGTCGGTGTTCCCCCAGGGACGTGCCAGCCGCTTCAGGTGAGTCGGAGCTCTGCCGAGAGAACTCCAGTCCCCGAGCGGGGCCGCCGGATTACGACCACAGTTCAGCCCGGCGCGACCACCAGGCCTCGGCGGCGCTCATTGCGCTCTCGGCCTCGCAGATGTCGCCGCCGGCGAGTCCTGCGGTGGCAGCCCAGTGCAGGGGTACAAGGGCCAGAGCCCCGGGGAGCCAACGGTGCTCATCGCGAGTCAGCGGTTCCGGAGCCGTGCCTTCGTAGGCGTCGAGCAGTCGTCGCAGCTCGAGCAAGTCGACGGCCGGGAGCTCCACCAGGCCGCCTTGGAATGCGCCGCCCTGTCCGACGTGGTTCAGGCTGCCCGCGATGTCGTACAGCCGCTCTCTGACCCTCGCGAAATCCAGATCGAAGGTGGCCCATGAGCCGTCTGCCAGTTCCACGGCGTTGCCCAATTTGTAGTCCCCATGAATCGGAGTGCATGGCAGTTCGACCTCCTTCCGGAGCTTGGAGAGCTCGCTAGTCAGTTGGCGCATCCGGTGCACGACCGGCTCGCTGCGGGGTCCGAGCCTTCGGCGTGTGAAGCCGACCGAGTACCGCAGTTGCCCGAGTGTTCTGTGGTCGTCGAGGGGTTCGGGCGGACTGGGCTCCCAGACTGCTTTGAGCGCAGTGTGAAGGCGTCCGAGCTCCTCGAATAGGCGGACGTAGGAGTCCTCGCCTGCCGGTGGCTGGACGTGGTCGATGAACTCCTCAATCTCAGCCCAACGATCAGCGGCCCTCAGGGGGTCGCGGCCGGAAATCCGAATCGGCTGAGCGACGCGGACTTGCGTCCGCTGGAGCCGCTCCCGCAGGCGCCGCAGTCCCGCTACGCGGCCGCGGCGCACCCAGGGCCTATGAACCCGGAGGACAACCGGCGGCTCAGCGTCTATCCGCACGTTGAGGTTGAACCCACCGCCGAGGTCTACCCATCTGGCCCCTCGCGCGACGCGGTCGATCAGGGTCGAGACGGCCGGGTCATCTGCGCTGGCTTTAGGTCCGAACCAGCGCGGCAAGGCAGGGGGAGAGGTACCCAGCAGACCATCACCATCCCGCCGTCGGTCGCGGCCAAAACCCGCCAAAAACACGACTACCCCTCCGCGGCCTGGCGCCGCTCCCACACCCGGCGCACCGCCGCCGAACGCGCATTCTCCACCATCAAAGACCCCGCCACCACCAGCATCGCCCGCGGCTGGTGCCGCCTGACCGGCCGGACTCCGCTCACCCTCTGGCTGGCCTGCCTGCTCACCATCCGCAACCAGCGCATCCTCACAGCCGCTTCCCGCCCCCCACGGTGACATCGCCTGCCTGCAACCACGCCCGCAGGGCCAGCAAACCCCGCGCCGCACCCACAAACAAGATCACCCAGGCCAGGCGCGCACCAGCAGGAGAATGTCAGACGCAAACGTGAATATAAAGCCGGGTCAAACGTGAAGACCTCTGGGTGGGCCTGAGAGGACTTGATTCCCTATGGATGCTGCCGCGTCAAGTGGGCGCTTGCAGTCTCGTAGCTGCCGCTGTTTGGGGCGTGGCTGAGCTGGCCCGGGCACCTGGTGAGTGCGGGCGGGGTGAACTGCGGGAACGCGGGTTAGGGCTCGCGGGAGATGACGGGCTTGACTGTCCGGCTGCGGGGCCGCGACGATCGAGGGCGGGGAGGGTCGCCTCGCCTGTCCGGCCCGGTTGTGGCCGCCTGAGGGACCTTCCCCGCTGTCTTGCGGCTGCGGCGGCGCTTGCGGACGTCCTCGGGCACGGTCCATTTCTCCGCGATGATCTGCCGCGCTTCCTCGGCGGTGACCGGGTTGCCGTCGTTACCGCAGATCACATAGGGCGTGCCGCGGTTCAGCACGGTCCAGGCCCGCTCGGCCAGGTGCCCGGCCACGACGCAGCAGGCCTTCAGGTGGGTGGCGCCGCGCTCGGTCATCTGCACGTAGTAGATCTTCGCGAGCTGGGGATCTTGCCGGCGGGCGGTGTCAGCGGCCCGGACAAACGTTGATCGCAGTAGCGACGGCCCGGCCTTGCTCATCGGCTGGCCCTTGCGGTCGGTCTCTCCGGTCTCGCTGGCCCGCGGCGTCAGCCCGACATAGGACTTGAACCGCGGTCCGCCGGGGAACCGGCCGGGCCGGCCGATGCCGGCGGCCAGGACAGGTGCGCTGATCTCGGCGAACCCGGGCAGGGACCGGGCAAGCTGGCCGGGGTCGACCTTCCGGTACTGCTCTTCGCGGGCGGCGGCGTGCACGGCCTGTTCGGCCTGGATGGAGCGCAGCAGCCGGATCTCCGTGCCAACCTCCGCGGCCAGTTCGGCCAGCGGCACCGCCGGGTGGCTGGCGTAAAGCTCGAGAGCTGCGGCCGCGGCAGCCTGCCACTGGCGGGCCCTGTCCCGTCCTTGCTGCCGGCCGGATGCGGCGGCGATCAGGCGGGTGAGCTCAGCCTCACTGGCGGCCAGCAGCACGCGCGGATCGGCATAGCGTTCCAGCACGGCCATGTCGGCCTTGCCCAGATCACCGGTCAGCGGGGTCATCGGCATCAGCTGCCGGACCAGGTCCTTGATCCGGACCTTGTGTTCGGTCGCAGCGCGGGTGAGCCGGTCACACGCCCGCACCCGCCGGTCCAGCGCGGCCGCGGCCGTGCCGGGCAGCTCCAGCCGTTGCAGCCCGCCGGGATCGGCCAGCGGGATCCGCGCCAGCGTCTCGGCGTCGATCCCGTTCGATTTCGCGTGGCGGCGCAGGAACTTGCGCAGGTCCGCGGCCTTGGCCGAGGACACCCGGTAAACAGTGTGACCCCGGCTGGCGAAAAACACCGCGACCGGCATCCACGCAGCACCGGTCGGCTCGAACACCACCGCCAGCGTCGTGCCATCGGGTGCGCCCGCCAGCGCTGCCCGCTCGACCAGCGTCAGTGATTCCACCGTCGGCACGCACGACGACCGGCACACCGCTCGCCCGTCCGCCTCCAGTACCCGGACCGAGTGCCGCGACGCGATCCCCAGGTCGATACCGACCAGGCGCCGCGGCGTCCGCTGCCTGTCTTCCAGCTCCACCAGCCACCTCTTATCTGCACCATCGGAATCATCAGCTCCGGCCGCATAGCAGGCAGCAACTCTCCTCAGCCACGGTCCCAGGGCGGCAAGCCGGCAACGGCTCCCATTCATGTGCTGCAACCGGGCCAGGCCCGGCAGCCGGGCTGGCCCACTTCCCTCATACGGGTCATCCGTGGCAGGCCAGCAGTGGCAATCAAATCCGCGAGGCCAGGCGAAGACCGCCAGCCTCAGAACCTCACACGTCGCCACCTACCGGACATGCCGGGGATGCTCATGCAACCCTGGAACCCCGCGCTGATCAAGCACCGGAGTCCCTTACATGAACC
>JASHUG010000016.1 GCA_030040155.1 Streptosporangiaceae bacterium | reverse complement strand
GGCAACCGCCGCCGGCCCACGCACGGCCGCCTCGGCTGCATGCTCCGCGCGCGGGCGCGGCCGGCCGGGGTTTACTTATACGTAGCAACTCCTGGCAAGCGAAGGGAGCGCTGTCGTGACCGCCAGTTCCCGGGTCATCGTCGGCGTGAGCGGCTCATCGGTATGCCTGCTGGCAATGCGATGCGCGGCCGGGGTGGCTCGCGCGCACGGCGCGTATCCGGCAAGGAACGGCCGACATGCCAGGAACTGACCAGGACCCAGGAGCTAGGCAGACAGCGAAGGGCACTCAGGCTCCGCAGATGCCCAGCCCGGGTCAGACGACGGAAACCACCGAGCTACCCGGTGACGCGGTGTGCTGGCTGCGACTGGTTTGCACCGAATGCGGGACCATAGCCGAGTCGGAGCCGCCGGCGAAGTGCCCCCAGTGCGGCGCGCTGCTGGGAGCCGGCCGCTAACGTAGCCGCAAGCCGAGCGGCAGGTAGCCGCAACCGCGAGCGACGCTGGGCAGCAGGGAGGTCAGGCATGACCGGACCGGGGCTCGTCCAGCTGGCCGGAAGTCATCGCAGACCACTAGAGGGCGCGCGGCTAGCTGGTCCCGTGAATCCCGCCGAGCACATCGAACTGACCCTCGTTACGCGGCGAGCGGCGGACCTGCCCAGGACTGCCGTCGGCGTCCCAGTCCGGCTGTCCCGCGACGAACTGCGGCAGGCTTACGGCTCGACGCAGGACGACCAGAACCTGGTGACCGAGGTGCTGACCGGCCTGGACCCGGCCATCGAGGTCACCGGCGCCGATCCCGGATCGCGCCGGATGACGCTTGCCGGCCCGGCCGGGGTGCTCGCGCGGGCGTTCGGCACCGAGCTGAGCCTGGCCACGACACCCGGCCCCGACGGATCGCCGGTGACGCATCGCTACCGCAGCGGCAACCTGCAGATCCCGGCCGAACTGGACGGCATCCTGCTTGCCGTACTCGGCCTGGATACGCGTCCGCAGGCCGTGCCGCAATTCATCTTCGCGGCCCCGGCGGCCGTGCAGATCTCGTACACCCCGCCTCAGGTGGCCGGAATCTACCAGTTCCCTTCGGGCACCGACGGCGCGGGGCAGATGATCGGCATCATTGAACTCGGCGGTGGATTCGCTCAGTCCGACCTCAACACCTATTTTTCCGGACTGGGCCTGGCGACGCCGTCGGTAACCGCGGTCGGCGTGGACGGTGCCACCAACGTGGCCGACCAGGCGCCGCAGGGCGCCGACGGTGAGGTCCTGCTGGACATCGAGCTGGCAGGCTCGGTTGCGCCCGGTGCCGCACAACTCGTCTACTTCGCGCCCAACACCGACCAGGGATTCGTGGACGCGGTCACCACCGCGGTACAGGCTCAGCCCACGCCCGCTGCCGTCAGCATCAGCTGGGGCGGGCCGGAAAGCTCGTGGACCGCTCAGGCGATGACCGCACTGGACGAGGCGATCGCGGACGGCGTGGCGCTCGGCGTCACCGTCACGGTCGCGGCAGGCGACAACGGCAGCAGCGACGGCGTTAGCGACGGGCAGCCGCACGTCGACTTTCCGGCGTCGAGCCCGCATGCGCTTGCCTGCGGCGGCACTAGCCTGCAAGCCGACCCGGCAACCGGCGCGATCAGCTCCGAGACGGTCTGGAACGACGGCACGACCGGCGGTGCAACCGGCGGTGGCGTAAGCGTGCAGTTCGCGTTGCCGACCTGGCAGGCCACCGCCGGCGTTCCCGCTGCACCCTCGGGCAGCTCCGGCCGCGGCGTGCCGGACGTGGCCGGCAACGCTGACCCGAACACCGGATACCAGGTGCTTGTCGACGGTCAGCAGACGGTTATCGGCGGCACCAGCGCGGTGGCACCGCTGTGGGCAGCGCTTGTCGCCCGCCTGACGCAGTCACTCGGCAGCCCGCTCGGGCTCGCCCAAACCGCACTGTACGCGGGGGTCGAGCCCGCGACCCCCGTGGCCGGGATTCGCGACATTACCACGGGCAACAACGGCGCGTACTCAGCCGGCCCCGGCTGGGATGCCTGCAGCGGGCTTGGAGTGCCGATCGGGTCAGCGCTGCTTACCAGGCTGTCCGCGGCCGGCACGGCCAGCACCGCGGTGCCTGAGCAAGTGCCCGCTCAGTCGGATGCGGAGCAGGCGACCGCGCCCTAACCGGTCGCGGGCGTCCCGAGCGTCGCCGGCGCGCCAAAGCGCTGCAGAACCTCGGGCACTGTCACCGTGCCCGCGTGATCCTGGAAGTTCTCCATGATTGACAGCAGCGCACGGGCGGTCGCGCCGGTGCCGTTCAGCGTATGCACGTACTCGAGCCTGCCGTCCCGGCGGAACCTGATGTTCAGCCGGCGGGCCTGGTAGTCCGTGGTGTTGGAACAGGAGGTGATCTCGCGGTACCGCTGCTGCACCGGGAACCAGGCCTCGATGTCATACTTCTTGGCCGCTGGCGCGCCGAGGTCCCCGACGGCGATGTTCATCACCCGGTATGGCAAGCCGAGTTCCTGCGCGATCTCCTCCTCGTAGGCCAGCAACTGTTCGTGGACCTGCCCCGACTGTTCGGGCACGCAGTAGACGAACATCTCGACCTTGTCGAACTGGTGGACCCGGAACATGCCCTTGGTGTCCTTGCCCGCCGCGCCCGCCTCGCGCCGGAAGTTGGTGGTGAAGGCGGTGTACTTGGCGGGCAGCTCGTCCTCCTCGAGCCGCTCCTCGGTGTGAATGCCGGCCAGCGCAACCTCGGAGGTGCCGGTCAGGTAGAGACCGTCGCGCTCGAGGTGGTAGAGGTTCGACTCCTCTGTCGGCAGGAATCCGGTTCCGTACATGGCGCGCTCCAACACCATGATCGGCGGCAACACCAGCATGAAGCCGCGGCTCGTGAGCTTGTCGATCACGAAGCGATACAGCGCCATCTCGGCCAAGGCCACGTCGCCGATCCGGTACGCGAACCTGGCGCCCGACAGCCGGGCTCCGCGCGCCATGTCGATCCAGCCGCGAGAAGAGCCGAGCTCGGTGCCGTCCCGCGGCTCGAACCCGAACTTCGGCCGCTCGCCCCAGGTCCGCACGAGCTGGGCATCTTCCTCGTCCATGCCGTCCGCAGCGGCAGGGTCGGGCAGGTTCGGGATCCTGGCCAGCAAGTCGTCGCGCTGCCGCGCGGCGCTAGCCAGCTCCGCTTGCGCCTGGTCGACTTCGTCTTTCAGCTGGCGCAGCTGCTCAATCTGCTCAGGCGTCGGCCTGCCCTTCGAGGAACTCTTCTGCGCGGCGCGCAGGGCCTCCGCGCGCTCGGTCAGCGAGCGCCAGCTGGCATCCGCGGCCAGCAGCGCATCAAAGTCCTCGGCCGCGCCGCGCCTGGCCAGCGCGGCCCGGAACATGTCGGGATCCTGGCGGGCAGCCCTGAGGTCAATCACCTGCGCGAGTCTAGCGACACCGCCCGCGACGCCGCTCTTCGATAACCAGCCTGAGCACGCGCGCCTGGGCTAGCCGCATCCAGACGGAACCTGCTGGCTGGCCTGCGCATCGCCCGGCGCCGTGACGCGGGCGGGCGTGGCCGTCACGGGCTGGGCTCCGGCCAGCCCGGCGTTTTGCGCCTCGGGCGGTGGCTGGCCAGCGACGGCCTCGCTGCCGGGTGGCGCATCGTCGGCGACCGCCTGCCGGCGCCCGCCCTTCGTCGCTAGCACCGAGCCGCCCAGGATCAGCGCGAAGGCCCCCACCATGACCGGCGTGATCCGCTCGCTCAGCACGAGCGCCCCGAGCACGACCGCGACCGCTGGGTTCACGTACGTGATAACGGTCGCCCTGGCCGGCCCGGCTTCGGCGATGAGCGCGAAGAACAAGAGGAATGCGACCGCGGTGCAGATGACAGCCAGTCCGCCGATCGACCAGAAGACCTTCGCGGCCGGCACTGACGACGGCCAGGTAAGCGCCGCCAGCGGGGCGTAGACGACGGCCGCGAAGGCAAGGCACACGGCGGTCATCCCCAGCGAAGGCAGCTCGCTCAGCTTGCGGCTCGCCACCAGCGGCCCGATCGCGTAGCAGACGGCAACGCCAAGCACCTCGAACACCGAGCCGGTCGCGCCGCGCGGAGCACCTGGACCCAGCAGCAGCGCCACTCCGCCGAGGCCGAGGAGTAGCCCTGCCCACCGAATCGCGGACATCCGGTCCTTGCTGCCAGTGAACCGCGCCAGCACCGCGACGATGACGGGCACGGCGGCCACGAGCAGCCCGCTCAGCGAGCTCGGCAGCCTGGTCTCCGCCTCGGTGAGCAACAGCCACGGCGTGATGATCTCGACCAGTGCGAACAGCGCGAGCCAGCGCCAATGCGGTCGCAGGACGGCCAGCTCCCGCCGTCGCACCGCCAGCGGCAGCAGGATCGCCGCGCCGATCGACACCCTGGCGAGCACGAGCACGGGCGGAGCCACACCGCCGACGGCCACTTTGATCAGGAGGTAGGGGATACCCCAGATCACGCTCATCGCCGCGAACAACAGCCAGCCTCGGCGGCTCACGGGCCCACCCCTTCTGCTCGGTGCCGGTCCCAGTATTCGTCAGCGCGCCGGCGATTTCTTGAATGCTCTTGCGGCAGAGCGACCAGGCACCTAACCCGGGCGGCTCCACCGGCAGTCGTGGTTCCCGCGAAATCACCGCGAAAAGGATCATAGTGCCCTACTCGCCAACAGACGGTGACCGCGATCTCACACTGTGCATAGCCGCAATCCGCGGATGACCTAAACTGCAACCCGGTCACGACCTGGCCGCAAGGCTTCCGCGGTTACGCTCACAGTGAGTACGGAAATCGATACCGCCAGCCCGCGGAGGACAAGTGCGGCTCACCACCTTCGGCCCGGCCGTTCAGACGGCCGTTCCGCAGGCGCGCCCGGTCGCCAGACCACGGCTGGCGGGCTGGGCCGCGATACTAGTCTCGGCGGTGGGCGGGCTGGCCCTGACCGAGGCCTTTCCGCCCGCTGGTATCTGGCCGCTCGCGGTTCTCGGGCCGGCGCTGCTGGCGATCGCCTTGCGGGGCCAGCGACTGCGGGTGGCACTGGCCGCCGGCACCATGTTCGGCCTGACCTTCTTCTACCCGCTGCTGTCGTGGGAGATCAACCTCGCCTGGTATGTCTGGGTTGCCCTTGCGACTGGCGAGGCGCTGATCTTCGCGGCGCTTGCGATCGGGCAATGGCTGCTGCTGCGGCTGCGGGCCTGGCCGGTCGCCGTGGCTGGCTGGTGGGTCCTGGCCGAGGCCGTGCGCGACCGATGGCCGTGGGGCGGCTTCCCCTGGGGCAGGCTGGTCATGAGCCAGGCGAGCGCGCCGACCGTCAAATGGGTGGCAGTCGGCGGGCCCGTGTTCCTGTCGTTCCTGATTGCGCTGTGCGGGACGTGCCTCGCCTGGCTGGTTATCGGCCCCGAGCCGACCGGGGCGAGGGATCACCACCCCGGCGCCGGCCTGCGCGGTGCTCTCGCCGCCAGGCCCAGGGCACTGCCCGCGGCAGCGTTCCTCGCCGCGGTAGCGGTGACGCTGGGCGGCTCGCTCCTGCCCGCCGACGGGGCCAGCGCCGGGCAGCAGACAGCGCTGGTCGCGGCCGTCCAGGGTGACGTTCCGCACGCCACGAACCTGCCCGACCTCTGGCGGGCAACCACGGTCACGCAGAATCATGCCGCAGCGACAATGCAACTTGCCGCCAAGGTCCGGGCCGGAAAGCTGCCCGCCCCTGACCTGGTGATCTGGCCGGAGAACTCAAGCGACGAGGATCCGTCGCTTGACCCTTATATCTATGCAACGATCTTCAACGCGGTCGGCGCCATCAACCGGCCCGTGCTCGTGGGAGCCGTACTCCAGAACCCCGTGCGCAACGCCGGGCAGCTCTGGCTGCCGGGCAAGGGCCCGGTTGCGGAATACATCAAGCGCAGGCTCGTGCCGTTCGGCGAAGTGATCCCGTTCCGCGGCCTGCTGGCCCACATCACCAACCTCCCGTCCTCGCTGCAGCCGGTCAACTTCACGCCAGGGCACAAGGCCGTGGTATTCAAGATCGGCAAGATCAGGCTGGGCGACGTGATCTGCTACGAGGTCAGCTTCGACGGGCTGGTCGCTTCCGAGGTCAACGCCGGAGCGAACCTGCTCGCGGTGCAGACGAACGACGCCGACTTCGAGATAGACGGCCAGATGGGCGAGACGCTGCAGCAGCTTGCGATGGCCAGGATCAGGGCGGTGGAGTTCAACCGGTCGGTCGTCGTCGCGTCCACCACCGGCATCAGCGCAATCATCAGGCCCAACGGCTCGCTGATCGT
>JASHUG010000163.1 GCA_030040155.1 Streptosporangiaceae bacterium | reverse complement strand
GGTCGGCCCCGGCACTGGAAATCTCCGGGCCGGGCCTGGTGAGGTGCTCCCATCCACCGCCGCCGCCATCTGCGGCATTGCCGATGGCGGTGGCTGTCCCGGTTGCGGTGCCGACGAATTCCGGCACGTCAACGGCATTGTCCGCTGGCTCGCCGCCGGACCCGGTGCCCAGGCCAGCTTCTGCGGGCAGTTCCAGTTCCCGGTCCACCCCCGGCCCGGGCGTGGCCGCCGCGCTGTCTTCCCCGGCTCCCGTCAGCGCAGCCGGCGGGACCTCAGCCCACGGCAGCTCGGCCGGCGGCAGCTCGGCCGGCGGCGGCTCGGGCGACGGCGGCAGCCCTGGCGCATCCCAGGACGGGCTGCTCGGGCTGGCCGCCAACCAAGGACTGCGGGTCGTTCCCGCTGACCCGCTGCCGTTGTGGCTGGCCGGCATCTGCCTGGCCGTCCCGCTAACGCTGCTCGAGCGAACCGTCAGGATCGGCCGGAAGCGATCCGGCCACTCCCGCGCTGGCCCGCCCGCTTAGCGGCCGCCTGGGTCACTGACTCAGCCAGGCAGCGTGGCCTGGCCGACCTCCGGTGAAACACCGGCCGTGCGGGTATGCGCCAGGCACACCTGGGTAAGGGCGTCGCTCAGTTCCGGACTAGAGACGGATTGCGCGGAGTAACCGCAGAGCAAGCTGAACGAGTATCGGCTGGCCATCTCATTCCAGAGCGCTTCCACGTCAATGGCCGCTCCGGCCTGGCCCGACTCCCACAGCAACGCGACTAGCTCACCGAACACGCGGACCGGCCCGGCCGTCCCGCTCGCGTGCTGGATCACCGGGCTGATTACCTGCCAGAACGCGGCTGGGTCTGGCCAGTCGTTCACCATAAAGCTCGCGAGCGTCGCGCCAGCGTCAAGCTCGACATAGGTGCCGTCTGCCCTGGCCGCCGTGAGATCCACCCCGGCCCGCTCCATCCAGCTCGCGAGCGCGAGGCGACGGGAGTGCGTGGCTATGGCGACGGCGACGCCATCGCTCCACAATCCCCCGCCAAGGAACTCGCCTACCGCCCCGGTGAACTCGCGGTCGTCGGCATAGAAGACCACGACGTGGTCCTTGTGACCAGCCGACGGCGTGTTCCCGTTCACCCTTCTCTCCACCAAACCGGTGACTTCTGCCGCTTACAGCAACGTACCTACCGACTTGGCGAGGAGTTATGCACGACACGCCTGGCTGATTCCGCCGGAAGGTCCGGCTGTCTCGGCGTTGGGCCGACACTCAGCGGGAATCCGCGGCATCAAGCGCCGCCAGGTAGCCAAATGTCATGGCTGGCCCGATGGTGGCACCGGGCCCGGCGTAGCTGCGGCCCATCACCATCGCGCTGGTGTTGCCGGCCGCGTAGAGCCCGTCGATCGCGGTGCCATCCGCGCGCAGCACACGGGCTCGCTCGTCCGTGCGCAGGCCGCCTTTGGTCCCGAGGTCACCAGGGACAATCTTGATCGCGTAGTAGGGCGGCTGGGCAAGCGGGGCGAGGTTGGGGTTCGGCTTGCACTTCGGGTCGCCGTAATAGCGGTCGTAGGCCGAGTCTCCCCGGCCGAAGTCCTCGTCCTTGCCCGCCTGCGCGAAGTCGTTGAACTTGTCGACGGTCTTGACCAGGCCATCGGCGGGCACGCCGATCTGCTCGGCCAGGGCGGCCAGCGAGTCCGCCTTGAGCACTGCCCCGGACCGGAACCAGCGTCGCGGCAGCGGCTTGCGGGGCGGGATGCCGGTGAACACGTACCGGTTCCTGTACCGCTGGTCGGCGATCAGCCAGCACGGGATATGCGGGTTGTCCTCAGTGTGCTTGTCGTACATCGCGTGCACGGCATCCACGTAGGGCGCCGCCTCGTTGACAAACCGCTCGCCGGCCGCGTTGACGAAGATACAGCCCGGGAGACTCCGTTCGGCCAGGCAGAACACCGGCCCGCTGGTGAGTGGGATCGACGGCCCCCACCAGGCATCGTCCATGAGCTGCAGCATTCCGCCGGCGCCTTCGCCCGCGATAATGCCATCGCCGGTGTTGCCCGGCGAGCCGACCGTCCATTCGGTGCCGATCGGCGCCCTCTGGTAGCGCTCGCGCATCGGCGCATTCCGCTCGAACCCACCGCTGGCCAGCAGGACACCGCGCCTGGCCCGAACCACGAGCGGCCGGCCGTCTGTCGTGACACGCACCCCAGTGACCCGGTCGCCCTTGATCACCAGCCCGCTCAGCTCAGTGTTGAGCCAGACCGGGACGCCCGCCGTCACCAGGCCGGCCCGAAGCCCGGCGGCCAGGGCCTGGCCCATGCTGAGCAACTGCCGCTTACGCACCTTCGTCACGATCATGCGGCCCGTCACCCTAGCCGTGGTCCAGATGGCCCGCGGGTGCGAGGTGCCGAGGCTCATCCACCGGTAGTTGGCCTGAGTCACCGTGATCCCGGCCGGCGCCGGCAGGTACGGCGGCCGCAGATGCCCCAGTTCCGGGCCGAGTACCCGGCCGTCCAGCAGCGCAGGCTCGATCGACCGGCCGCTGGCCTTGCCGCCGGGCGCCTCCGGATAGTAGTCGGAGTAGTTCGGCACCCACTCGAAGCCAAGCGGTGTATGAGCCAGGACAAGGTCGAGCATCTCCGGGCCGTGCTGCAGGAACGCCGACCGCAGGCCCTCGGGCACCGCTTCGCCCGCAACATGCTTCAGATACGCGGCGGCCTGCTCAGGCGTGTCGGAAACGCCGGCCCGCCGCAGCACCGAGTTCCCCGGTATCCACACTCCACCACCGGAACGAGCCGTAGACCCGCCAAAGTACTCCGTCTTCTCGATCACGACCGGGCTCAGGCCATGAACGGCAGCCGTCAGCGCGGCAGTCATGCCGGCGGCCCCGCTCCCGATGACGACGAGGTCGAACTCGGGCTCGTCAGCGGGCATCGGGTCTCCCTAGTCGCCAAGGTCGTGCAGGTCCTGGTGGCGCGCCCGCCGGCCGCGGCTCGGTCGAGGCCGCGATCGGATCTGTTGGCGCGAGTTACCGCTCATACTAGAACACGTTTCAGTTTTGGCCAGATGGCAGAACCTGGCCGTCGTGCCGCGGGCGCGGTACGCCATGCTCGGGGCCATGAACGTTGATGACCTGCGGCACGCGCTCGGCGGAATCGTGATCGAAGCGGCCTACCTCGAGCAGGTGCTGAGAGCGTCGTTTGGCGCGCTCACCGGCAGCAAGTACACGGCCGCGATCGACGGCCGGATGATGGCGCACGCGCTGATCGAGGACTGCCGTCACATCGCCAAAGTGCACACCGACATCACCGAGCCCGCGCGGGCTGTGCTGCTGAAAGCCTTGGACGACTGCGACGCGGTCAACCGAAAGCGCAACAGGGTCATCCATGATGCATGGGCCTACTGCGGTGGCAATGTCATGATCACGCTGCAGGATCAGCGCGACTCGCAAGACGTAGCGACCGCGGCCGGGACCGTTGATGAGCTAACCGACCTCGCCGGGCAGATCGGGGCGGCCGCCGCCAACCTCGGAGCCACCGTGACGAATGCGCTTGGTCCGGACAGTATGCGGATCGAGGATCAGTTGCGGCTCGAACTCGGGCACCCGGTCAACGCCGAGATCGGCTAGCCGGGCACGGCACGGCCGAGGAGAGCACAGCCGACGCCGGCACGGCCAAGCCTTGCACCAGGCGAAATGTCGGACTAACTTCTGGACATATGTCCGACTCCTTGACGACCGAGCCAACCCGCCGGCGGCTGACCCCCCGGCAGGCCGATACCGTACACCGGCTGACGGACGCCGGTGTACGGGAAGTCCGCGAGTCTGGATACGAGAACCTCAGCATCCGCGACGTGGCCCGGCGTGCCGGCGTCGCAGTCGCGACCGCCTACACCTACTTCGCATCCAAGGATCACCTCCTCACCGAGATCTTCTGGCGCCGGCTGAACGCGCTGCCGCCCGTCGATCGCAGCAAGCAGCCGGCCAAGCGCCGGGTCATCGCCGTCCTGCGCGAGTTGGCTCTGCTGGTGTCGGCCGAGCCTGAGCTCGCCGCCGGATGTACGGCCGGGATGTTCGGCGGCGAGCCGGATGTTCGCCAGCTCCGGCTCTACATCGGAATGAAGATTCACGACCGGATCGAGGCAGCCGCAGGCCCAGGAACCCCAGCGGCACGGCTGCTCGAACTCGCCTATTTCGGCGCCATGGTCGAGGCGGGCCTCGGCTATGCCACGTACGAGCGGATGGCGGACCGCCTCGCGGAGGCCGCCGAACTGATCATGGAGTTACCCCCCGATGACCGAACCGGTCAAGTTCAGCCCGTATGACTATCAGATCCAGGACGACCCCTACCCCGTCTACGCCAGGCTCCGCGACGAGGCGCCGCTATACCGGAACGAGGAGCTGGACTTCTGGGCGCTGTCCCGGCACGAGGATGTGGCCGCCGGGTTCCGCGACTATACGCAGTTCTCTAACGTCAACGGCGTCGCCCTGGACTCATCGGCGTGGGGCACGAGAGCCCGCAGGGTTATGTCGTTCTTGGCCATGGACCCCCCTCGGCATACGCGGATGCGGAAGCTCGTCTCGGCGGGATTCACCCCGCGCCGCGTCGCGAGCCTCGAGCGTTGGATACGCGACCTGGCGCGCAAGCACCTGGCGGCGTGCCTGACTCAGGGCACCTTCGACTTCGTCAGCGAGTTTTCCGGCTTGCTGCCAATGGACGTGGTCTCGGAGCTGGTCGGCGTACCCCAGGCTGACCGGGCTCAGCTGCGCGGCTGGGCCGACACGCTCCTGGACCGCGAAGACGGCCTGGCGGCCGTACCACGACATGCGTCCGAAGCCGCGCTCAACCTGATCGTGTACTTCGTCGACATGGTGGCGGAGCGCAGGGCCAGCCCCGATGGCGGTCAGGGTGCAGGAGACCTGACGTCGGCCCTGCTCGCGGCGGACATCGACGGGGACAACCTAAGCGACGAGGAAATAGTCGGCTTCCTGTTCCTGATGATCGTGGCAGGCAACGAGACAACCACGAAATTGCTGGCCAACGCCATCTACTGGGGCTGGCGTAACCCACGGCAGCTGGCCAAGCCGATGAGCGACCCGGCCTTTATTGCGCGGTGGGTCGAGGAAACGCTGCGGTACGACTCGACCACCCAGATGATCGCCCGGACCGCGACGAGCGACTTCACCGCACATGGCCGGACGGTCGCGGCCGGCGAGCGGATCGTACTGCTGATCGGATCGGCTAACCGCGATCCGGCCGTGTTCCGCGACCCGGACCGGTACGACCTTGATCGTGACACTTCACAGCTGATCAGCTTCGGTTCTGGCCGTCATTACTGTCTAGGCGCGAACCTTGCCCGGCTGGAGGCAACCGTAGCCCTGACCGAGTTCGTCCGCCTGGCCAGGCGGTACGACGTCGACGAGGCTAAGGCCGAGCGTGTCCGTTCGGCCAACGTCCGCGGTTT
>JASHUG010000162.1 GCA_030040155.1 Streptosporangiaceae bacterium | reverse complement strand
TGCTCGGTACCAGTGGTGATGTGGTGTGGGCGACCGACGAGGACGGGACAGACGCGCTGGTGGTCGGCGGAGCCGGGCCGGCGGTCTCGGCCCCGCGGCGCCTGGCGGCCGGCCAGATCGGCCGGGTGCAGAGCCTGGCTGCCGCCCCGGACGGGACATCCGTCGCCGTCGCGGCGCAAGACGGTCACCTGCGAGTCCTAGACGTTGCGTCGGGAGCCGTGCGCCAGCTGGCCGCATCCGACAACGGCTACGTCACCGGGCTGGCATGGTCGCCCGACTCAGCCTGGCTTGCCTGGTCGGAGCCGACCGAACATCCAGTCGGCTCGGCCGACTTGGGGTTGCGCAAGCTGCGGGTGGCCAGAGTAGCCAACGGCGAGGTGGCGGACATAACGGATGGCCGGTTCATCGACACCGACCCGGTCTTCACCCTCGACGGCAAGTACCTGGCGTTCCTGTCGAAGCGGAGTTTCGATCCGGTCTACGACGCGCACTTCTTCGACCTGAGTTTCCCCTACGGAGCGCGCCCGTACCTGCTGACGCTGCGGGCGGCGACGCCCTCGCCGTTCGACCCCCAGCTGGCCGGGCGGCCAGCAGGAGATGACGACAAGGCCGGCGACGGCGGCGGAGACAAGCCTGGTGACGGCGCTGCGGGCGGCACGGCCTCGAGCTACGCAGGCTCGGCCGGAAAGGCGGCGGCTGCCGGCGCGGACGGCGCCGAGTCCGGCGCCGTCGTCATCGACGTGGCCGGAATGGCAGGCCGGGTCGTCCCGCTGCCCGTGCCGGAGTCGCGGTATTCCCGGCTGCGCGCGGTGAAGGGCGGCCTGGCCTGGCTGCGCGAGCCGGTTGCTGGGCAGCTCGGCCTCGGCGGCGCAGCGCCTGACGATGACGCGCCGCGGCCGTCGCTGGAGCGATTCGACTTCGGTAAGCGCACGGTTACCGAGTTGGCCGGTGACGCTGACTGGTTCGAGGCAAGCGGCGACGGCGGCAGGCTCGTCATCAGCGATCACGGCAAGCTGACCGTCCTCCCGGCCGGCCGCAAGGCCGATCCGGATAACGAGGACGACCGGATCGTCATCGACCGGAGCCGGGCCAGGTTCACCGCAGACCCGGCGGCGATGTGGGAGCAGGCGTACGCCGAGGCGTTTCGGATCATGCGGCATGACTTCTGGGTAGCCGATATGGCCGACGTGGACTGGGACGGCGTACAGGAGGAATATCGCCCGCTGCTGGACCGGATCGGCTGCGCTTCCGACTTCACTGACTTGCTGTGGGAGGTGTTTGGCGAGCTCGGCTGCTCGCACGCTTACGCGCGCATGGCCGACTCCTGGAAGGATGCCGACGGCGCGCCCGGCATGCTCGGCACTGACCTGGAACACGACGGCGCCGCCTGGCGGGTCAGCCGGATCGTGCTGGGCGACACGTCCGACCCGCGGGCTCGCACGCCACTAGCCGCGCCCGGAGTGAACATCTCAGTCGGCGACGCACTGCTGGCCGTCGACGGCCAGCCGATCGGCCCGCAGGGGCCTGGCCCGCTGCTGCTTGCCACCGCTGGCAAACCGGTCGGCCTGACCATGGGCCCGGCCGACGGCGACGAGCCCCGGCAGGTCGCGGTCGTGCCGATTCGCAGCGACACCCGGTTGCGGTACCTGGACTGGGTCCGGCAGAAGCGGCAGCTGGTCCGGCAGCTCAGCGATGGACGGGCGGGCTACCTGCACGTTCCCGACATGGTCGGTAACGGCTGGGCCGACTTCCTGCGGGATCTGCGGGCCGAGATGATGAAGGACGCCGTCGTCGTCGATGTCCGCGCCAACTCCGGCGGCCACACCTCGGAGCTTGTCATCGAACGGCTGAACCGGCGGCTGATCGGCTGGGGTTTGATCGGTGGCATGCGGCCAGGTCCGTACCCGGACAACGCACCGCGTGGCCCGATAGTGGCTGTCGCCGACGAGTTCGCCGGCTCTGACGGGGACATCGTGATCATGGCCATCCAGGCGCTTGGTCTCGGCCCGGTCGTCGGAACCAGGACCTGGGGCGGGGTCCTGGGCTACGACGTTGAGCACGAACTGGTCGATGGCACCCAGATGACAGTGCCCCGGCTCAGCACCTGGTTCGAGACCACGGGCTGGAGCGTGGAAAACTACGGCGTCGATCCGGACGTCGAGGTGCTGATGAGCCCGGCCGATTGGGCGGCGGGCCACGATACTCAGCTGGAGACCGCCGTCCGGCTGGCCATGGCGGCGCTTGCGGAGAGGCCCGCCGCGGAGCCGCCGGACCCGGCCACGCGGCCGTCTAGGCGGCGGCCGTCACTGCGGCCGCGAACGGGCTAGCCGCCGCGGGCAGATCGATACTGGCGGGCTTGCCGAGGCCCGCGGTTCTTTCCAGAACGCCCGCGCATCGACTCTTCCGCGCACCATCGGAGCTGCCTAGAATGCAGGCATACGTGGGAGTTCGGAAGGTAATGCGATGCGACTTCGGCGGGCGGGCTGCCTTCTTGTAGCGGCCCTGACGACCATTGGGCTGGCAACATCGGCAAGCGCTTCGGCGGCAGCTAGGACGATGCGGGACCCGGTCGCGAGCGCAGCCACAGTGGACCTGACGCTCACCGGCCTGAACCGCGCGGACCGAGTAGTAGCGATACCGCAAGCGAGCCTGCTGAGCGTGTCGACCGGAGACTCGTACTTCTACCAGGGCTCGGCACTGGCCATTCCGCGCGGCACGTACCTGATCGCGGCCGAGGTTCCCACCTACACGGGCTCCACTGTAACCAGCCAGACGCTCGTATTCGGGAAGGCCGCGATCGGGCACGGCGAGACGATCAGGCTGGACGGACGCGACGGCAAGAAGCTGACGGTGTCGCTGAGCGGGGCGCAGGCGACTGTGACTCAGCTGTCGGCAGACGTCTGCATGTCGCAGGACCCCGGTGGCGAGCAGCTACTGGAGGGCGGCGCCTACGGGGGGACTGGTGTCAGCATCTACGCGGTGCCGGCGAAGTCCTCCGACATCACGTTCGTCTACTCCGACTTCCTCACCTCGAGCGCCGGAGCGTCGTACTACCTGATCGGATCGAAGGCAGGCCAGATCCCCTCTCGGCTCGGGTATACGCAGCGCGCATCCGACCTGGCCAAGCTCACGACGGAACTGCGCAGCGGCGCTTACGGTTCGAGCGAGTTCAACTGGACGATTCAGTCCGGTAACGGTGAGGGGTTCTGCGGGGCTGGCCAGAACCAGAACCTGTCCGGTGCGCAGAGCCTGGTCAGCTACGTCACGCCCGGTACGTGGACGACGACGGTGAGCGCGTACTCGCAGGGCTCGAACGGGAACCTCGACCAGAACGCCTACCTTTACGGGACCGGCCGTTACAGGGCTGGCCGTTCCTACACCAACGTGTTCGGTGCCGCGGCCGTGGGCCCCGGACCGGATTACCCGCAGACCTCCGATAACTACAACGACCCCGCAAGCAGGTACGCGCTGCTCTCCTATTCACCATCCTTGTTCGACAGTCCCGTGCTGAGCGGCGGGCAGACCTGCTGCGACAGGAGCACCGTGACGCTGCGCCTCGGCAGCGGGGTCGTCGAGAAGAGAACCCTTCGCACCAATGGCCTGTTCACCGAGTCGATCCGGCGGTCCGGCTGGTACACGCTGGATGTGACGGACAGTCGCTCGTTCCCCAGCGGCGGCACGCCCGCATTGTCACCGCGGGTGGCCGTAAGTTTCCGGTTCCACGCGTCGTCGACGCCGGCCGGCAACGGCGCGCAGCAGAACGCTCCGCTGACCGATGCGAGCTGCTACGCGCTCGGCCTGAACAGCGCCAACCAGGCACCTGCGGGCGGCACCACGAAGATGAACATCACGGTCACGCGACCGGGCAACGCGGGCGTCGCGAGCCCGGTGTACCGGCTGAAGACCGTCGAGTTCTACGTGTCGGTCAACGGCGGATCGACCTGGCGGCGGCTGAGCCTGCGACGGATCGGCAGCTACTGGCAGGCAACCATCGCCGACCCGGCGTCCGGGTACGTCACGATCCGCTCGATCGTTACCGACGTCCACGGCGACGTTACCGAGCAGACGGTATACCGGGCGTACGCGGTGACCTGATGACCAGGCGGCCGGGCGACCGCGTGGCTGCTGACAGGGTCCGCGGGTGTCGAGCGGACGCCACTCTTCGTGCGACGTGACCTGGATCGGCGATCAGCCGGGCGCGGCAGAGGCGGGATCGCCTAGCTCGACGGTGCCGGCCCCTGCGGCGCCCATTTGCCGGAAGATTTTCCGCGCCTCCTGCAGCCTTGCGCTCGCGTCGGCGACGTCGCCTGCGCCCTCGGCCCCGTGAGCCAGGCCGGCTAGCGCAACGGCTTCCTCCCAGGGGCTGGCAACCTGCCGGGCCAGATCGAGCGCCCGCGTGTAACTCTGCCCAGCGGTGTTCAAGTCACCGCGGGCCAGTCCCAGCGCCCCTATCTCGTTGAGCACTTCTGCCTCGCAGCGCCCATCGCCGAGATCTCTGAACATCGTCAGCGCCTCATCCAGGGCGCCGCTGGCGGCGGTGTACTGCCCGGCCTGTCTAAGTGCGCCGCCCAGGTAACTAAGGGAGTTCGCCTGACCGCGGCGGTTGCCGATCTCGCTGAAGATGCTGAGCGCCGCGCGGATCGAAATGGCGGCGCCGACTGGATCAGCTGTCCGCCGCTGCACATTCCCGAGCTGATTCATGACGTTGGCCTGGAACAGACGGTCGCCGATGGCATGGCAGATGTCCAGCGCCTCGGCTAGCGCGGCGCCAGCGCCTTCGTATTCCCCGGTCCGCCATCGCACATTGCCGAGGTTGAGCAGCGCCATCGCCTGACCCCGCCGGTCACCGATGGCGCGGCAGATCTCAAGCGCTTCTGTAAGGTCCGTGAGGGCGCGGTCATAACGGCCGGTGCGGCGCCACACAGCGGACAGATCGATCATCGCGTTGGCCGTCCCCGGCTGGTCGCCGATCGCACGGTAGATCCCCAGCGCTTCGGATAGCGCCGTCGCCGCACCCTCGTTGTCTGCGGTCATCCACAAGACGATGCCCGAGCTAAGGAGCGCGTTGGCCTGACCGCGCCGGTCGCCGAGGGCACGGAACAGGTCTAGGGCCTGCGTCAGGTTTGCGGTTGCCGCCTGCTGGTCGCCCAACGTGCGCAGCGCGTCGGCAAGGGAATGCAGCGCATTGCCTTGGCCCTGGACATCGGCGATGTCGCGGTAGATTCCCAGCGCCTCGGTAAGCGGCACGACCGCGCCATGGTTGTCGCCGGTCAGAGATAGGACTGCCCCGAGAGCGCTGAGGGCATCGGCCCGAGCAGCATCGTCGCCGCAGCTGCGCGCCGCAGCAGCGGCCGCGGTGTGACGAGCCACGGCGTCGGCCCACGGGCCGTCAGTTTCCATGATGGCCGCGATCACAGCGGTGAGAGCGACAACCCTGGCGGGCTGAGCGGCCCGGGCCGCGCAGTCGATACAGGCCATCAGATTCTGGCGCTCGGCCCGAGCCCAGGCCAGCGCCTTGCTCCTGTCAGGCAGGGCAGGGAACTCTGCCGGAACGGTCTGCGGCATCGGCGGGCGCGCTGTGCGGGTCTGGCGAGCCAGCAGGTCCTCGCTGAGAGTCGCGGTGTACTGGTAGTAGTCCAGCAATCGTTCCAGGGCTTGCGTGCTGTCGCCTGCAGGGGCATCGGAGGCGATGTCCCTGGCATAGCGGCGGATGAGGTCGTGCATGCCGTACCTGCTGTAGCCAAGCTCGGTCAGCATGCCCTCGCTGTGCAGCGCGTCGAGCTGCGCCCTGGCCTCTCGCACACTGGTACCCGTTACTGCCGCTGCGGCGTAACGGTCTATCGAAGTGCCCGGGTGCACGCCAAGCCGGCAGAAGAACTGCTGCTGCGCCGGAGACAGGTGGCGGTAGGAAAGTTCCAGCGAAGCGGCGACGGTGTGTGACTCAGCAGCCATTTCCATCATGCGCTCCTTCGTCTCGCTCACCAGGTCGTCGAGCGTCCAGCTCGGGTGCCTGGCGTACACGCGGGCCAGCAGCGAGATGGCCATGGGCAGGCATCCGGCCAGCTCCGTCAGCTCGGCCATGGCATCGGCCGGGTCACCAGCAGCTCGGGGTGCCAGGCGCACGAACAACTCACGGGCCTCGGCCGGCGAAAGGACCTGAAGCCCGGCGGCGGCCGCACCAGCAGGCAGGTCACCCAAGTGACGACGGCTAGTAACTAGCACCAGACTGTCCGGGCCGCTCGGCACCAGCGGAATGACCTGAGTGCTGCTCGCGGCGTTGTCAAGCACGAGCAGCGTGCGCTGGCCGGCCGTGCGATCCCGCCACAGCGCCGTCATGCCAGGCACGTCACCAGGAAGGCTGCTTGCATCGACGCCTGTGGCCGTCAGCAACCCGGCCAGCGCGATCTCAGCGGTGACGGGCTCCTCGCCGGGAGTGTGGCCGTGCAAGTCTATGAACAGCTGCCGGTCAGGGAACCGCTCCCGGAGCCCGTGAGCAGCATGCACGGCCAGCGCCGTTTTTCCCAGGCCTGCCATCCCGCCGATCGCATGGATCCGGACCCCTCCGGCGGTCGCGCGGGCCTCAGCGGCTATTGCCGCCAGTACCTCCTCCCGGTCGACGAAGTCCGGTACATCCGGCGGCAGCGAGAACCGGACGTCAAGCGAAGCGGATGCAGCATCCCCGGGCAGGTCGAATTTGGCAACGGCTGCGCGAACCTCTCCGGCGAGCTGCCCGAGCGCGTCCTCAAGGCGCTGGCCCTGCAGATGCGTAACGTCGTGATTCAGCTGCGCTGCGAGCGGCTCCAGCGGCCCGCCCCTTGCGCCACGATTCAGGATCTCGCGCACCAGGTGGCGAGACAGACTGTCGGCCAGTGTCGCGATCGGTATGCCCAGGGCTTGGGCTGACGACCTGTCTTCGCCAGGCATGCTTGTGTCGAGCAGGACGGCCAGCTGCTCTGCCGTCCGCACCTGAAGCGCCTCCAGCAGCGATGCCTGGGCGCTCGCTGACACCCCTTGCAGAGGCTCCCGGAATACGCGGCTGATGACTGTCGCTAGCTCGTCAGCGCCCGCACGATCACCGGGCCGCAGTTCCCGCGCGGTCAGCAACGCGGCGGCAGTTGCGGCCTGCCGCAGCGCCCGCTCTTGCTCCGAGCCCAGGATGAGCGTTGTCAGCTTCTTGCGACCCATGTCGGCCAGCAAGCCGACTAGCCAGGCGCCAAGATCGTCCGCGACAAACATCGGGCCACCGCGTTGCTAGTTGCCATCCGGGCAGGCTGATCGCATAACGTCTGGAGCATAGCGGGCAAATGTCAGGCTCATTGATGACAAGACCGGCACCGAAGGCGATTGGGGCCGCAGGAGCACTGGAGTTGCCGGAAGATGCGCAGGCGATGTCGTCCGGTGTTCTCTGCCGACTCACGTGCGACATTCTTCCGCAGCGCCGGGCCGGCAAACACCGGCGGGATCATGGTCGTCGGGCAGGAGATCGCCCTCGGCCGCATCTACAAGCATGAGACCGTCAGCGTGCTGGTCTCCGAGACCACCCTCACCGTCGAGTTCGGGGACGGCGATGCGCGGGTCATCCGCCGGACAACCACCCGGGCGGTGCGCAGCATCAAGGGCCGGCGGCCGCGGACCGCTGTCTATGGACGGACGCGCTTAGGTTCCCGGCGGCGCTGGCCGTAGCGGTCCCTCGCGGAGCCCTTCCCGCCCGTGCGGCGGGGCCGCGCGGGCACTGTCGCGAGGACCTGCCGCGCGGCGGCGGGGGACCGGCGGGGCGTCCACTCGTAGGAGAGCTCGGCGCCTACCGGGAGGGCGGCCCACTTCTCCTCAGCCGCGCGCACGGCGACCGCGGCCACGACGAGGGCAGCCGGGGGCGGGAGCTCGACGACGCGCGCCGGGTCCTGGCCGGGCTCCGACAGCGGCACGACCGCCAACAGACCCAAGCCACAGACCCAAGTGAAGATCGAGCGGCTCTGGCAGGCTGGCCGAACTCACGCACGAACCCTCATCCTGATGCTCGTCCACGACCTGCACGTCCGTGTCATCGACGGCGCCACTGGCGAGCTCATCCGCGAGCTCACCCTCGACCCCGGCCCGCGACTACCAGCCCACCGGCCGCCCACCCGGACCCCGCCCGGAACAGGCCGCAAAACCAGGCACCCCGAACCCTGATCAAGGGTTCGGGGTGTCCTCAATGTCCCGAGACATCACAAGGGTGGAGCTGACAGGAAAATGCCTCTGCCTGAGCGCGGCAGCGAACCTCAGCTGGCTGTCTGGGGTTCGGTTACGCGGCGGCGGGCGTGAGGGCCACGCTGTAGCCGAGGGCTTCGATCTGGCGGATGTGGCTGCGGAGCTTGCGGTCGGTGCGGATGGTGGTGAGGTAGAAGTCCTCGCCGAGGTCGTCGAAGCGT
>JASHUG010000161.1 GCA_030040155.1 Streptosporangiaceae bacterium | reverse complement strand
TCGCGACGCGAGGGCGGCGGCCTGGGTGCGGCGCTCCATGCCGAGCTTGGCGAACAGCGCGGAGACGTAATTCTTGACCGTCTTTTCGGCCAGGTACATCCGCTCGCCTATCTGCCTGTTGGTCAGTCCCTCGCCGATCAGCTCCAGAATCTTCCGCTCCTGCGGCGTGAGGCCGGCCAGCGGATCTGAGCGGCTTGCCTGCTCCCGCATCCGCGCCATCACCTTCCTGGCCGCCTCCGGATCCAGCAGCGACTGGCCGGAGGCCACAGTCCGGACGGCACCGACGAGGTCGGTGCCGCGGATCTGCTTGAGGACGTACCCCGCCGCGCCGGCCATGATCGCGTCGAACAGGGCCTCGTCGTCGCCGAAGGAGGTCAGCATCAGGCAGGCCAGGTCGGGCATCATGGACCGGATCTCGCGGCAGACCATGATTCCGTCGCCGTCCGGCAGCCGTACGTCAAGCACCGCGACATCGGGCCGCAGCGCGGGAATCCGCGCAAGCGCGGAGGCAGCCGTGCCGGCCTCGCCGATCACCGTGATGTCAGGCTCGGCCTCCAGCAGCTCGCGGACGCCGCGGCGCACTATCTCGTGATCGTCGAGCAAGAACACGCTGATCCCGGCCACCGGCTGCGAATCCCCTGACATCTGCAGGACCTCTCGTCAATCTCGTGGTACTTGTCCGTGCGGGCAGCCACCACATTAACCGCAGCTCCCCTGCCTGGCTCGGGACCAACGTCCCGAACCCGGCGCCAAAGGGCCCTCACGGCCTCCATGCCCCGCGAGTCATATCCGTTCTGGCCGCATCTCAATGGCGCCGCATGGGCATTCGCTCGCGCAGATGCCGCAGCCCTTGCAATAGTCGAGGTCAATCTGGTACCGCTCTCCTGGCCCGAGCTTGACGACCGCATTGTCGGGGCAAACTCCGAAGCAGTTATCGCACTCGAAGCAATTGCCGCAGGACAAGCACCTGCGCGCCTCGAACTGCGCGGTCCGCTCGTCCAGGCCGCCGACGACCTCGTCGAAAGTGCCGATCCGGCGGGCCATCTCAAGGTGCGGTCTGACGGCCTGCGGGGCATCCGAGTAGTACCAGGAGTTGAGACGGTCTGCGGTCGCGATCTGGCGTCGGCCGGGTCCAGCGAGGGCCCGACCGCGCAGCCAGGCGTCGATGCTGCGGGCAGCCTTCTTGCCGTGACCGATCGCGACCGTGACCGTGCGCTCGGCCGGGATCATGTCACCGCCCGCGAAGATGCCGGGGTGGCCGGTCATCAGGTCGGATCCGACCTGCACGACGCCGTCCTCGATTTGTACTCCCTCGACGCCGTCCAGCAGGGACAGTTCGGCTTCCTGGCCGAGCGCCAGCACGACGGAGTCCGCCTCGAGTTCCTCGAACTCGCCCGTGGGCCGGGGGAACCCGGTCTCGTCGAGCTTCATCTTCTCGATCGTGAGCTTGCCCCCGTCGGCGTGGGTGATCGTGGACAGCCACATCATCCGCACGCCTTCCTCGAGCGCCTCCTCAACCTCGATGTCATGAGCCGGCATCCGGTCCCTAGTGCGCCGGTAGACGACCACGGCGTCAGTGGCGCCGAGCCGGCGGGCGGTCCTGGCCGCATCCATCGCCGTGTTGCCGCCTCCGTAGACCGCGACGCGGCGGCCGAGCATCGGCTTGTCGTCCCCTTCCATCGCATGGAGCATGGATACCGCGTCCACGATCCTGGCGGAGTCACCCGCAGGGATGTAGGCGCGCTTGCCCCGCTGTGCGCCCACGGCGAGGAATGTCGCGTTGTAACTGCCGTCGCGCATGACGGCGAGCAGGTCGGTGATCGTCGTTGAGGGCTGGAGGGTGATCCCCATCGCGAGCAGCCGGGCGATCTCGGCATCGAGGATCTCCCGCGGCAAGCGGTAGGCCGGGATTCCGTAGCGCATCATGCCGCCAGCGGCCGGTCCGGAGTCAGTGATCGTCACCTGATGTCCGAGGAGCGTCAGGTGGTAAGCCGCCGACAAGCCGGATGGACCGGCACCGACGATGAGCACTCGTTTGCCCGACGCCGCCGCCGTCACCGGGATAGTCCAGCCCTGCTTGACTGCCTCATCCCCGAGGAAGCGCTCCACTGAGTTGATCCCGACGGCGCTGTCCACCTGGGCCCGGTTGCAGGCGGTCTCACAGGGCCGGTAGCAGACCCGGCCCATGACCGCAGGGAAGGGGTTATCCAGCATGATCTGCCGCCAGGCGGCCTCGTAGCCCCCGTGGTCAGAGCGAGTGTCCTCAGCGTGATAAAGCCACTGCTGGATGTTCTCGCCCGCCGGGCAGGCGTTGCTGCACGGCGGGAGCAGGTCCACGTAGACGGGTCGCTCGGTCCGCCAGGAGCCGGTCTTGTTGGCCAGGCTAGACCCGGTATCCAGCGTGATCGCAAACGGCTTGTCCATGGCTACTGGTCCTTCACTGCACCCGGGCTGTCGTCGCTGTCCTGCAGGCCGAACCTGGCGATGTTGCGGTCGGCGAGCCGCTGCAGCCTGGCAACCGTCTGGGCGCCCGCGGGCGTCTTGAACAGGTGGGCGTATCTGGCCTGGAGCTTCAGGTAGTCCTCGACCGGCGCCTTCCTGCGGATCTTCGATACGCTCGTGACCTCGCCGTCGACGGCTTCGAACACCGGGAACAGGCCCGTCTGCTCGGCCAGCCGCGCGATCTTGATGGTGTCGCAGGATGCGCTGCCCCAGCCCAGCGGGCACGGCACCAGGATGTGCAGGTAACGGGCACCGCGGACCTTCATCGCCTGCATGACCTTGTACTCCAGGTCATGCAGCCCGGCCACCGTGGCCGTCGCTACATACGGGATCTCGTGCGCCATCGCGATCAGCGGCGCATTCTTACCCTGCCCGAACGGGTTGCCCGGGTGGGGGCCGACGGCCGGCGTCGTCGCCGTGCGGACGGCCGGCGGAGTGGCCCCCGAGCGCTGCACCCCCGTGTTCATGTAGGCCTCATTGTCGTAGCAGATGAACAGCACGTCGTCGTTGCGCTCGAACATGCCCGAGAGGCAGGCGAAGCCGATGTCGACCGTGCCGCCGTCGCCGCCCTGGCCGACCACCCTGACGTCCTCGCGGCCCTTGGCGCGCATCGCCGCGGCGATCCCGGTGGCCACGGCCGGGGCGTTGCCGAACAGCGAATGGATCCACGGGACCTGCCAGGAGGTTTCCGGGTACGGGGTGGAGAACACCTCAAGGCAGCCGGTGGCGTTAACGGCGATCATCTGCCGGCTGGTCGCTCGCATCGCGGCATCAAGGGCGTAACGGGCCCCGAGCGCCTCACCGCAGCCCTGGCAGGCGCGGTGCCCCGAGTTCAGCGAATTCGTCCTGGTCGCAGTCGACTGGACCGTGCGCTCGTCCGGGCTGAGCAGCCGGTTGCCGACCGCGAAGCTGCCGACTTGGTAGAACTTGACTTGCTGGGCTGGCATACCGAGTACTCCTATCCGATGCGCGAGGCGACGGCGCCCAGGTCGCGCAGGATGTTCTCGGCCGTAGGCCCGGACCGGCGGCTGGCCTCCATCCGCTGGAGCTCGGCGTCGACGAGGTCGGTGTTCAGGTCAAGGAAGCTCAGCGGCGGCAGGTCGCCAGCGGCCGCGCGGCAGAACAGCGCGAGCAGAGATGCCTTGGTGATGGCGCGGCCGCCCAGGCCGGCTATGACGGTGTAGCTGTGCAAATGGAGCCCGGACAAGGCCATCCTGGCGTTCTCGGCCACGATCCCGCCGATGCCGACGGCCAGCGCTCGCTCCAGCACGACCACGCGCTTGGCTCCCGCCAGGGCGGTGCGCACGGCGTCCAGCGGGAAGGGCCGGAACGAAGTGATGCTGAGCACGCCGATCTTCATGCCAGCGGCCCGCAGTTCGTCCGCCGCGTCCTTGATGGTGCCGAGCACGGATCCGAGCGCGACGACGATTGTGTCCGCGTCCTGAGTCTGGTAGTGCCGGACCAGCCCACCCGAGTCCCGGCCGAACTCGCTGGCGAACTCGGCAGCCACCTCGGGGATGAGTTCGAGTGCCTGCATCTGCCGCGTGTGGGCGAGATAGCGCACCTCGGTAAACGCCTCAGGCCCGACCATAGCGCCGATCGAGACCGGGTCGGCCGGGTCGAGTACCTGGCGGGGCTGGTAGGGCGGCAGGAACCGGTCCACCTGCTGCTGCGACGGGACCTCGAGTTGCTCGTGCGCGTGGGTCAGGACGAAGCCGTCCATGCAGACCATCACTGGCAGCGAGACTTCCTCGGCAATCCGGAACGCCTGGATCTGCAGGTCCAGCGCCTCCTGATTGGTCTCGGCATAGAGCTGAATCCAGCCGCAGTCGCGTTGCGACATCGCGTCACTGTGGTCATTCCAGATGTTGATCGGCGCGCCGATCGCCCGGTTCGCCACCGTCATCACAATCGGCAGGCCGAGGCCCGCGGCGTTGAACAGCGCCTCGGTCATGTACAGCAGGCCCTGGCTCGCTGTTGCCGTGTACGCGCGGGCGCCGGCCGCGGACGCCCCGATGGCCACTGACATGGCCGCAAACTCCGACTCGACGTTGATGAACTCGCACGGCGTCAGGTCGCCCGTCTTCACCATCCTGGCGAGCGCCTCGACGATGTGCGTCTGCGGCGAGATCGGGTACGCGCAAATCACCTCGGGACGGCAGCGCGCGACCGACTCGGCGACCCCGCGTGAGCCCTCGATCTGGCGCAGGGTCGCCGCCCGGCGCGACCCACGGGTCGGCGAAGGGAGCGCTTGCGGTACCTTGCCGTTCAGGCTGGCCTGCGGCGGCTTGCGAATATCGCCCTGCTCAGCGCCGCCGAGTCGGCCGCGTACCGCCTGGTAGGCGGCGCGGGCCGCCGCGGCGTTTCCTTCGGCTACTGCCCCGGAGAACCTGTCCCTGATCGCCGCCTCGACGGCGTCGATCGTAACCAGGCCGGTCAGCGCCGCGAAGCCGCCAAGCAGCGCGGCATTGGGAACCGGCCGGCCGACGTGCTCCAAGGCGAGTTCGGTCGCGGGCACAGTCTGCACGGCGTGCGGCTGGAGTTTGCCGGTGAAGTCATCGATCCCGAGGTCGGCCTCCGGCCGGCCCGAATTGATCAGGAGGAGAACGCCAGGACCAGCCCCTTCGAAGACGTTCACCTGGTGCAGCAGCGTCGGGTCCTGGATGATCAGTACGTTCGGGTTCATAACCGGCTCACGGAGCCTGATGGGCTTGTCGTCGATCCGGCAGAACGAGACCACTGGTGCACCGGTGCGCTCGGAGCCGAAGCTAGGGAAGGCCTGTGCGTGCCGGCCGCCCGCGAATGCGGCCGCCGACAGCAGCTCGGCGGCGGTCACGACACCCTGGCCTCCCCGGCCGTGAATGCGGATCTCGAACATCGCCGCTCGTGCCTCCCTTGGCTCCGTCCTCCGGCGTGCGCCCTCCCACCGTTGCAGCTATCAGCTGCAGCGACGCAGGGCCCTGCAGCCCGCAAAGAGGGGACCTTCGGCCTTTACCGGCGGCTTAGCTCCCAGCGACAGTTGACGCAGGCAAGCGAGAGAGGCATGACGATGTACGAGAAAATCCTGGTCGCCATCGACGAGTCGGAAGCGGCGGACCGGGTGCTGACTGCCGCCCGCGAACTGGCGGCGCTCGCGCACGGCGAGATCTGGATCGTTCACCTGCGCGAGCGCGAGCCGTCGAAGTTCGGGACAACCGCAAGCGAGACCTCCGGAGAGGCCCAGGCCGAGGTCGACACGGCCGTGCAGAAGCTGACCGCAGCAGGGATCAGCGCCGCCGGAACTGTTCGAGATGCGATTTTCGGCTATGCGGCCAGGGAGATCGTCGCCGAGGCCAAGAACCGCGACGCCGGGGTGATCGTCATGGGATCGCGGGGCCGTGGTGACCTCGCAGGCCTGCTCATTGGCAGCACGGCCCACAAGGTGCTGCACCTGACCGACCGGCCCGTGCTGGTAGTCCGCTAGCTGGCCACGTAGCCGATGCGCCCGGCCGGATGGCCGGGCGCAGCACTGGCTGCCCGCGTGCGGGCCGCCGATCAGGGTGCCTTGACGTGGTGGTGGAGCATGACCGGGATGGTCCGGCGCACCTCGCCGTCCTTGCTGGCGAGGCCCACGGTGATCTCGAGGATGCCGTTGTCGTACGCGGCTTCCAGGTGCTCATCGTCGGCGCCCTCGGGCAGCGTCACGCTGCGGGCGAAGGTGCCGTAGTGGAACTCCGAGTGGTGCTTGCCGTGGCTCTCCTCCTGGCGGGTGGCCTTGATGGTCAGGATGCCCTTGGACACCGTCACCTCGAGATCCTTCTCCGGATTGATGCCCGGCAGTTCCGCGCGTACGACGTACCTGCCGTCCTTGACGTAGTCCTCCAAGCGCACCGGATGGCCGGCGACAGGACGCAGAACAGTCCACGGGGTCTCCAGCCAGTCAAACAGGTCCAGCGGTGCTCTGGTCTCCCTTCGTGCCAGCGTTGCCATCGCTGACGCCTCCTCTCGACTTACCTACTCTTGATCCCACCGCCGCGCTGGCCGCATCGCCCAGAGGCAAAGGTGGAGAATCGGCGGGACGTCGGTCCTGAACGAACACGGGTGGGGGCGCGACGGCGCGACCAACGCCAGGAAGGAGGACATGATGGCGGGCCACGGCGGCAAGAAACGCAACCGGATGGAGCGGGACGGCACCGGGAAGCGGCTGACCGGCAAGGTCTACCGGGCCGAGCTGCTCCGCCTCCAGGCCGAGCTGGTCAAGCTGCAGGAGTGGGTGCGCTCCGAGGGTGCCCGCCTGGTGGTCTTGTTCGAAGGCCGGGATGCGGCCGGCAAGGGCAGCACGATCAAGCGGGTGACCGAGTACCTCAATCCGCGGGTCGCGCGGATCGCGGCCCTCCCGGCCCCTAGCGACCGCCAGCGTACGCGCTGGTACTTCCAGCGCTATATCGAGTACCTGCCGGCCGCGGGAGAGATCGTCCTGTTCGACCGGAGCTGGTACAACCGCGCCGGCGTGGAGCGGGTCATGGGGTTCTGCACGAAGGAGGAGTACAGCCGGTTCCTCCACCAGTGCCCCATCTTCGAGCGCCTGCTGGTCGAGGACGGCATCATGCTGCGCAAGTACTGGTTCTCCGTGAGCGATGCCGAACAAGAACGCAGGTTCCGGGATCGGCTTGAGGACCCGATGCGGCAGTGGAAGCTCTCGGTCATCGACTTGGAGTCGATAACCCGGTGGGAGGACTACTCGCGCGCGAAAGACGAGATGTTCGTCCATACCGACATTCCCGAGGCGCCGTGGTATGTCGTCGACAGTGAGGACAAGCGTCGGGCCAGGATCAACATGATGGCGCACCTGCTGAGCACGGTGCCTTATCACGATGTCCAGCGACGGCCGCTGGAGCTACCGCCGCGGCCGGGGTCGTCCGGCTACATTCGCGCGCCGCGGGATTCGCAGACCTTCGTGCCCGACTATGCCGCGTCCCTGGTGGCCGGCAAGGGTTCAGCTCACTGAGCCGATCCCGCCTGATCCCGGACGACGCGTCCGAACAGGCCGGGCGAGACCATTGCGATGTGGCCGGTCGACAGCCACTTGACCACGTAGGGCGGAGTGCCGTCAGCGTGCGGGACCTTGATGATGACCGCGGTGCGTCCGGGATCTCCGCCGACGACCAGGCGGTCGCCCACTTGCGCGTACATGGAATCCGCCGCCTTCCTGTCGTGGCTGCGCCTTGCTCTGCCTCATGCTGCCGGTTAGCAGCAAACTGCACAGCGGCCGGACGACCCGCGGGGTGGGGACCTAAGCCACGAGGCCGTCCGGGCGGTGCACGGCCCGGACGGCCTCAGCCATCAGCCGACCGGAGGCCCGGCTGAGATAGAGCTCACACGCTGGCGTCCGCCGTCCCCGGTGACGGCTCCTGCGTCACCTTGGTGCCGCCGTCCGCCGGCGGCTCCCAGTTCCGCCAGATCAGCCGGTGCACGGGGATCAGCCGCGGGATGTCACGCAAGCCTGGGATGAACGGGACGAGCAGCAGCAGGATCGTCGCCGCGCCGGTGAGGTAGATCGCGATCATGTCGACGTTCGCCGAGTTGGAGAAGCTCGGCACCTGGTACCACAAGGTGTACAGCCAAAGCCACGGCTGCCCTGGGTAACCGCCGGTCTCGTTCATGACGCCCCACTGGCCCCCGCTGAGGTTCATCAAGCCTGCCTCGTAGGGGAAATAGGCGCCGTCCTCGATAAACAGCAGGGGCTTGGTGAAGTTCGTGCCGTAGAAGGTCCGCCCGGCCAGCAGGTCCGTGTCCAGCGCGCCGCTGCGGGCCATGGACAGTTCGGCCGCCAGCATGGTCGGCACGGGGCCGTCGTTGGCCGCGGGAACCGTGGGCATTGTGGCGTTCATTGTCACTTTCGGCGTGATCGCCTTGAGGTACGCACTGGCCCAGGCCAGTTGCTGGCTGGCCGGGGCACTGTTGTACGTGGACAGCGCGCTCGCCAGAGCCGGATCGGTGGGCGCCAGCGACGCGAGTGGCTGCAGCACGAACGCCTGGGGCGCGCTGATCGGCTGCGTGACGCCGAACCACGTCTGCGGCGAGAACAGCAGTTTCTGGACGCTGCCGGTACCGGTGTTGTAGGGCTGACCGTACGTCGCGGTCTCGCTGGTGCCGTTCAGTTCCTCGCTGGCTGTAGCAAGAAAGTCGGATGGGTCGAGCCGCGACCAGGTCTGGACAGTCAGCGCCGGGACATCGGGGGACGAGAGCAGCCCGGCCAGTCCCAGGGTCAGTGCCAGCGTGATCAGGACAGCAATCGATCCCTCCTTCACGATGTCGTACCGGCGGGTCGGCCCGCGCCACGGCGCGGCCTCTGCGGCCGCGACCGCGCGCCTGCGCTTCCACCAGGACCCGCCGCCGCTCTCGGCCTTGTGCGCGTCGATCGGGGGAACGACGCCGCGCATCCGGACCAGCAGCACGTGCGCGCCCACGATCGCGATCAGGATGATCGGGATGAGCACGACATGCCACAGCAGCATCTGCCCGAAGTTCATCAGGTTGAAGAACGCACCGACGCCGACAGAGTTGAACGCGTCCTTGCCACTGGT
>JASHUG010000160.1 GCA_030040155.1 Streptosporangiaceae bacterium | reverse complement strand
CATGGTCGAGCCCGACGCCTTCGAGGTTGGCAAGGATCTCGGCGCCTCGCCGGGCGCGGTGGTCCACCGGACGGACATGTTTGAGCTGATCCAGTACCAGCCGGCGACCGAGCAGGTGTACCGGTACCCGCTCCTGATCGTCCCGCCCATGATCAACAAGTTCTACCTCATCGACCTGGCGCCGGGCCGCAGCATGGTGGAGTACCTGGTCAGCCAGGGACACCAGGTGTTCGCGATGAGCTGGCGCAATCCGGACGCCCGGCACGCCGACTGGGACTTGGACGCCTATGGACAGGCGATCATCGACGCGCTCGACGCCACCCGCGCGATCACCGGCGCGCCCAAGGCCAGCATCTGCGCGCTGTGCTCGGGCGGCATCGTGTCCGCAATGGTCGGCGCCCACTTGAGCGCGATCGGACGGCTGGGCGAAGTCGCCAGCCTGACGCTGGGCGTTACCGTGCTCGACCAGGCCAGGGCGGGCACCGCCGGGGCCATGATCGACGAGCGGACCGCGACCATGGCCATGGCCGCTTCGAAGGCTCAGGGCTACCTGGACGGGCGCGCGCTGGCCGAGGTGTTCGCGTGGCTGCGCCCCGACGACCTGATCTGGAACTACTGGGTCAACAACTACCTCGAGGGCAGGAAGCCACCCGCATTCGACATCCTGTACTGGAACGCTGACACGACGAGACTCCCGGCCGCGCTGCACGCCGACTTCATCAAGCTCGCCCTCGCGAACGCGCTGACCGTGCCGGACAAGGCCACGATGCTGGGATCCCCGGTCGACCTGTCCAAGGTCGAGTCCGACGCCTACGTGATCGCCGGCATCGCGGACCACCTCTGCCCGTGGCAATCCTGTTACCGCACGACGCAGTTGCTCGGCGGCCAGGTCTCGTTCATCCTGTCGACCAGCGGGCACATCGCTTCGATGATCAATCCGCCCGGCAACCCCAAGGCGACCTTCCAGACCGCGAGCGACAACCCGGCCGACCCGCGCGAGTTCCTGGCCACCGCGACAACCGAGAGCGGGAGCTGGTGGCCGCACTACTCGGCCTGGCTCGCCGAGCGCAGCGGCGGCCTGCGCAAGGCTCGGGCCAGGCTGGGCCGCAAGGGCTACGAGGTACTAGCGCCAGCACCCGGAACCTATGTTCACGACAGATAGCCTGCGCACGGTCGCGGTTGACGGCCAGCTGATACGGATCGCGGTTCGGTCTGGACAAACCATCAGGAGCGGAACGAGGAGGCTCCGGCGCACTGCCGTGTCTTCGGAGAACCTCGTTCCCTTGCTGCTGATAAACGGCATCGGGGCCAGCCTTGAACTGCTGACGCCGTTCGTCGACGCGCTCGATCCGCGCATCGAGGTCGTCAGCTTCGACGTGCCCGGCGTTGGCGGCTCGCCGATGCCAGGCCGGCCGTACCGGTTTACCGGCCTGTGCCGGCTGATCGCGTCGATGCTCACCACCCTGGGATATGAGCAGGCCGACGTGCTCGGCATCTCGTGGGGCGGCGGCGTGGCGCAACAGTTCGCGCTGGCCCAGCGAGCCAGGTGCCGGCGCCTGGTCTTGGTCAGTACCGGAACCGGCGCGTTCATGGTGCCGGCCAAGCCTGCCGTGCTCGCCCGCATGGTGACGCCCAGGCGCTACCTGGACCGCGGCTACCTTGAGCGGGTAGCCGGAGAGCTGTACGGCGGCAGCGCCAGATCCGATCCGGCCGCGATTGCGGCGGCCATGAACGCCCACAACCGTGTGGGGTCACAGCGCGGGTACCTGTACCAGCTCGCCGCCGGGGCGGGCTGGACCAGCGTGCCGTTCCTGCCATTGCTGCGCCAGCCCACCCTGATCGTGTCCGGCGATGACGATCCGATCATCCCGCTCGCGAACGCCAGGCTGATGCACCGGCTGATACCGCAGTCCAGGCTGCACGTATTCCACGGTGGCCATCTCGGTCTGGTGACCGAGGCGTCAGGGCTCGCCCCGGTGATCGGTGACTTCCTCACCGAGCCAGACCCAGGCGGTCGGTAGAAGGGAGATCCGCAGATGGAACCGGTCTTGGATGCAGACTTCTACGCGCTGGAGGAACTACTCGACGCCCGCGGCCGGGAGCTGATCTTGCGGGTCAGGGACTTCATGGAGAAGTCGGTAGCCCCGGTCATCAACCAGTACTGGACCAGGGAAGAGTTCCCGTTCGACCTGGTGCCGGCCATGGCCACGCTCAACATCGCCGGGCTCGCGTGCGAGGGCTACGGCTGCCCTGGCGGTGATCCGCTGCTGGACGGGATGATCGCGCTGGAGCTCGCCAGGGTGGACTCGTCGATCGCGACCTTCATGGGCGTGCACGGCGGCCTGGCCATGGGGTCGATCTACTTGTGCGGGTCGGAGGAGCAGAAGTGGCGATGGCTGCCGGCCATGGCCAGGATGGAGAAGATCGGCGCGTTCGCGCTCACCGAGCCGGACGTCGGGTCGGGCGCGGCGGGCGGCCTGACGACGACCGCGCGGCGCGACGGCGACATCTGGGTGCTCAACGGCCAGAAGAAGTGGATCGGCAACGCGACGTTCGCCGACCATGTCATCGTCTGGGCCCGCGACGTCGACGGCAACCAGGTCAAGGGCTTCGTCGTGCAGAAGGGTACCGAGGGTTTCTCTCCGCTGAAGATGAAGAACAAGATCGCGCTGCGGGTCGTGCAGAACGCGCTCATCACCCTCGACAACGTGCGCGTTCCTGAATCGGACCGGCTCCAGCTGGCCGAGTCGTTCAGGGACACGGCCAAGGTCCTGCGGCTGACGCGGGCCGGCGTGGCATGGATGGCGACCGGCTGCGCCCGCGGTGCCTATGAGTACGCACTCGCCTACGCCCGCGAGCGCCAGCAGTTCGGAAAGCCGATCGCTTCGTTCCAGCTAGTCCAGGATCTGCTGGTCAAGATGCTGTCCAACGTCACGGCGTCGGCCTGCATGTGCATGCGGCTTTCGCAGCTTCAGGCGGAGGGGATCGCCAAAGACCATCATTCGGCGATGGCCAAGGCGTTCTGCACGGTGCGGATGCGGGAAACCGTCGGTTATGCCCGCGAGCTACTCGGCGGCAACGGCATCCTGCTGGACGAGCAGGTCGGCCGCTTCGTCGCCGACGCCGAGGCGATCTACTCCTACGAGGGAACGAGGGAGATCAACACGCTGATCGTCGGCCGCGCGATCACCGGCATCGGCGCGTTCGTCTGAGGTCTCATCCGGCCGGCGGTCCCGCCCCGGCCGGCGTACCGCCGGCCGCCTCGTCTACTGGTCCGAGCCGTAGCAGGGTCCCGCCGCCGAAACGGAGCGAACCTACCTGCCCGTCCGGCATCCGCTGGAAGCACACTCGCTCCCCCGAGTCGCGGAACCCCGCTCCGACCGTGAACGTGTCGGGTTCACCCGATGGCGTAAGCGACATGGCCTGATCTGGATAGTTCGGGCTGATGAACGCGAGGTCGCCGTCGCGCCACTCGACCCGGCGCAGTCCGCCGCCGACCGGCAAGACATACAGGCCGAGCAGCGGCCGGTACTGCGCCGGAGTGGGCACCGCGGTCGGGACGGCCGGGACGCTGGCCGCCGCCAGCCGCCGCGCGGCCGCGGCCAGCTCCATGGCCAGACCAGGCGCGTCGGCGACGCCGTTGACCAGCACGGCCGCGCCGACGCCGTGCTCCCGGTCGAAACACGCGCCCGAGCTGAAGCCGTGCACGTTACCCGAGTGCTGCACCCACGTCACGTCGTCCTTCCTGACCGCGTACCAGCTGATGCCCCACGCGAGCGTCCATGACTCGTCGCTGAGGTAGCGAGGCTTATGCATCTCCCGCCGTGATGCCGCCGACAGCACCGACTCCCGCGGCTGGTCGCGGTAGGCGTCCAGCTGGAACGAGAGCCACCGGCCTAGGTCCCCGACCGTCGACCACAACCCGCCCTCGGCCCAGATATTCGTCATCGGTGCCGCAACGTCCAGCTCATCGGAGAACGACCGCCCCTCGTATCCGGTCGCGGACCGAGCCGCCAGCGCCTGCGGAACCGGGTCGAATGCCGAGTCGGCCATCCCGAGCGGAGCCAGGATCTGCTGCCGTACGTAGCTCGGGTAGTCCTCGTAGCCGCTCGCGCGGCGCACGATCTCCCCGAGCAGCTGGTAGCCGAGGTTGGAGTACTTCGGCTGCAGGTTCGGGCCGATCGCGACGAAGATCTCCTCCGCGCGCGCCAGGGTCACCGCGGCGACGCCCGCGTACCTGGGCTCCTTGTTGGCCCACTCGCTGCCAGGCGGGTCGCCCATCAGGCCGGACTCGTGAGAGAGCAGCCTGCGGATCGTCACCCGGCCGATCGGCTGCCCGCCGCCGCTGACGGCAAGCTCGGGCAGCCACTGGACCGCGGGATCGTCAAGGTCCAGCGCGTGGGCGTCGCGCAGCTGCATGATCGCAGTGCCGGTGATGGTCTTGGTGATGGACGCGATCCGGTACACCGTGTCCGGCTCAGCGGACCGGCCAGATGCGATGTCGGCGAACCCGGCTCCGCCCGCCCAGGCCCGCTCGTCGCGGTGCACAACGCTGGCCGCAGCGCCAGCTATGCGGTTCTCCTTGACGAACGTAGCCAGCTTCGCCTCGAATTCTGCCGCTCCGCCTGCTACCGGTCCCGACATCTGCACCTGCTCCTGTCACCTCGCACGACCCGTTAGCACCGATCTGTCATGCTACGCGCGGTACCCGATGGGACCTGGCCGCACCGCGCTCGTAACGCGGCATACCAGCGCGGCCCGGTCGGCCAGCGGCGCGGCCGGCACATCAACCAACTCGAAGCCGAACTCGCGGTAGACCTGCTCGTGAACGGCCTCGAACTCCAGCGCCTCGGCGAGGCTGATCCGGCGGGCCGCGGTCGGGGTCACGAAGCCCTGGCTCCGCACGAAGAACGCGGTCCGTGCGTAAATCGCGTCGCGGACGACACGGCCAAGCTCGGACGCCAGCAGCGGCGATACCGGCACGCCCAGAAACCGTGCGAGCGCGAGCGTGCAGACCGGCGACCGATCGAAGAAAGTGGTCGCTTCGCCCGCGGGTGCGCGAGCCTCCCGCCGTCGCTGGAGCGTGACGACCTGGTCGACAAACTCCGGCTGCCGCCACGGCTCTGGCTCGCCGAGCGCGTGCGCGAGCGCGATGACGTCCGTCGCCGCCTCCTCGACGACTGGGTGGCCCTCTCGCTCGAGCCATCTCAGCAGGGCGGTCTTGCCGGATCCAGGTGGCCCGGTGAGGATGAATCTGGGCATGCGAGACCCCTTTCCCTAGCAGGATTCGTCGACTGTGAGCGCGGGCAGGCTGAGACCTGCACCGAGTGAGGGGGAAGGCGGGAGCGGACGGAGACGGGAGTTAGGCGGCCGAGTCCGACGGGGGAACGGTAGCCGCGGGCGGCCCTACCGGCGCCGTGGTGGCCAGCCGGACGGTCGCCGCGATCACCGAGTTGGCCAGCTGCGCGATACCCCAGAGCGCCGCGAGCACCGCAACGACTTCGATCGCGACCCGCAGCGGGCTGGTACCAACGTGCTCATGGTAGATGAGCAGCCCAAGGAACGATCCAGTGACCGGCTCGAGCACGGCAAAGGCAGGCAGCGAGGCGGCAAGACCGGCCGCGCGGAAAGCGTTCTGCTGCAGCGTGAACGTCATCAGCCCGACCACGGCCAGCAACCAGATCCGGGGATCGCCGAGAACGCTAACGCCGTGCAGCCCGGTCAGCCGCGCGACGGTCTTGGTCAGCGCGTCGGTGACACCTGCGCCGATGCCGCCGCCAATGCTCAGGACCAGAGCCCGGTGCGCCATCGTCACCCGGGTAGCGAGCAGCGAGCACACCGCGGCCACGCCTACCGCGGCCCCGGTCGCGATCGCGAGCAGGTTTGTCGGCGCGGTCGTGCGGCCGCTGGTCGGCTCGGCGGCGATCAGGAAGAGGACCAGGCCCGCGACCGCCGCCACGGCGGCGGTCCACTCGGCGTGCTTGAGCCTGCGGCCCTCGGCCCGCGCAGCCAGCATGAGGGCGAACAGAAGTCCGACAGGAAATACGGGCTCGACGACGACGAGTCGCCCGACCCCAAGGGCGGCTGCCTGCAGGCCATACCCCCCGGCCACGGCGATAAGACTGAGCTGCCAGCGGCGGCGCTTGGCCAGCCGGAACAGGACGGCGGGGTCGACAGCCGCCTTAGTGGTGAGCCCGGCGGCCGCCCGCTGCTGGGTTACGGCAGCTATCGAGTAGGAGGCTGCTCCGGCCAGGGCAAAGAAGATCGCTAGCGACTGTGCGAGTGCCCCGGTCACCGACAGGCACCTGCCCTTCCGGTCGCCCCGAAGTGCGGGTGCATGCCGAATCGATTAGGGCGACAATCGCATACCAGGCATACTGTTGGCTAGTCCTCCAACCGCATCACCCTGTGCGTGGCTCGTCGCTCGCGGGGCGATGATCGGGCGGCGCCGATGATCCGCCGGACTGCCTGGCCTGCGAGGCCCGGCCGGTCCGCGGCCATCGCGGGAGCCAGCCGGGTACGCGTTCGCGGTATTCGTCGTAGGCAACCCCGTACCGCCGCCGCAACGTCGGCTCCTCGTACCACCGCACGAACGCGACGAAGGCGGCAGCGACACCGGCCGCGTAAGCCAGCAGCACCGGCCGTGCGAGCAGCGCCGCCTGCCCCACGATCGCGGCCAGCACGGCCAGGTACATCGGATTGCGCACGTACCGGTAGAGGCCGCGGCTGACCAGCACTTCGGTTGGCGCCGGCGGTGCGGGCGTACCGAGACCGTCGATGGCGAACTGGCCAAACGCGTGCAGCAGCGTGGCGCAGCCAGCCGCGATGAGGATTGCGCCGATCGCGATCAGCGCGATTGGCCGGGTAGCCCCACCGCGCCATCCGGTGATCAGCCAAGGCAGCAGGCCGACCACGGTTCCTGGCGCGATGACCAGGAAGACGGCCGTACCCGCGGCGGCTCTCACTCTGCGCACTTGGCATCAGCTCCGCCCCGTTGTCTATGGCCGGGCCGCTGACGGCGCCGCTGGCAAAATCTCGTCCCTGACCGCGGCCCACCGCAGCGCGTCCCTGATGCCTGCGGCGATTGAGAATCTAGCCCGCCACCCGAGCACCTCGGCGGCGCGGTCGGATCTGGTGAATGCGCCCGCGGTATCGCCCGGGCGGCGCGGGGCATCGATCGCCGCAACCCGCGTGTCCGACACGCTGTTGAACGCCGCAACCAGTTCCCTGACCGTAGTTCCGGTGCCAGTACCGAGGTTGATGACCGTCGAGCTGCGACCGGACAGCGCCTGGTCAAACGCGTCCAGCGCGCGCAGATGCGCCTCGGCTAGGTCCCAGACGTGGACGTAGTCACGGATCCCGGTGCCGTCCCTGGTCGGGTAGTCGGTCCCGGTGACCCGGAAGGGCTGACCGGCCTGCATCGCGAGGATGAGCCGGCCAAGAGCGTGGCTGGGTTCGCGCACCTGCAGCCCGGTCCGCAGTTCCGGGTCGGCGCCGATCGGGTTGAAGTAGCGCAGCGACATGAGCTTCAGCGGCTCGGCTGCGGCGATGTCGGCGAACATCTCCTCGCACACCGCCTTGGTTCGCGCGTACGGGCTCGTCGGCCCGATGGCCGAACCCTCGTCGACGCTCAGGTCGGCACCGGGCGAATAGATCGCGGCTGACGAGCTGAAGAGCAGCCGCCCGCAACCGTTGCGCAGCAGGTGCTCGAGCATCTCAAGGCTCTTGGCGACGTTCGCGCGGTAGTAGCCCACCGGGTCGGTCACCGAGTCCGGGACGACGATCAGCGCCGCACAGTGCACGACCGCGAAGATGTCCGGGTGATCGGCGAAGACCTTGTCGATCACGCCGCCATCGGCAATATCGCCCTCGTAAAAGATCCGGTTCCTGGCGAACTCGCGCCGCCCGGTAATGAGGCTGTCCAGGATCACCGGGGTGATGCCGCGGTCCAGGCAAGCCGAGGCGATCGTGCTGCCGATGAAGCCAGCACCGCCGGTAATCAGGACCTTGGACACGCTTTCGCGGCTGCCCGCTGCCATCGGTTCCGTCCCTCTGCTGCCACGCCGCCTGTCCGGCATGGGCTCGCGCAGGCTCTAGTCTGCCGAGTCGGCAGCACTGGCCGCGCCCCTTACCCCGGCTCTCGACCGCGTAGCCGGATGCTCGACAAGCGCAATGACCCGGCTGGCCATGAATCGCGCGGTCCTTACCGGTGAACCGCCCCTGGTCAGTTCCGCCACTTCGATCAGGCCGCGGCGGTTGACGACCTCGACCCGGCGGCCCGCCTTAGTCGCCGCCACCTCGTAGGTCCTGGTGGTGCCGCCCGCGTCGATCACTATCTCAACCTTGTCGCCCTTCATGCCCGCAATCCAGCTCTCACCGTCATTGGTAGCCATCCTTAAGGCCAGCCTTTGCCAGAGGTCATACCCAGCCCGCGCCAAAACCCGGTCGGGCCGGCTGAACCACGCTCACTCGCCGCAGACTCCAGCGAGCCGGGCGCGGACCTGATCACTTTCGGGGGCGCCAAGGTCGGCGAAGAGCTCGAGAGCATGCTGCCAGTGCGAGCGGGCCAGGCCGCGGTCGCCGATTGCCTCACAGGTCTCGGCCAGACCGTAGTGCGCGCGAGCCTGCTCGTAGATGTCACCGATCTGGACTGCCTGACCGAGCGCGGCGGCGTAGTGCGCACGCGCCTGACCCGGCTGTGCCCTCGCGAGCAGCACCTCGCCGAGGCCGATTCGGTCCTTAATCTCGGCCCACGGGTGCGCGCTGCGGCGGTCAAACTCCAGCGCCTGCGTGAGATGGTGAGCGGCCGCCTTGTATCGGCCCTGCTGCTGGTATGCCCACCCGATGTTCGCGAGCATGCGAGCCTCGTTCGCCCGCTCACCAATCTGCCTGAACAGCTCCAGAGCCCGCTGGTAATGCCGGAGCGCTTGCTGATGACGTTCCTGCCGATCACAGACGGCACCCAGGTTGGCGAGCGAGATCGCCGCACCTCGCAGGTCGCCGACATCGTCGAACAGTGCCAGGGCCCGCTGATGATGGCTGACGGCGAGGTCGTAGTGACCCTGGTGCATTGCCACGACCCCGAGGCCGTCGATGGCTCCGGCCGCGGCGATCCGATCGCCGAGTTCCTCGAACAGCATGAGCTCCTGGTGGAACAGCTCGGTGGCGGCTTGGTAGGAGCCCTGACCCCAGCGAACCCAGCCCAGGTTGTGCAGCGCCCGGCCCTCACTGGCCTGGTCACCGGTCTCCCTGAAGATGTCGGCGGCACGGCGGAAGAGGTCGTCGGCCACGTCGTAGCCTGCGAGGCAGTAGGCCGCCGCGCCGAGACCATTCAGCGCTCTGCCTGCGGCCGACCGGTCGCCAGCCTGGCACGCCGCCCAGTACGCGTACCCGTGCAGCGACTTGGCCTCCACGTAGCGTGCGCTGCTGTCCAGGTACCTGGCCAGTGTGGCGGCGAGCCGGATGGCGTGCTGCGGCCAGCCGTGCGCCGCCGCATGTGCGGTCACCGCGATGACGGCAGCGAGCTCGGCGTCCAGCCAGGCCAGGGCGGCGGCCGGGTCAGTCATCGGCGGGACCGCGCTGGCCGGCGGTTCGATGGTCGGGCGCCGGTCTCGTTCGGCCGGAAATATCGCGTTCATGGCGAGCGCAGCGGCATAGAGGTAGTAGTCGAAGACGCGGCTGAGCGCCGCACGCATCTCCTGCTCGCTCTCACATCCGGCGGCCAGGTCGCGGGCGTAGGCGCGAAGCAGGTCGTGCATGACGTAGCGGCCAGGCGCGGCCGGCTGAATGAGGTGCGCCCGGCTCAGGTCGGCGAGCTGGCGACGGGCTTGTTCGACCGTCGTGCCGGCGAGGGCGGCTACCGCCCACGGCTCGAGGTCGGCGGCCGGGTGCAATCCGGCCAGCCGGAAGACGCGCGCGGTCTGCGCGTTCAGCGCGTCGAGTGACCACGAGAAGACCGCCCGGACACCCGTACGCGAATCACCGCCAGCGTCGAGCAGGTCGAGCCGGGCCTGCTCGTCCCTGACCTCCGCAACGAGGGCGGCCATCGTCTGCCCGGGCCGGGTGCCGGCGAGCTCGGCGGCAACCCGCAGCGCCAGCGGCAGCCGGGCGCACAAGTCGGCCAGTGTCGCAACCGAGCCGGGATCCGCGTCGGCTCGGTCGCCGATCAGCTGGCCGAGAAGGCTGACCGCGTCCGGCAGCGGCAGCAGATCGAGGTCGATGCGCCGGGCGCCGTGCCTGGCGACCAGGCCGGCCAGGGAGTCGCGGCTGGTGACCAGTACGGCGCAGCCGGGAGTGCCGGGCAGCAGCGGCCGGACCTGATCGACCGAAGCGGCGTTGTCCAAGACGACCAGCACCCTCCTCCCGGCCAGCAGGCTGCGATACCGAGCGGCCCGTTCCTCCTCATCGGCGGGGATCGCCTGGCCGGGCACGCCGAGCACGCGCAGGAATCCGGCCAGCGCGTCCGCCGCCGTCATCGGCCGGTCAGGGTCGTACCCCCGCAGGTTGACGTGCAACTGCCCGTCAGGGAACTGGCCGGCTGCGCGATGAGCCCAGTGGACCGCCAGCGCCGTCTTGCCGACGCCGGCGGTACCGGACACGGCCGAGATCACCGCTGCGGCGCCGGCCCGCGGCCCGGTTCCATCCGGTGCTGCCGGTGGCAGCAGGAACTGGTCGAGCGCGGCAAGCTCGACGGCGCGTCCGGTGAACGCGGAAACGTCCGCGGGCAGCTGGTGAGGTACTTGATCGGGGCCCAGGCGGCTGCTGACGACGGTCGCAGGCAGGGTCAGCGCCGGGTCGGCCCGCAGCATCTGCTCATGCAGGGCGCGAAGCTCAGGTCCGGGTTCGGCACCAAGCTCGCCAGCGAGATAACGGCGGGCCCGGTCGAACTGGCCCAGCGCCTCGGTCCGCCGCCCGGACCGATACAGAGCCAGCATCAGCTGGCCGGTCAGCCGCTCGTCCGCCGGTGCGCCCGCAACCTGCCCGGTCAGGTCACCAATCAGGGTTCCCTGCTCGCCGCGGCGGAGCCGGATGTCGTTCAGGTCGAGCGCGGTGGCGTGCCGCTCAAGTTCCAGGGCGTGACGCGTGGCGTCGAGCCACTGGCTCTCTAGGCCGGCCAGCGCCGGCCCGCGCCAGAGCGCCAGCGCGTCGCGCAGCAGGCCCTCGGCGAACTCGTCGGCCTCGCCGTCCGCCGCTGACACGAGGTCGCGGAACCGGTGCAGGTCAACGAGGTCGGGCTCGGCCTGAAGCAGGTAACCGCCGTGGCGGCGGCAGAGCAAGACGCTGTCATCGCTGGCACCGCCGATGACCGCCTTCAGCCGGCCCACGTATCCGGACAGCACATTGCGTACCGATGCCGGAGGATCCTCACCCCAGATCCGGTCAATCAGCCGGTCGGCCTGGACCACCCGGCCCGCGTCCAGGAGCAGGACGGCAAGCACCGCCCGCTGGCGCGGGTGGCCGATTGCGAGCGCGCGGTCGCCAACGCGGACCTCGACTGGGCCTAAGACCCGGAACTCCATCATCACCCCGGTGCCGGCGTCGTTGGTCGTCCCCCCGCCTGCCAGTATGTCGCGCTTGTCGGCCCGGCCGCCAGCACGGCGGAGCGGGCTGCACGCTCATCCAACATTCCCTGCACGTTCGTTCAAAGCCGCAGCCTGATGCTGGCCGCTACGGCGGGATCAAGCAGAGGCGGGATCGCAGGTGGCGAACGTCAGGCGAGCGGCGATCGTCGGCGTCTGCTGCCTCAGCGTCTTCATCATCGCCACCGACACGACGGTGGTGAACCTCGTGCTGCCGCTGATCGGTCGCGGCTTGCACGCACCGGTCGCCGGGCTGCAGTGGACGATGGCGGCGTACTCGATCACGACGGCGAGCCTGATGCTGACATCCGGCGCCATCGGCGACCGGTTTGGCCGGCGAACGGTCCTGCAGGCCGGGCTGGCAGTGTTCGTCGTTGCCTCGGCGGGATGCAGCATCGCGCCCAGCGCGGGCTGGCTGATTGCCTGCCGGGCGCTGCAGGGCGCAGGCGGTTCCGCACTTACCCCGATGGCCATGGGCATCATCACCGCGACGCTGTCCGATCCGGCGGCGCGAGCCCGAGCGATGGGGATCTGGTCTGGCGCGTTCGGCGTCGGGATGGCTGCCGGTCCCGTCGTCGGCGGTGTCCTGGCCGATGCCTGGGGCTGGCGGTCGGTGTTCTGGATCACGATCCCGGTCGGCGTGATCGCCATGGCCCTGGCTGGCCTGCTGATCCCCGGCTCGCATGTCGCTCAGCCACGTCGCGCCGACCCCGTCGGCCAGATTCTGGTGATCGCGTTCCTGGCCTGCCTCGTCTACGGGATCATCGAGGGACCGTCAGCCGGATGGCGCGGGCCGCTCATCGTCGGCGCGTTCACGACGGCTCCGGTCGCGCTGGCGCTGCTCGTCGGCTGGGAGCGACGCCGAACTGACCCGCTGATCGACCTGCGCGCGTTCCGCAGCACGCCGTTCACGGGCGCCGTGGTGATCACCCTGTGCGCGTTCACCGCCTTCGGCGGGTTCCTGTTCCTGACCACGCTGTACCTGCAGGACGTCCACGGCCTGACCGCGTGGCAGGCCGGGCTGCGGATGGTCCCGGTCGCCGCCGCGACCGCGGCAGCCGGACCTATCGCCGGCCGGGCGATGGCGCGCCGCGGTGCCC
>JASHUG010000159.1 GCA_030040155.1 Streptosporangiaceae bacterium | reverse complement strand
AGCATGGAGCCCGAGCTGTCTGACGGCGACACGCTGCTTGCGCGTCGCTGCGGGATCCGGCGCGTGCGCCGTGGTCAGCTTGTGATCTTCCGTGAACCAGGGCTGCCGGGCAGTCGGCGTCCAGTCTGGCTGACTGGGGCAGGTCAGGACCGGTGGGTGGTGAAGCGCGTTGCCGCTATCCCCGGCGACGCAGTGCCGGACAACGTCCGGCCAGTTGTCGGCGGTGCGGTAGTTGTGCCGTCGCGCCGACTCGTGGTGCTCGGCAACGCGCTGAGCAGCGCCGACTCGCGACACTGGGGGTTCATTCCGGCCAGCCATATCCTCGGCGTTGGTCGTGAAAGACGGGCTGGCCGGTGACAACGCGACGGGCGCGGCTCAGTCACCGGCGCCGCGCGACTAGGCCGGGTCAGCTGCCGGCGGAATGGCCCTGGTAAGACAGTTCAGAACGCCCTGAGAGACGAGCTGTGGATCGTCACGGAGCATCAGCTCATGGAGCCGCTGCAGAACGGGACCTGGCTCGATGCCGAGTTGCTCGCGCAGGAGCACCCGGCCAATCCGATAGGACTCCAGTGCCTCAGCACGGCAGCCGCTGCGATAGAGCGCCAGCATCACCGCGGCGCGCATCCGCTCCCTGGTTGGATGGGTCGAGAGCAGGATGCCGAGTTCCCCCGCTACTGCGTCACTTCGGCCGAGCTGCAGGTCGCACTCCGACTTGCACTCGATCGCGAGCAATCGCTGAGCCTCCAGTGCTGCGGCCATGGCGCACAGGACCGGCGTACGAGCGTCCGCGTAGGCAGGGCCGCGCCACAGCCCTAGCGCCTGGCCCAGATGGTCCGAGGCCGCAGCGACCTGGCCGCCATCGAGCTCTCTGGCTGCCCGCTGGAGCAACGCACGATAGTCAAGCAGATCCACGGCGACGCGGTCCGTGCTCAGCAAGTAGCCCGGTTCACGAGTAACCAGCGGCCAGCGGAGGGTCGCCGGCTCGGGGCGGCTGAGTTCCTTGCGCAGACCCGATACGTATCCCTGCAGCTTCGTACGCGGCTGGGCCGGAGGCCGTTCGCCCCAGAGCGCGTCGATCAGTCGGCCGGCCGGGACTACCTTGCCTGCCTCGCTGGCCAGCGCGGCCAGGAGCGCGCGTTTGTGGCACCCACCGAGCGGGATCTGCCACTCGCGATGCACGACCTCAATGGGTCCGAGCAGGTAGACGTGCACGACGCCATCGCCTGAGCTCAAGGCGGCCTGCCCCTTCTCGCTGCGCGGCTAATCTGCTGGCTGTGCGTCAGGCCCGGCCGCGGCGGTATGCGGCTAATTTCGGTTCCGCGTAAGAGTGGCTCAACGCGCTAGCGTCCGGCTAGCATGCGGCGCTACCGGCGCAGTACCCAGGGGCACCGCCCCGCTGCGGGGGAGGTCGTGATGCCAGCTGGTATGGGATTTGGCCTGCTCGGACCGCTGACCGTACACGCGGACGGTCTCGTGGTGCCGATTCCGGCAGGCAAACAGCGGGTGGTTCTGGCTGCCTTGTTGCTCAATGCCGGAGGTACGGTGACGGCTGATGAGCTGACCGAGCTGTTGTGGGCGCCGACGCTGCCACCGTCAGCAGCTGCGACCCTCCAGAACTACGTGAAGCGACTGCGCCGGGCATTCGGCGCGAGCCGGGACCGTATCGTGACGAAGCCCGGCGGCTACCTCATCGAGGTGAACCCTGGCGAGCTTGACGTCGCGGCGATGGAACAGGCGCTGGCCGACGCGCAGCGGGCCGCCCGGGCGCACGGCTGGGAGGAGGCGGCCGCTAAAGCCTCGGCAGCGCTTGCCCTCTGGCGAGGCGACCCGATGAGCGACATCGACTCCGCGGTGCTGACCTTGCAGCATGTTCCGGGGCTCAACGAACTGCGGTTCCACGCTCGCGAGCTGCGGATCGAGGCCGGGCTCCAGCTGGGTGGGCACGCCGCCCTCATACCCGAGGCACGGCAGCTTGTCGTCGACGAGCCGCTGCGTGAGCATCCGCACGCACTACTGATCCGGGCACTGTCTGGATGCGGCCGGCGGGCCGAAGCACTGGAGGCCTATCAGCACGCGCGCAGCGTGCTGCTCGAGGAGCTCGGCTGCGAGCCCGGGCCGGACCTTCAGTCGCTTCATCGGGAGATCCTGGCCGCGCCGAGGGACGCAGGATGCGAAGCGCAGCGGCTGCGTGACCGCGCCGGTGGCGGCGGTCACAAAGCCCGGACAGGAAGGCTGGGCGGTGCCGAGGCCGCCGCATCGCTCGCCGCAACCATCCGGCAGCTTCCGCAGCCAGTTCCGCGCTTTGTCGGTCGGGCAGCTGAGCTGACGGAACTTGACCAGCTGTCGGAAGCGGCCCTATCCGGCGCCGATGTTGCCGTGATTGACGGGACCGCCGGCGCCGGGAAAACAACCCTCGCGGTGCACTGGGCTTATCGGGCAGCCGGGTCGTTTCCTGATGGTCAGCTGTACGTGAACCTGAACGGCTTCGGTCCAGCGGGCGCACCGTTGGCACCCGTGGAGGCGCTCGGCACTTTGCTGGAAGCACTGCAGGTGCCCGCAGCCCGGACCCCAGTCAGCCTCGCCGGCCGCGCGGGCCTGTGGCGGTCTGTGACCGCCGGACGCCGACTGCTGATGGTGCTTGACAACGCACGGGACGAGAACCAGGTCAGGCCGCTGCTGCCGGCTGGGCCCGGCTGTGCCGTGGTCGTCACGAGCCGGTCACGCCTGACCGGCCTGGTGGCCCTGGAAGGTGCGCGGTTGATAACCCTGGGTCTGCTCTCCCAGGCCGAGGCACGACAACTGGTGGCCGCTCGGCTGGGGGCCGAGTGCTCGGCGGCGGACCCGGAAGCGACCGACCGGCTCATCGATGCCTGCGCCCGGCTCCCGCTGGCCCTCGCGATAGCCACCGCCACGATCGCCACCCGGCCAGGCCGCTCGATAGATATCGTCGCGCGCGAGGTCGCCGACGCCGCCCGAGCGCTTGAGACACTCGACGCTGGGGACGCAGCGGCCAGTGTGCGCGCGGTATTCGCGTGGTCTTACGAGGCGCTAAGTCCGTCCGCGGCGGGCCTGTTCTGCCTGCTGGCCGAGCACCCGGGCCCGGATCTTTCGCTGCCGGCGACAGCGAGCCTGGCCGGTACTCCCGCCGCCGAGGCCGGGGCCGCGCTCGCCGAGCTCGCGAGGGCCAACTTGGTCACCGAGCTAGGCCGGGGGCGGTTCGGCTTCCACGACCTCCTCCGCCAGTTCGCCGCCGGGAAGCTCAGCGAGGTGTACGACTCCGACGAACGCAAGGCCGTCGGCCAGCGAATGCTCGACCACTACGCGCGGACCGCAACGGCAGCGGCGTTAGCGATCACTCCCGAGCGGAACCTGCGGGTGCCCGCCGAGCCTCTGGCAGGTGCCTGGCCCGAGCGGATCGATAGCCAGGACGAAGCGTTCGCCTGGCTGCACGCCGAGCATGCGGTGCTTATGCGGGCTATCGGCTACGCGGCCGATACTGGCGCATACGATTTCGCGCTGCGGCTTTCGCTGGCTCTCACCGACTTCCAAGATCGCGCCGGGTACTGGCATGACTGGGCTGCTTGCCAGCGCATCGCGCTGGCTGCCGCGGAGCGGATGGGGGACATTTCGGCCCAGTCGAATGCGCATCGTTACCTGGGCCGGGCGTGCTTCTTGATCCAGCAGCCGGACAAGGCTCTCCATCACCTGACCCGCTCGGTGCAGCTGCGCCGCCAGATTGGCCCGCCCGCGTTGGAAGCCGGGATCCACATAGATATATCCCGCCTGCACGAACAGCGCGGCGACGTAAGTGAGGCCTTGCGATCGGCCGAACGCGCACTCGGCCTTTACCGAGCGGCGCATCACCGCAGCGGAGAGGCTCATTCTCTTAATGCGGTGGGCTTCTGTCACGCGCTGGCAGGCCAGTATGGCGATGCCCTCCGTCTGTGTTCCCAAGCCCTCAGCATTGCCAGCCAGATTATGGACCGCCGCGCCGAGGCACATGCCTGGGAGAGCCTCGGCCGTATCCATCAGCACGCGGGTGATTTCGGCCTGGCGATTGCGTGCTTTGAGCGATCACTGACATTGCACCGCGAACTCGCAGATCGCTACTTCATTAGCAAGCTACTGACCCACCTCGGTGACGGCCACCAGGCTGCGGGCGACACCGATGCGGCGAGGAACGCCTGGATCGAGGCGCTGGCCGATCTGGACGAGCTTGGCCACGCTGACGCAGACAAGGTTCGGGCCAGGCTCGCCGGGCCCGGTAGTTGAGTCGCGAGCGTGTGCGTAGCGGCATCGCCTCACGATGGCTGGAACCGGGCGAAATACGCCAGCGGCGGCCCGAGCCAGGCCGACGGCCGCAGCCCGGCCTCGTTGGCGTACCCGAGCAAGGTGACCAACGGGACGAAGTGGCGGTCCAGGAACTCCCCGACGACCAGCCGTCCGCCCGGCTTCAGGACGCGCCGGGTCTCTCGCATGGCGGCTACAGGGTCGGGGATCTCACCGAGAGCCGTTACCAGGTAGGCGGCGTCGAAGCTGCCGTCGTCAAACGGGAGTTCCCTGGCGTCTGCCTGGGCCGGGATGATCGAGCTGATCTTCGCCGCCGTGGCGCGGCGCATCACGTGATCGAGCATCGGCTGCTGGACATCGACGATGTCGAGCCGACCGCGCTCACCCAGCAGGCCAGCCACGTGCAGGGCCTGCAGGCCGGTCCCCGGCCCGATCTCCAGGACCCGCTCGCCCGGCCGCGCGCCGAGCAGCGCATCGAGACGCCGGTTGGTCAGAAACGGCAGCGGCAGGTCAAGCAGCCAGCGCTGCGCGTAGGGGTACGGGGCCGCGTCGGTCCACCACCAGGCCGCCACCGCGGCTGCCGCCGCCCCTCCGATCAGGACCGGACGCCTTACGGAAGACCTCACCGCAACCTCCATCCTCGCCGGCGACCTTGGTGGGCCTGTGGTCACCCGGTGAAATGCACAATCATCACGTCACCGCCGGTGTGCGCAGACCGCGGCCGGGGCGGGTTGCTCGTCCATTTCGCGCCGCCGGGCCGCCGGGCCGACCGTGCCGGACTGGGCGGAGTCGGCGGCGGCGCGCCGGTGCAGGTGTAGGAGCCGGTGTCGATGAGCGCGACGACGGTCTCCTGGGCCGAGGGAAGCTGGAAGTAGCCGAAGCTCAGCTCGGTGCCGGCCGGCATGGCCGCCGGGTTGATGGTCAGGCTGCGCGATAGTTTTGGTCCCGGCACAATGTGACTTGGTCCAGGCAGCAGGACCGTACCCAAGCTGCCCGGGCTGGAAACTGAGTTGCAGAAGCTGCCCGTCGTGACCAGCGCCGGGATTCCGTCCCGCCGCAGGTCGCGCTGCAGGATGCCGGGCTCCACAGTCACCTGCATGCTGAAGGTCAGCGTCGCCGTGCCGTTCGCGTGCTTGACGAGCGTGAAGGCCGCGGTCCGGATCGTGCCCGTGCCGTCGGCTCCGGCTGAGCTGCGGACCCCGCTCACGCCGACGCCCAGCATGACTGCCGCGGCCGCCGTGGCGGTGGCGATGCCCGCCCCGCGCTTCCGGTGACCGCGTCCGGGCCGGTAATCGCGGCGCAGCAGGCGGTGGGTCGCCTGTTCCGCATCCCCGATATCGGCAGCCGCCCGGGCAAGCACGGTGCGCAGCGCGTTCTCAAGTTCGTCGGTCGGCATCAGACGGTTCCCTTCGCGGTCGCCGGACGGCGGTTTTGGCAATCTGCCGGCGCGCTGCGCTCGAGCATCGCGGCCAGGCGGGCGGCCGCCCTGGATGCGGTGCTTTTGACCGTTCCTTCCGAGCAGCCCAGCATGTCGGCGACCTCGGCCACCGGCAGGTCAGCCCAGTAGCGCAGCACCAGCACGGCCCGCTGCCGCGCGGGCAGCTGGGCCAGCGCCCAGCGGAACTCGGCGACGTCATCGACCTCAAGCAGGGCTCGTGCCGCGCTTTCGTCGGCAGCTTCAGCGGCGCTGTCGTTCGGCCACAGCTCGGTCCGCCGCCGCGAACGGCGGCCGGCGTCGTGCAGCACCAGGTTGACCAGGACGCGGTGGGCATAGGCGGCCGGATGATCCATCGATCGAACCCGCTTCCAGCGGTGCGCGACCCTCAGCAGCGTTTCCTGGACTAGGTCCTCGGCGTCCGCAGCGTCGCCGGTCATCAGATGACCGGCGCGCACTAGCGGGTCTGACACCTCGGCCGCGAAGCAGCTGAACTCGCGCTCCAAGGCCGCATGCCCGCCCCAATCCATCGGCGCCTCCAGGGGGCCTGCGTTTGCCCTCATCTGTATAAGTCCGGCTGGGCCGCCGAGGTTGAGTGCCGCCGGTCAGAAGATGAGTCCCGGAGCGCCGGCGGGTGTCGCTGGCGAGGGTGCTCGCCTGGCTACGCAGGATGCTCGCCTGGCTACGCAGGATGCTCGCCTGGCTACGCAGGATCCTTGTCCAGCTAGGCGTCTGCGCCGAGGCGCAGTAGCCTGGCCGCGTTCTCTTTCATGATCAGCGGCCGCACCTCAGGTTTGATGCTGAGGTCCTCGAAGTCTGCTATCCACCGTTCCGGCGTGAGCACGGGGAAGTCGGTGCCGAACAGCACCTTGTGCTTCAGCAGGGAGCCGGCGTACTGGACGAGCGTGGGGGAGAAGTACTTCGGCGACCAGCCGGACAGGTCGATGTAGACGCGCGGCTTGTGGGTAGCTATCGACAGCGCCACGTCCTGCCAGGGGAACGAGGGGTGCGCCAGGATGATGTCCATGTCGGGGAAATCGGCCGCGACGTCATCGAGGTAGAGCGGGTTGGAATACTTCAGCCTGATCCCGCCGCCTCCCCGCGTCCCCGCGCCGACCCCGGTCTGGCCCGTGTGGAACAAGGCAATCAGGCCGAACTCGCTGATGACCTCGTAGAGGGGGTACGCCAGCCGGTCGTTCGGGTAGAAGGCCTGGGTGCCGGGGTGAAACTTGAACCCCCGCACGCCGAAGTCGGTGATCAGCCGCCTGGCCTGCCGCACCCCGGCGGCGCCGCGGGCCGGGTCGATGCTGGCGAACGGGATCACCACGTCGGAATGCTCGGCCGCAAGCTCGGCGACCTCGAAGTTGTCAGGGACCGGCTCTTCGCCGGTCTGGGAGATGCTGTCCACGGTGAACGTGACGCAGGCGAGCCCGCGCTGGCGGTAGTAGTCGGCCAGCTCCGGCACCGTATACCTGGGCATGGTGCCGATCCCGAAGTAGCGGCCCATATCCTCGGTGCGAGCATGATCGAGATCCCGGTCGCCGCGGACGGATTTGTGCACGTGGGTATGCACGTCGATCGCGGTGATCGTGGTCAGGTCGATCGTGGCCATGCTGCAGCCTAGCCTCGCCGCAGTGCGCCAGCGCCGGAACCGTCGCGGCCCGCCAGGTCCTCGATGTAGGGCGCGGCCGTCCGGTCGCGCACCGCAGCCGGCGACACGCCCGGCGCGCATTCGGTCAGGCGCAGCTGGCCGTCCGCGACGTGGAACACGGCCAGGTCGGTGTACACCCTGGTGACCACGTGCCGACCGGTCAGCGGGAACGTGCAGCGCTCGACGATCTTGGGCTGTCCCGCGCGGTCGACGTGCTCCATCACCGCCCAGACCTCGCGCGCGCCGGCGACCAGGTCCATCGCCCCGCCCACCGCCGGGTTCCGGCCGGGCACATACCAGTTCGCCAGGTCGCCCCGGCCGGAGACCTGCAGTGCGCCGAGCACCGTCACGTCCAGGTGACCACCGCGAACCACCGCGAACGACAACGCGGAGTCGACGATAGCCGCCCCGGTGATAACCGTCGCCGGCTGCTTGCCCGCGTCGGTCAGATCCGGGTCCTCCTGGCCGTCCGCAGCCGGCGGCCCGAGCCCGAGCACGCCGTTCTCGGCGTGCAGGATCACCTCAACGTCCGGCGGAATGAACCGGGGGACCAGCAGCGGAATCCCCACGCCCAGGTTCACGACATAGCCATCGCGCAGGTCCGCTGCCAGCCGCTGCGCGATGGCCTCGCGGCTGCGCCCGCCGACCGCCGCCGTCGCGGCCGTTTCGGTCATGACCCGGACCGCGGAATTGCGGGCTGCCTCGGCGACAGCTCCGACCGCAGCAGGACCTCGTCGACGAAAACCCCTGGCAAGTGAATGTCATCGGGCGCAAGATCGCCGGCCGCGACCAGATGCTCCACCTCCGCGAATGTGTACCGGCCCGACATCGCGGCCAGCGGGTTGAAGTTGCGCGCCGACAGCCGGAAGCGCAAGTTTCCCTTCCGGTCGCCCTTATGCGCTTTGACCAGCGCGAAGTCCGCGACGATGCCGTACTCGAGCACGTGCTCGCGGCCGCTGAACGAGCGGTGCTCCCGCGCCTGCATGCGCTCGGCGACCTGCCCGTCGGGGTCGTATCCGAGCGGGAAGGTTCCGTCGGTCAGCATCGTGCCCGCCCCGGACGGCGTGTAGAAGGCCGGAATCCCCGCGCCGCCCGCCCGCAGTCGCTCCGCCAGCGTCCCCTGCGGGATCAACTCCAGTTCGACTCGGCCGGCGAAGTACTCGTCATAAAAATCCGGAAGGACGGGGAACGAGGCGGTCAGCCGGCGGATGCGGCCCTCGGCGAGCAGTCTCCCGATGCCGGTGAAATCGCTGCCGACGTTATTCACGATCACGTGCAGGCCGCGGCGGTCCAGATCGCACAGCGCGTCCAGCAACGTGTCTGGCCGGCCTGAGCTGCCGAACCCCCCGACGGCCACGCAGGCACCAGAGGGGATCGGAGCTAGCGCGCTCATCGGATCGGCGCGGAACTTGTCGATCACGCGCAGCGCCTCCCGCGGACCGGGCACCTTAGTCCGGATGTGGCGGAAGCTAACACGGTCGCAAGCGGGAGTGGAACCTGGCCTTCCGCGTCGCAGAAGCCGACGCGCCCACCCAGGGCCAACCCCCGAACCGCGGCAGCCGATTCCCTTCCGCGAAGTGAAAGGGGTCTGGCGCCTCGGGTCCTCGCCGCCGGATCGTGGACGTGGCACGCGCCTCGCCCGTCATCACGCAGCCGCCAGGCTTGCCCGCCGTCCGCTACCGCCAGGGAGAGGAATCCGCATGAGCATGACCACCCGGGCCGCGGTCTGCCGAGCGCCGGGCCTGCCCTGGGAGATCACCGAGCTTGAGCTCGATGACCCGAAAGCAAACGAGGTGAGGATCAAGTTCCACGCGGCCGGACTGTGTCACTCTGACGACCACATCCAGAAGGGCGACGCGCCGATGCGAATGCCGGTGGTCGGCGGACACGAGGGCGCCGGCGTCGTCGATGCCGTCGGCGAGGGCGTCACCAGAGTTGGCCTGGGTGACCATGTGACCTGCTCGTTCATTCCGGCGTGCGGCTCCTGCCGGTACTGCTCGACCGGCCGGCAGAACCTGTGCGACGCAGGGAAGAACGCGGGCACCGGGATGTTTCCCGATGGCACCTTCCGGTTCCACCAGGATGGTGAGGACTTCGGCGGGCTGTGCGTGCTCGGCACGTTCTCGCAGTACGCGGTCGTCTCCGAGTTCTCGGTCATCAAGATCCCCGAGGAGATCCCGTTCGACGTCGCCGCGCTGGTGGCCTGCGGCGTCCCGACCGGCTGGGGATCGGCGGTGCGAGCCGCCGGCGTCCGGCCAGGCGACACCGTGGTGATCTACGGCTCGGGCGGCGTCGGCAGCAACGCGGTCCAGGGTGCCAGCCTGGCCGGCGCGAAGAACGTGATCGTGATCGACCCCGTGCCGTTCAAGCGGGAGATGGCCGGCGTGTTCGGGGCCACTCACACGTTCGCCACCGCCAAGGAGGCGCACGAGTTCGTCGTCCAGACGACCTGGGGCGAACTGGCCGATCACGCCATCATCACCGTGGGCATCCTGACCGACGAGGTCATCCACGACGCGATCAGCGTCGTCGGGAAGAGCGGCCAGGTCACGATCACCGCGGTGGGCAAGGGCTGGATTGATGAGAACCCTGGCATGCTGATCGGCTACCAGCGCCGGATCCAGGGTTCGATCTACGGCGGCTGCAGCCCGCTCGTGGACGTGCCGATGCTGATCGGCTTGTACCAGTCGGGCGACCTCAAGCTCGACGAGCTGATCACCCGGCGGTACCGGCTCGACGAGGTCAACGACGGCTATCAGGACATGCTCGACGGCAGGAACATCCGCGGCGTGATCATGCACGAGCACTAGCCGGCCCGGCCGCCAATGCAACCGAGGAACGGGCGATGACTATCACCTCCGCCGACCAGACCAGCCCGCTGATCATTGACGGCGCGCACCTGATCGGGGACCAGTGGGTCCCGGCCTGCGATGGCCAGGCCATCGGCGTGATCAACCCGGCCACGGGCGACGTGCTCGGCACCGTACCCCGGGGCGCCAGCGCGGATGCAGATCTGGCCGTCTCGACGGCGCAACGAGCCTTTCCTGCCTGGCGCGACACCGACGCCACAACCCGCGGCGCGCTGCTGGCCCGCTGGGCGGATCTCATCGATGCCAACGCGACCGAAATCGCCAGGCTTGAGTGCCTGGAGGTTGGCCATCCTTCCTGGGGACCGCCGCCGATGCCCAGGATCCTGCGGTTCGTGGCCGGGCAGGCCGACAAGGTCAGCGGCCTGTCGTTGCCGACCATGTCGCCTGAGGTCATCGGGCTGACGCTGCGCGAGCCCTACGGAGTCGTGGGCGCCATCATCCCGTGGAACGCACCGGGGCCGATGTTTGTCACCGACGTAGGTCCCGCGATCGCCGCGGGTAACACGATCGTGATCAAGCCGGCCGAGGATGCGCCGCTGACCGCGCTCGCGCTCGCGAAACTCGCAATGGAGGCTGGCATCCCGCCCGGCGTGATCAACGTGGTCACCGGGTACGGCGCCGAGGCCGGAGCGGCGATTGCCGCGCATCCCGGCGTGCGGCGGATGAGCTTTACCGGCTCGCCGGCCACCGGACGATCGGTCATGGCGGCCTGCGCCAGGAATCTCACGCCCCTGCATCTGGAGCTGGGTGGCAAGTCCCCGCAGGTCGTGTTCGCCGACGCGGACCTTGCCGCGGCAATCCCGGCGATGGTCGCGAGCATCACGCTCAACACGGGGCAGATCTGCGCGGCCGGATCCCGCGTTGTCGCCGACGAGAGGGTGCACGCCGAGCTGGTGGACCGGCTGGCCGCGCGGATGCAGAAGGTTCAGGTTGGACCGTGGCACGAGCACGTACAGATGGGCCCGCTGATCAATGCGAGGCAGCATGCACGGGTGCTGGACTACGTGCGCGTTGGCCGCGAAGAGGGGGCCGATCTGGTGACCGGGGGCGGCATCCCCGCGGGAGCGCGGTACGAGGCCGGCTTCTTCGTCGAGCCCACGCTGTTCGACCGGGTCGAGCCCGGCATGCGGATCGCCAGGGAAGAGATATTCGGGCCGGTCTTGTCGGTCCTCACGGTCGCCGACGAGGACGAGGCGGTTGCGGTCGCGAACGGGACCGATTACGGCCTCGTCGCGTCGGTCTGGACCAGGGACGTCGGCCGGGCGGTCCGGATGAGCCGCAAGCTGCAGGCGGGCCAGGTGCACGTGAACGCGGCCCTCGGCGCCGGCGTCATCGGCGGGCCGTTCGGCGGCTACAAGCACAGCGGGTTCGGGCGGACGATGGGCGCGGACTCGGTCCTCGACTACACACAGGTCAAGACCGTATCGCTGCGCGGCACCGGGGCGAGCGCGTGAACCGCCAGGTCCGGCTGCGGGTGCTGATGGAGCCCAGGCACGGCGCGCGCTATGAGGACATCCTCGCACTGGCACTCGCGACCGAGCGAGCCGGCTTCGACGCCTTCTTCCGGTCCGACCACCTCTTCGGTGTCGACCCGAACGATCCCGACTACGAGCCGACCGATTGCTGGACCACCCTGGGCGGGCTGGCTCGCGACACCACCACCGTCCGGCTCGGCTCGCTCATGACGGCTGCAACCTTCCGGGCTCCCGGCTTGCTGGCGGCCATTGTGGCGTCGGTCGATCAGATGAGCGGCGGCCGGATCGAGCTGGGCATAGGCACGGCCTGGTACGAGCGCGAGCACGCAGCCTTCGGGATTCCGTTTCCGCCGATGAAGGAGCGTTTCGACCGGCTGGAGGAACAGCTCGAGATCATTACGGGACTGTGGCTGGCCGGCCCCGACAAGGGATTCTCGTTCGAGGGCAGCTACTACCGGGTCGATGACAACCACACGCCGCCTCGGGTCACGCAGCGGCCGCACCCTCCGATCATCGTGGGCGGCGGCGGGCCGCGTCGCACGCCCGCCATCGCCGCCCGGTTCGCTACCGAGTTCAACTCGGCCCTGAGCACGGTCGAACAGGCCAAAGACCGGTTCGCCGGGTTCGGCCGGGCTTGCGAGGCCATCGGGCGCGATCCCGGCGACGCCCGGCTGTCGGGCTTCATCCCTGTGGCCATCGGGTCCACGCAGGCGGAGGCCGAGCGGCGAGCCGCGATTGTCGGCTCGTCCCGCATCCGCGAGTCGATGCTCATAGGCCCGCCCGGGCTGCTGGCCGAGCGCATTGCCGACCTCGCCGCCGTCGGCGCCGACACCGTGTACCTGCACATCTTCGACATCCATGACCTGGATCACATCGCGCTCATCGGCGCCGAGGTCATTCCGAAGCTCGCCACCGCAGGCACCTCACCGTGAGGAAGGAAGCGCACGTTCATGCAGATCACCACGCGCGCCGCGATCGCCAGGGCCCCGCACGCTGGCTGGGAGATCGCCGACCTGCAGCTTGACGACCCAAAGGCGCACGAGGTCCGGGTGCAGCTGATGGCGGCCGGACTGTGCCATTCCGATGACCACATCACCACCGGAGACGCCAGGGTGCGGCTGCCGGTAGTAGGCGGGCACGAGGGCGCGGGCATCGTTGAGTCAGTCGGTCCCGACGTGCGGCGGGTCAAGCCGGGCGACCGGATTGTCTGCTCCTACATCCCGGCCTGCGGTGCCTGCCGGCCATGTTCGACCGGCCATCAGAACATGTGCGTGAAGGGCCTCAACGCGGGGACCGGCATGTTCCTGGACGGCACGTTCCGCTTCCACCTAGGTCAGGAGGACTTGGGCGGCTTCTGCACGCTCGGTACGTTCTCGCAGTATGCCGTGGTGTCCGAGTGGGCCTGCGTGCCGCTCGTCGAGGAGATTCCATGGGAGATTGCGTGCCTGGTCGGCTGCGGCGTCCCCACCGGCTGGGGATCGGCGGTGCATGCGGCTGGAGTGCGGGCCGGGGATACCGTCGTGATCTTCGGCGCGGGCGGCGTCGGCAGCAATGCAGTGCAGGGCGCCAGGTTCGCCGGCGCGAAGGACGTCATCGTCGTGGACCCCGTCGAGTTCAAGCGTGAGATGGCCACCACGGTCTTCGGGGCGACGCGGGCGTTCGCGACCGCCAAGGAGGCTCATGAGTTCGTGGTCGAAACGACGTGGGGCCAGCTCGCCGACCACGTCATCCTCACGCCGGGGGTCGTTACCGAAGACATGGTGAACGCCGCGGTGCTGATGACCGGCAAGGGCGGGAAGGTCACGATTACCGCAGTCGGCCACTTCGACGAGCACGCGGTACACCTGCCGGCAGGCTTCCTGATCAGCTACATGCGGCAGATTCGTGGCGCGTTGTTCGGCGACAGCAACCCGCTCTACGACATCCCGAGGCTGCTGCGCCTGTATCGCTCTGGTGACCTCAAGCTCGACGAGCTGGTCACCCGCAAGTACCGGCTTGATCAGGTGAACGAGGCCTACCAGGACATGAACGACGGCAAGAACATCCGCGGCGTGATCGTGCACGAGCACGAGCAGCACCAGCAATCCTGAGAGGAAGTCCCTGTCATGCCGAACGCCATCCTCGACCCGACGGGGCGGGCCGACGTCGCGACGACCGTCCCCGCCCCGGCTGCAGCGTTCGAGCTTGCGCCCCGCCAGCCTGACCCGTCCGGCCTGCGCATAGGCCTGCTGAACAACACCAAGCACAACGCGGCGCTGCTGCTGGCCGAGATCGGCGATGTGCTGGCCGCCGATCACGCGATGTCCGTGACGATTGCCGAGACCAAGCCGAACTTTGCCGCGCCAGCGCCCGCCGACCTGGTTGAGCGGTTCCGCTTGGAATGCGACGTCGTCGTCACTGGCGTCGGCGACTGCGGATCGTGCAGCGCGTCGGCTGTCGCCGACGGGATCGTCTTCGAGCGGGCTGGCCTGCCCGCGGCCGTGATCTGCAGCGATGCATTCGCGGTCACCGCGAGTGCGATGGCCGAGTTGCGCGGCGCGCCCGGATACCAGTACCTGCTCACCGAGCATCCTGTTGCCGTGCTCGACGCCGACCAGGTGCGGCAGCGGGCCAAGCGGCTCGCGCCCGAGGTGGTGGCCATGCTCACTCAACCATCAAGCCAGTGACTGTACTCGACCCCGACGCCGCCCAGGCGGCCATCGAGCATTGCTACGAGCAGGGCTGGTCCGATGGGCTGCCGCTGGTGCCGGCGACCCAGCCGCTGGTGGACAAGTTCCTGGCCACGACCGGACGTGGTCCGGACGAGGAGATCGGACGCCTGCCTCAGCTCGACCGGGTCGTGACCGTGCGGCTGGCCGCGATCAACGCCGTGATGGCCGGCTGCCGGCCCGAGTACTTCCCTGTCGTGCTGGCCGCGTGGGAAGCGCTGACGTGCGAGCGGACGACCGGAGGAGGCGGATGGCAGTCCACGAGCGGGCCGGCCCCGCTGATAGTGATCAATGGCCCGGTCAGGACCGAGCTCGGCTTCAACTGCGCCGGGGGCGTGTTCGGGCCAGGCTTCCGGCCCAACGCCACCGTGCCGCGCGCGATCGGCCTCATCGTGCGCAATGTCTACGGCATTCATCCGCACGAGCTGGAGCAGGCGACCCAGGGACTGCCGGGGCGCTGGTCGATCTGCGTCGCGGAGAACGAGGAGGAAAGCCCGTGGGCGCCGCTGGCGAGCGAGGCGGGCCTTCCGGACGGGGCCTCCGCCGTGTCGGCGACGTTGCTGCGCACCTGCGAGTTTGTCGATAACCGGCACACCAGCAGCGCCGAGCAGTTGCTCGGGGATTTTGCCGACACAATCGGCCGGACCGGCTCGTGGATCTTCGAGCACGCCCAGGCCGGGATCGTGTTCTGCCCTGAACACGCCCAGCTGCTCGCGGCGGCCGGGTACGACCGCGCGCACGTCAGAACCTGGCTCGCCGAGCACTCGGGCCGCCGCACCTCTGATCTGGCCGCTGTGGGCAAGGACCGGCTTGACGGACGCCTCCGGCTGCCAGGCGACGGCGAGCCCGCCACGGAGTTCCAGCACACCCTGCCCAGTGACGACCGCAGGAACTTGCTGATAGCGGTCGCCGGCGCCCGCAACGCCGGCATCTCGATGGTCGTCAGGCTCTTCGCCGACTGGTCAGGCGCTGCCGTCCAGGTGACCGGGCCCGACGCCGCCGGCGACCACAGTGCAGAGGAGGCGCAATGACTGACATGGTGCGGGCCGCGGTCCAGGTAGGACCTGGCCAGATTGAGCTACGCGAATTCCCGCGGCCGCGGACCGGTCCTGACGACGGCTTGTTGCGAGTCGAGGCCAACGGGATCTGCGGCAGCGACGTGGAGACCTACCGCGGACACCTGGGCGGCCCAAGACCGGCGTTCATCCCCGGGCACGAACCGCTCGGGATCATCGAGGAGGTCGGCGAGATGGCGGCCGGGCGCTGGGGCGTCCAGCCCGGCGACCGGGTCGCGCTCGAGGTGATCGTGCCCTGCCGGTCCTGCCAGGACTGCCTCACCGGGCGGTACCAGTTCTGCCGCAACCGCAAGTACGGCCACGGCGTAACCGGCATCGACACCGAGCCCGCCCTGTGGGGCGGCCTCGCCGAGTACATGTACATCTCGCCCACGTCGGTGCTGCACAAGATGGACGCCAGCCTGCCAGCGGAGCTGGCCGCGACGTACAACGCGATGGGCGCGGGAGTGCGCTGGGCGTGTCATCTCGGCGAGGTGCGGGTCGGTGAGACCGTTCTCGTGCTCGGCGCGGGCCAGCGCGGGATCGCCGCGGTTGTCGCGGCGCGCGCGGCCGGGGCCGGGACGATCATCATCACCGGCCTGGCCGCTGACGCGCACAAGCTCGCCCTAGCCCGCGAGCTTGGCGCCGATCACACGATCGTGGTTGACGGCGACGCGGCCGAGAACACCGTCGAGAGGGTCGAGGAGATCACCGGCGGGGAACTGGCCGACCTCGTGCTCGAGCTGACACCGCTGGCGGCCGGCCCGATCTCGGACGCACTGCTAGCCGTCCGCCGCGGCGGGCGGGTGGTGCTGGCCGGGCTGAAGGGCAACCGCGAGATACCCGTGCGGACGGACCTGATCATCAACCGCGCGCTGACGGTGCGGGGCGCCTTCGGCGTCGACGCCAGGGGCATGGCTGATGCGATCGCGCTGATCGAGTCGCGCCGCTTCCCGCTGGAGAAGATGCACACGCACACGTTCGGGCTGGACGAGGCGGAACTGGCCATCCGGACGCTCGGCGGCGAGGTGCCGGGCGAGCGAGCCGTCCACGTGTCCGTCCATCCGGCCGCTGCCTGACACCCGAGCTTCCCGGAGGCTTACCCGTGCTTGTCGACGCCCACGCCCACCTGCTGCCCCGTGACTATCCGCCCGGCGCGCCCTCGTGCTTTCCGCGCATGGAGCCGATCGAAGGCAGCACGGATTTGACGCTGGCCTTCGGGGCGATGCGCTTCCGGGCCAGGGACGTGTTCTTCGATGCCGAGCGGCGGCTCGCCGCGCAAGACACCGCCGGCGTGGACGCCGAGGTGCTGTCGCCGATGCCGCCGTTGCTGCGTTTCGACCTGCCCGCCGCCGACGGGCTGGCGCTTGCCCGGCACGTCAACGACTTCACCGCGCAACTGTGCGCGTCCGACCCGGCCCGGCTGATCGGGCTCGGCATGGTACCGATGCAGGACCCGGACGCCGCCGCCGCGGAGCTTGCGGCGATCGGCGAGCGCGGGCTCGCAGGCGTGGAGATCTCCTCGCACGTCCTCGGGGTCTCCATCGGCGACGAGCGCTTCCTGCCGTTCTTCGCCGAGGCCACCCGGCTGGGCCTGGCCGTATTCGTCCACGCCATGCCGGGAGCGAATGACCGCCTGCCGCCGGCCGCGGCCGGAACCTACGTGGTCGGGCTTGAGGGCGCGCTCGCCGCCGCGTCCCTCATCGCCGGGGGCACCGCGGGCAAGTGCCCGGACCTGCGCATCGCGTTCAGCCACGCGGCGGGCGGTTTCCCGCTCATGCTGCCCAGGGCACAGTACTTCTGGAGCGGCACCTGGAACGAGGAGCCCAGGGTGCCCGAGCGCGCGATCATGAAGGACGAGGGCCCGTCGCCGCTTGAGTTCGCCCGCCGGTTCTACTACGACTCCCTGGTTTTCGACCGCCGCGCAATCCGCTTCCTGGTCGACCTCCTCGGCGCCGACCGGCTGCTGATCGGCACCGACTTCCCGGCGATGTCGCGCGAGGACCCGGCCGGGCGCACCGTACGCTCGCTGGATCTGCCGGCACAGTGGCTGGAGGACATTACCTGGAACAACGCGTTCCGGTGGCTCGGCATCAAGCCGGCGCGCTAACCCTGGTACGCATCGCGGCGGCGACCGGCGTGAAGCCGACGCGGCGCTGCCCGGCGCCTGGGCCCGACGGGCCAGACTGTGCCGCCAGCCGGCGGGTGATCTCAACCGACGCGTCGGTGAGCATTTTGGCCAGCGCCTGCGGCCTGGCCCGCGCCGCCTCGACCACCACGCTGATCGCCGCGGCGACGCTGCCGAACGGGTCGTGGACCGGCACGGCCACCACCAGGTCCGGCAGTGTTATCTGCCCGACCGCCACGGCGTAGCCGCACTGCCTGACCTGGGCGAGCTTGCGTCGCAGCTGAGCCGGGTCGGTGATCGTCAGCGGCGTGTAGCGTTCCAGCGGCCGGCGCAGCGCCTCTTCCTGGAATTCCCGGTCGGAGTAGGCGAGCAGCACCAGGCCGGTTCCGGTGGCGTGCATGGGCCAGCGGTCGCCCGCCTTGCCGTTGGTCGGATGCGTGGCGCAGGCCCGGATGGCCTCGACGTAGACGACGTGCATGCCGTCGCGGACACCGAGATGCACATTGCCCCTGGTGCGGTGGTGGAGCTCATCCAGGCAGGGAAACGCCGCCTCGCGCAGGTCAAGCCCGCGCGGCGCGAGCGCCGCGAGCTCAAGCAGACGCACCCCGATCGAGTAACACCCGTTCGGATCACGCTCCAGGGCGCCCCAGCTCACGAGTTCGTGCACCAGCCGGTGGGCGGTCGACAGGCTCAGCCCGGACCGCCGCGAGATCTCGCTCAGCGATAGCGCGCGATTGCGGGGCCCGAAAGCGTCGAGCACAGCGAGGAGGCGGCCGGCGGCGTTCGCGCGTGGAGCCTGTGCGCTCGCCTCCCTTGAGGCGTCGAGCATATCCGGCATGCTCTGCCCTCGCCATTAGCGCAATGTTCCCGAGCGATGGCCCGTCAGCAGACCGAACCGGTTACAGGCGGGAAGCAATTAAATGCGGCTCAAATAATGCTGACACGCGATGCCCGGTTCCGCAAGAAGTAAGTGATTTGGGCTAAACCCGAAGAAACGACGCCGCAAACGCCGGGCGAACGACACATGCAGGATCACGCTGCCAAAGGGCCTGACGAGAGCCGTCTGCGCCGGCGCCCGGCGGCAGTGCATCTGTCTTTCGCCCGGCGGAAGCGTTGTGGACGCACGCCGGGCGAGTCGCGGAAGCTAGGCGGGTCAATCAGTGAGGCAAGGCTCACTGCGCCGAGGTCTGCCGAACCGCACGGCCCGGGACCGGGCAGCGCGGCCTGCGCAGCCGCCTGTTCGTACCCGGAGCATTTGTATAGCGGGAGCGTCTACGTGAGACCCAAGACATGCTTCAGACGCAACGCGCGGCCGTCCGCCCTGCGGTTGTCGTCTGTCATCCTCGCGACAGTCGTGGCGGTCATCCTGGCCGGCTGCGGATCGTCAAAGCCTTCGAGCTCAACCCCCTCAAGCTCGGCACCCAAGCACGGCGGCTCGCTCACCGTCCTCGAAGGTGACAGCTTCGCCGGCTCCTGGCCCGGGCTGGACCCGGCCACCGACACCGACGGCGCGGCGAACATGAGTTATATGGACGCCATCTACGGTGAGCTGTTCGAGCTGACCGCCGGCGGCAAGGAGACCGGCGATCTAGCCACTGGCTACTCGTTCACCAACGGCGGCAAGACCGTGAACATCACGCTCCGCCAGGGCGTGAAGTTCTCCGACGGCTCCCCGTTCAACGCGGCCGCGGTCGTCTGGAACTGGAAACGCGACCTCGCGGGCAACTGCTCGTGCAAGCCGGTCTTTATCGGCACGCCTGTGATCGCGCAGACCGGCACCTACAGCCTGTCAATCACGCTGTCCTATGTGGACGCGCCGTTCATCAATGCGCTGCAGGGCGACATCTTCAACTGGATCGCCTCCCCGACCGCCGTCCAGAAGATGGGCGAGAAGGCGTTCGCCATCAAGCCGGTCGGGGCCGGCCCATTCACCGTGGTATCCGACGTTCCGGACTCGCTGCTCGCGCTCAAGCGGAATCCGAATTACTGGCAGCCAGGCTTGCCTTACCTCAACTCGCTAACCTTCAAGCCGGTCAGCAGTGACGAGACCGCATTGACGGCGATGGATTCAGGCGCCGGCCAGGCTTACGAGGGGATGTCGACGCCGCAGCTTGTCAGCTCGTTCAAGGCGAAGTTCCAGACGACCGCTGAGCCGTCCACTTCGCCGTACGACATCCAGCTGAATACGAAGATTGCCCCCTTCAACAACATCAAGGCCAGGGAGGCGATCTACTACGCCACCGACGCGGCGCTGCTTGACAAGAGCCTGTTCGGCGACACCTACCCGGTCGGGGAGTCGTTCACGGCGCCGGCTGGCCTGTTCTACGAGCAGACCGTGCCCGGCTACATCACCTACGACCTGGCGAAGGCCAAGGCCCTGGTGAAGTCCCTCGGAGGGCTGAGCTTCACTCTCGGCACGATCAGCGTCCCGACCGCCACGGAACTGAACGAGGCCATCCAGACAGAGTGGCAGGCCGCTGGGATGAAGGTCACGCTCGCAAGCTGGGACCTGACCGGCCTCATCGCCCAGTTCGAGGGCGGCAAGTGGCAGTCGATGCTGCAGACGGCGGGCGCCTACGACCCGGGCACCGGCGTTGGCGTCTGCTTCCGGTTCTGCTCTACCTCACCGTTTACCGGCGTGTTCAGTACAACGCTCAATGGGCTGCTGCTCGGCGCCGCCGGGACGGTTAACCAGGCCCAGCGCAAGGCGCTCTACGATCAGGCGGCCGAGTACATCGCGAAGAACGCGGACGGCCCGTTCCTGTTCCCGATCGCCGGTTACAACATCGCCGACCATGGCGTTGGCGGGCCAGGCCTGACAACGCCCCTTCCGGTCACCGACGTGAACCCGGAGATCCTCTGGCAGTACGTCTACAACAACGGATGAGGTACCTCATCGCATGAGGCTGAGATTGCCGCCGGGATGAACATCTCGGTACCAGTTCAGCCGGCTCGCTGGCCAGGCAGCGCGTTCGTGCGCCGCCTGGCCAGTTCGCCGACCGTGCGGGTGAGCGCCCGGCGGTTGCTGTCCGCCATCCCCGTCCTGTGGGGCGTCACGCTGCTGGCATTCCTGCTCCTCAACGCGCTGCCAGGTGACGCGGCGTCGGCGCTGCTCGGCATCGACGCCACGCCGGCCGAGATCCGTTCGTTCTCCATCAAATTGCACCTCAACGAGCCGCTGTGGACCAGGTACGGGCACTGGCTCGCCGGCGTGGTGACCGGCAACCTCGGCACGTCGCTGGCGAGCCCGCAGTCGGTCGTGTCGATCATCGCGTCGCGGCTGCCAGTCACGCTCGAACTCGTCATCTACGCGCTGGTTCTCACGTTCGTCGTGTCGGTGCCGCTGGCCGTGGTCTGTGCCCGCTGGCCGCGTGGCATCATCGACCGGATCTGCCTGGTGCTGTCGATGGCGAGCCTCTCGACCGCGCCCTACGTGCTTGGCCTGCTCCTCGTGATCGTCTTCGCCGTGCACTGGTCGATATTCCCGGCGATAGGCTACACGGCGCTCAGCACGTCGCTGACCGGCAACCTGGACACGATGACGCTGCCCAGCATCGTCCTCGCGATCCCGCTGATCGGCTTCTATACCCGGTTCCTGCGCGCGGACCTGCTCGAGCAGATGCAATCGGAAGACTACGTCGTGACCGCGCGAGCCAAGGGCGTCAGCGAATGGCGGATCCTGACCAGGCACGTGCTGCGCAACTCGTTCATCGGGCTGCTCACCGTCATCGGACTCAACCTGGCCACGCTGATCGGGGCCACGGTGATCGTCGAGCAGATCTTCTCGCTGCCCGGCATCGGCTACGAATTGCTCAACGCGATCAGCAACAGGGACGTCCCGGTAGTCGAGGGCATCGTGCTCGTCTTCGGCATAACCGTGGTCCTCGTGAACCTGCTCACCGACCTGCTCTACGGCGTGCTTGACCCAAGGATCCGCCATGTCCGTTCCCGCAGCTGACCTGCTGGCCAGTGCGCCAGCGCAGGACCTCCGCGCCGGCGCGGCTCCGCGGGCCCGCGGCTGGCTGCGCAACCTGGAGATCGCCGTTCCCGGCACGGTTCTGGTCGTGCTGCTGTTCTTCTGTTTCATCTGGCCGCTGGTCTACCACGTACCCGACCCGACAGTCGGGAATCTGTTCCAGGTCAACCTCCCGCTGTGGTCACCGGGCCACATCCTTGGCACCGACACGGTCGGCTACGACATCATGTCCAGAATCCTGTACGGCGGCCGGGTGTCGTTCGAGGTCGCGGCCGCGGTCCAGCTCATCGGCCTGGTATTCGGGGGCCTGTTCGGCATGGTCGCCGCCTACCGTGGCGGCTGGACCGAGGCCGTCATGATGCGAATCCTCGACGTGTTCATCGCGTTCCCGTCGCTGGTACTGGTGCTGGCGATCGCCGATAGCCTCGGGCCGAGCGAGACGCACGTGATCTGGGCGCTGTCCGCCTTCAGCATCCCGGCGTTCGCCAGGGTTTCGCGGGCCGCCACGCTCCGCCTGCGCGACCAGCCCTTCGTGGTCGCGGCGCGGCTGGCGGGCACCAAGACCTGGCGGATCATGCTCCGGCACCTCACGCCCAACATCGCCCCGCAGATGCTGACCTTCAGCCTGCTCGGCGCCAGCCTGACGATCATCCTGGAGGGTGCCCTTGACTTCCTGGGCTACGGCATCCCGGCACCGACGGCGACGTGGGGCAACATGATCGCAACCGGCGAGTCGTTCATCTCGGTATACCCGCGGCTGGTCATCGTGCCGAGCATCTTCTTGCTGGTAACGTCCATCTGCCTCAACATGATGGGCGACGGCCTGCGGGCCCGGTGGGGGGTCCGGTGATGCCACGGCTGCGCGAGCGAGGCCGGGCGGCTCCGGCGCCAGGCGGCAGCGAGCCATCGGCGGTCGGGATGACGCCGGGTGCGGTCCTCGAGGTGGAGGACCTGCGTGTCACGTTCCGTACTCGCCTCGGGACCGTGTACGCCGTGCAGGGCATCAGCTTCGCCGTAGAGCCGGGGCGGACGCTCGCGGTCATCGGCGAGTCGGGTTCCGGCAAGACGGTCAGCGCCCGGGCAATCATGGGCCTGCTGCCGCGATCCGCGGACGTCTCCGGCTCGATCCGGTTCAAGGGCGAGCAGGTCGTCGGCCGCAGCAACAACGAGATGCGGGATTACCGCGGTCGCAACGTGGCGATGGTGTTCCAGAACCCCGAGCGCTCGCTGAACCCCACGATGCGGGTTGGATATCAGATCGCTGAGGCCATCACGACCCACGAGCCGATGGATCGCAGGCAAGCCCGCGAACGCACAATCGAGCTGCTCAAGATGGTGCGAATCCCGGCACCGGAGCAGCGGTTCCACGAGTACCCGCACCAGCTCTCCGGCGGCATGCGCCAGCGCGTCGTCATCGCGATCGCGCTCGCCTGCGGACCCGAGGTCCTGATCGCCGACGAGGCCACGACGGCCCTGGACGTGACGACCCAGGCGCAGATCATGGACCTGCTGCTCGACCTGCAGCGGGAGACCGGAACGGCGCTGCTGATGATCAGCCACGACATGAGCCTGGCGGCCGCCTACTCCGAAGACGTCGTGGTGATGTACGCCGGCAAGATCGTCGAGCGGGCCTCGGCCCGTGACCTTTTCGCCGGCGTCCGGATGCCGTATACCCAGGCACTGCTCGACGCGATCCCGCGGATCGACACCGAGCCGCACGTGCTGCTCCCGGTCGTGGGCGGTCGGCCGCCGGATCAGTCGGTGCTGAGGGATGGCTGCCCGTTCGCGCCGCGTTGCCCGGACGTGCAGCAAGACTGCCGGGACCATGCACCGCCACTGCGGCAACATGAGCCAGACCGCTGGTGGGCGTGCTGGCATCCGATCCAGGGCGGGGCGGCACGGTGACGGCAGCGGCGAACGGTGCGGCGGCCGAGGCGCCGCCGGACGGCGATGTCCTGCTCGACGTTCGCCATCTCGTGCAGGAGTTCGTCCTGCGCGACTACGGCGGCGCCAAGGGCGGCGTGCTGCAGGCGGTATCCGACGTGTCCTTCGAGTTGCACGTGGGCGAAACCCTCGGCATCGTCGGCGAGACCGGATCAGGGAAGTCCACGTTGGCTCGGTCCGTGATCCAGGCGCCGCCGCCCAAACACGGTCAGGTGATCTTCCAGGGCCGGGATCTGGTCGGCCTGCCGCGGACCGCGCTCAAGGCGGCGCGGCGCAACCTGCAGATGGTCTTCCAGGATCCGTTTACCTCGCTCGACCCGACGTGGCCGGTCTCCAGGATCGTCGAGGAGCCGCTCACTGCCTACGCGGTCGGCACCCGCCAGGAGCGCCGGCAGCGGGTGCGGGAGCTGCTTGATCTCGTGGGTCTCGACCCGGCCCGGCACGGCGCGCGGCATCCGCGCGAGCTTTCTGGCGGGCAGTGCCAGCGAGTTGCGGTCGCCAGGGCGCTGGCCCTGGAACCCAAGCTGATCCTCTGTGACGAACCGGTCTCCTCGCTGGACGTGCTGGTGCAGGCGCAGGTGCTGAACCTGTTCGAGAAGCTGCGCAGCGAGCTCAGCCTGTCCTACTTGTTCATCGCCCACGACCTGACGCTGGTGCGGCAGGTCAGCGACCGGGTCGCGGTGATGTACCTCGGGAAGCTGTGCGAGATCGGCCCGGTGCGCGCGATCTACAGTGAGCCCTTGCACCCGTACACGCTGGCGCTGCTGACGTCGGTGCCGGATCCGGATCCGGCGCGGGCAAAGCGCGATCCCGCCAGCGTCATCAAGGGCGAACTGCCCTCACCGCTGGACCCGCCGAGCGGATGCCGGTTCCGCACCCGCTGCCCGCGCGCCGCCGACCGCTGCGTCGTCGAGGTGCCGGAGCTGCGAGCTCTCGGTGCGGGGCGCCTCGTCGCCTGCCACTATCCGCTGGCTGATGGCTCCCCGCCCGCCGAACGCGGCGAGCCGCACATCGCCGCCAGCTCAGCGGGCACGAGCCAGGTCCCGGCGGCCGAGGCCGACATCTAGCCACCCGCGGCAAGGTCTCTTACCCGCCGGAGGAGAGTGGAGCGCATGACGGACACGCAGGACATCGACCAGCACACCGCAGGCACGGCGAAGCCGCAGAGCCGGCCGCCGTTCCGCGCCGACCACGTAGGGAGCCTGCTGCGGCCGCCCGAGCTGCTGCGGGCCAGGGATGACCTCGCGGCGGGCCGGATCACGGCTGACGATCTGCGGGCTGCCGAGGATGCCGCGATCGCCGAGGTCGTCCGTAAGCAGCACGAGGTCGGGCTGCTTGATGCGACCGACGGCGAACTGCGCCGCGAGTCGTGGCACATGGACTTTATCTACCAGCTTGGCGGCATCACGAAGGTCCAGGACGAGACGATCCGGGTCGCGTTCCACAATGACCAGAAGAGCTTCGAGTGGGCACCGCCCTCGGCCCATGTGGTGGCGCCGCTGACGCTGGAGCACACCATCTTCGGGGACGCGTTTGAGTACCTGCGGGACACGGTCACGACCGCAGTGCCCAAGCTCACGATCCCCTCGCTCAGCATGGTGCACTACCGGGGCGGCCGGTCGGCGATCGATGCCGCGGTCTACCCGGACCTCGACCAGTTCTGGGCCGACCTGGCGGCAGCCTACGCCGAGGAGGTAAGGCGGCTGTATGCCCTCGGTTGCCGGTACCTGCAGCTTGACGACACCAGCCTGGCCTACATGAACGACCCGGCGCAGCGCCAGCACGTCGCCGAGATCGGCGGCGATCCTGAGCACCAGCACGAGCGCTACATCGAGAACATCAACCGGGCGCTGGCCGGCCGGCCCGGCGACCTGGCGGTTACCACCCACATGTGCCGCGGCAACAACCAGAGCATGTGGGCGGCCGAAGGCGGCTACGAGTTCGTGGCCGATGCGCTTTTCAACCGGCTCGAGGTCGACGGATTCTTCTGCGAATGGGACGACGAGCGCTCGGGCGGCTTCGAGCCGCTGCGATTCGTGCCGAAGGGCAAGCGCGTCGTCCTCGGGCTCGTCACCACCAAGCGCGGCGAACTCGAGCGCAAGGACGACCTGAAGCGGCGGATCGAGGACGCCGCCCGGTTCGTCGACATCGACCAGCTGTGCCTGTCGCCCCAGTGCGGCTTCTCGTCAACCAAGGAAGGCAACGACCTCTCCCAGCAGCAGCAATGGGACAAGCTCGCGCTCATAGTCGAGACCGCGCAGGAGGTCTGGGGTTCCCTGTGAAGGGCGGATCTTTTCGCGGACTGCCGGCTGGTGGCCAGGCACAACAGGACGCGCCAGCAGTTTGTGGCCGCGGCGGATGAGGCAGCGAGGCGCCGGCGCGACAATGACGATCATGGCGGCGCAGGGCCCGGTGGTGCACGCGCACTCCGCCGCCAGCCTGCAGCATCCCGGCGCTGACGACCTGCGGGCAGATATCGGCCGGCTGCTGATCAGCTGCCCGGACCGGCCCGGCATCGTGGCCGGCGTCTCCCGCTGCCTCTACGAGCACGGCGCGAACATCGTGGAGTCGCAGCAGTACTCGACGAACCCGCAGGGAGGCACCTTCTTCCTGCTGGTCGAGTTCCACCTGCCGGGCCTGGCGCGGCGCAAGGCAGCGCTGGAGCTGGCCATGTCCGGTATCGCGGCGGCCTTCTCCATGACCTGGCGCATGACCCTAGCGGCGGACCACAAGCGCATGGCCATCTTCGTGTCCCGTTCCGACCACGCGCTGCGTGAGCTGTTGTGGCGTACCGAGTCAGGGGAGCTGCGGGCCGACGTCAAGATGGTGATCTCGAACCACGAGACGACCGCGGACCTCGTCCGGAGCAGGGGAATCCCGTTCCACTACATCCCGATCACCGCGCCCACCAGGGAACAGGCGGAGGCTGCGCAGCTAGCCCTGCTCGCGGGTCAGGTCGACCTGGCGGTGCTGGCCCGGTACATGCAGATTCTCTCGCCCGGCTTCCTCGAGACCTTCGGGCATCCGGTCATCAACATCCACCACAGCTTCCTGCCGGCCTTCGCCGGCGCTAACCCGCACCAGGAAGCCGCAGACCGCGGCGTTAAGCTGATCGGCGCCACCGCACACTACGTGAGCGCGGAACTGGACGCCGGCCCGATCATCGAGCAGGACATCGTCCGGGTCGATCACCGCTGCTCGGTCAGCGACCTGCGCCGGATGGGACAGCACGTGGAGCGATCCGTGCTCGCCCGTGCGGTGGGCTGGCACCTAGACGACCGGGTCATCGTGCACCAGAACAAGACGATCGTTTTCGCGTGATCCGCAGGGCGGCCGCGAGCAACCGGGCCGCACTGCGCGGCGCTTTCGTCCAGTGAAATGGTCATTGCCCGGCGCCTCCGCGCTGTGCGACTGTCAGCCGTGTACAGCTGGGCGGCCAGGGAACTGGACAGGGCTTTGCGGCCACAGGCCAGAACGCGGAGAGGGCCGGCATGACCGAGCCAGTTCGGGAGGGCAGCCTGCTGTGGACGCCGTCCGCGGCTCAGGTGGCGGACGCTAACCTCACTGCCTTCCGCGCCTGGCTCTCGGTGCGAGGCCTTAACTTCGACAGCTACGAGGCGCTGTGGCGATGGTCGGTCACCGACCTCGAGGGTTTCTGGCAGGCCATCTGGGATTACTGCGGGATCGAGTGCTCGGCGCCGCCGCACCGGGTGCTCGGCCGCCGGGAGATGCCAGGCGCGGAGTGGTTTCCAGGTGCGCGGCTGAACTATGCCCAGCACGTGTTGCGGCGCGAGCGGCCCGGCGAGACCGCGCTGCTGTCGGCGAGTGAGTTCACGCCGCTCGGGAACATGAGCTGGTCCGACCTCGCCGGCCAGGTGCGCATACTTGCCACCAGGATGCGGGACATGGGCGTGCGCCGGGGTGACCGCGTCGCGTCGTACCTGCCCAACATCCCTCAGGCGGTCATCGCGATGCTGGCGACGACGAGCATCGGGGCGATCTGGGCCAGCTGCTCACCGGACTTCGGCTGGCGCGGAGTGCTCGATCGATTCCGCCAGCTCCGGCCGAAGGTGCTGCTCTGCGCCGATGGCTATCAGTACGGCGGTCGTCGGTTTAACCGCACGGAGGAGCTGCGGCATATTATCGGCGGCCTGGAAGGCCTGGAACGGGTGATCTGGCTGCGCTACCTCGACCCCGGCGCCACGGCGCCGGCGGCGGACGCGCTGAGCTGGGACGAGGTACTTGAGTTTCCATCCGTTCCGGCGTCCGACTTCGAGTTCGACCAGGTGCCGTTCGACCACCCGCTGTGGATTTTGTTCTCCTCGGGCACCACCGGGCTGCCGAAGGCGATCGTGCACGGCCACGGCGGGATCCTGATCGAGCAGCTGAAGCTGCAGACCCTGCACATGGACCTGCGGGCCGGCGATCGGACGTTCTTCTTCACCACGACCGGCTGGATGATGTGGAATTTCCTGGTTAGCTCGCTGCTGCTCGGCGCCTGCCCCGTTCTGTACGACGGGAATCCGGCCTACCCGGGTCCGGACGCACTGTGGCGGCTGGCGCACGAGTGCGGCGTTGCCCTGTTCGGCGCGAGCCCGGCATTCGTCGACCTCATGACCCAGGCCGGCCTGGTGCCAGGACAGCACTACGACCTGAAGGAACTGCGCGCGATCATGCCGGCCGGCTCTCCGGTGTCGGCGGAGTGCACGGCCTGGTTCTACCGCAACGTCAAGAGCGACGTCTGGGTATGCACCGGCAGCGGCGGCACCGACGTGTGCACGGGGTTCGTCGGAGGCGTGCCGACCGAGCCGGTCTATGCCGGCGAGATCCAGGCCCGCCATCTAGGGGTCGATGCGCATGCGTTCAACGAACGCGGCGAAAGCGTGATCGACGAGGTTGGCGAGCTGGTTATCACCGCGCCCATGCCGTCCATGCCCGTGGGCCTGTGGGGCGATGCCGACGGCTCGCGGTACCGGGAGTCGTACTTCGCCCAGTACCCCGGACTGTGGCGGCACGGCGACTTCTTCAGGGTCAGCGCCCGCGGCGGCTGCTTCGTCCTGGGCCGCTCCGACGCGACGCTGAACCGCCAGGGCGTCCGCATCGGCACGGCCGAGATCTACCGCGCGCTGGCGACCGTCGGCGAGGTCGAGGATGCGCTGATTGTGAGCCTCGACCTGCCCGGCGGGAAGTTCTTCATGCCGCTGTTCGTCAAGCTCGCCGACGAGCTCGTGCTGACCCCGGTCATCGAGGACAAGATCTGCAACCGGCTCCGGCACCAGTACACGCCGCGGCACGTCCCGGACCGGATCGTCCAGGTGCCCGAGATCCCGGTCACGCTGACCGGCAAGAAGATGGAGGTGCCCGTGCGCAGGATTCTGCTCGGCGTGCCGGCCGACGAAGCCGCCAATCGCAACGCGATGGCGAACCCGGGCGCGCTGGACTTCTACGTCGCCTACGCGGCCTCGCAGCAGGACTATCCGGCCGGCCGGCCGCGAGACGGTGACCTGGCCGTGCATGAAGGGCGCGAGGGCCATTAAACGGCTTTGGGCCGAGGAGGAACCGTGGACGAAGCCGCAGCCGGACCGTACCGGCGGATTGCCACCGAGGAGGCGTTCTCGGTGCCGGAGGTGTTCGCTGCCCTGCAGGAATGGGCGGGCACGGCCGGGCCGGACGAGCCCGACCAGGACTTCCTGAGCTTCCTGTTCGGGCAGGATCTGCCCGGCCTGCGGCGGGTCCGCCGCCAGTTGCTCGACTTGGAAGACGAGCGGCTGGCCGTCATGGACGACTACGGCGTGGACGTGCACCTGTTGTCGCTCACCGCGCCAGGCGTGCAGACGCTGCCCGACGACCGTGCGATCGCGCTGGCCGCGCTCGTCAACGACCGGCTGGCAGCGGTCATCGGGAGGCACCCTGACCGGTTCGCGGGGCTGGCGGCCATCGCGCCGCAGGCGCCGGCGGCGGCCGCGGCGGAGGTCAGGCGCGCGATCGGCGAGCTGAAGCTGAATGGCGTCGTGATCAACTCTCATACCAGGAACGAGTACCTGGACGACGAGAAGTTCTGGCCGATATTCGAAGCTGCGCAGGACGTTGGCGCGCCGGTCTACATCCATCCGCGCTCGCCTTCAGCGCAGATGGCGCAGCCGTACAAGCGCTTCGGGCTGGAGACCGGCATCTATGGGTTCCAGGCCGAGACCGGGCTGCACGGCATCCGGCTGATCTGCAGCGGCGTATTTGACCGGTTCCCGCGCCTGCAGATCGTGCTCGGGCATCTGGGCGAAGGGATTCCGTTCTGGCTCTGGCGGGTCGACTACATGCATCCCGTGCGCAGCTCGCACAACGCGAGGCCGAAGCTCGAGCTCACGCCAAGCGAGTACTTCCAGCGCAACTTCAAGATCACGACGAGCGGCATGAACTGGCATCCGGCCTTGCGATTTTGCATCGAGGCGGTTAGCGCCGACAACATCATGTGGGCGATCGACTATCCGTACCAGCTGACCGAGGGTGCGGTGCGGTTCATGGACGATGCCCCGATCTCCGATGCGGACAAGCACAAGATCTTCCATCGCAACGCCGAGCGCGTCTTCGGGATCGCGCCCGCGGCGGGCCCGGCCCGGCTCGGGGCGGCCGGGCCGGGGCAGCCCGCTGCCGGCTAGACGATCTTCCGCCCGGTGAGCCCGGTATCACCGCACGGGCCGCCGGGCTAGCCGATGGGCCAGCGCGATCGGCGCGGGCATCAGCTCGGGTGTCTCAGTCGTGGCGTAGCCGAACATCATGCCCTGGTATCAGCCACCTGATCGGCGGCCAGCCCCGCCCCCGCGCTCGTCAGGGCGCTGCCCGGCGGGCTGCCGGTACCAGCCGAATCTGGGCCGGCGATCTCGGCCCGGACGAGAGCCGCACCCTCGACCATGGCGGATAGCTTGGCCCGCGCGACGGCCGGCGGCAAATGACGGAGCCCGCAGTCGGGGTTGATGACCAGCCGGTCGGGCGCCACAACCTTCAGTGCCCGCCGGATCCGCGCC
>JASHUG010000158.1 GCA_030040155.1 Streptosporangiaceae bacterium | reverse complement strand
ATCGCCGACCGCTTCGATATCTCGCTGTACGCGATCACCTGGACCGCCAGAGTGGGGATCTTCGTCGGACCAGTCATCGCCTACATAATCACTAAACGGATCTGCCTGGGCCTGCAACGCAGCGACAACCACCTGATCGAGCACGGTGTCGAGACCGGCATCATCAGGCAGCTGCCCAGCGGCGAGTTCATCGAGGAGACCAGGCCGGTCGACGACGAGCGGCTGGCCGTGCTGACCTCGCGCGTCGAGCACCCGCCACTGCCGGCCATCGACACCACGGAGGCGGGCGTTCCGCCTCGCGGCATGCGCGGCGGCATGGGCCGGGTCCGCGAGCGCCTGTACAAGGTCGTTACCGAGAGCGCGCCGATGGCGACCAGCCACAACGGGCACGGTGACGGGCACGGAAACGGCCACCCGGTCGAGACGAACGGCCACGGAGGCGCGACCATCGGCTCCGGCGGCGAGCAGGAGGATGAGCAGCAGTAGCTGCGAAGGAGTCCCCCAGGCGAATGGCCCCGGCAGCGTTGCCGGGGCCTTCGCTTTCCGCCACCGCCGCACCCAACGCTTTCCGCCACCGCCGCACCTAACGCTGACCACCTGCCCGGCGCAGCGATCTCGGGCCGCGCCCGACACGGCGCGGCGATCTCGGGCCGGACCCGACTCCCTGTAAGTTCTCACACTCCCTACAGGTTCTCGGCTTTCTGGCGGTCGCTTTGACCTGGTATGCACCGGACAACTTGCAGGCGGTGTGAGAACTTACAGGGAGTCGGGCGCGCAGGACGTCTACTGCGGCGGCGCGGCGAGCCGCAGCGGGCGGCGCCAGGCAGCGGGCGGCAGGCGGGCAGCTGCGGGGCCTGGGGCGTCGTCAGGCCGACCCAGACGGTCTGGCGTGACATGCGGCCAAGGAGCTAGCCTCACGCGAGTATGGGGATCTTTCGCCGCGGCAGCAAGCCTGAGCACCGAGCGGGCGTGGTGTACGTCTACCTGAAGAGGGACGACATGCCGCCGTACTACAGCGCCGTATGCAACTGTGGGTGGTTCGCCGAGCCGGTCGATGTCAGCTACCCCGACCCCGTCGTCGAGCAGCAGATGGCGGAGGCTGCGCTGGGGCACGACCCAGGGGCCGACACCAGCGTGGTGTTCCCGCTCGACAAGCCGCCGCGCATATGACTGGGCGCTGCCGCGCAGATGCGCCGACGGTAGGCGCGAACGGCCGTCAGTGCGAGTAGTCGCCCCGGTAGTACTCGAACACGAAGCCGATGACCGCTAGCAAGAGCGCGAGCACTCCGATCAGGAACAACCACCAGCCGACGGCGACGCCGACCGCGGCGAGCGCGGCGGCGAGGCCAACGAACAGGGGCCACCAGCTGTGCGGGCTGAAGAAGCCCAGTTCTCCGGTGCCCTCTTCGATCTCGCCCTCTGGGGTGTCCTCCGGCCTGATCGGCAGGCGCCGGCCCGTGAACAGCAGATAGAAGCCCGTCAGGAAGGCCAGGCAGACCGCCAGCGCCAGAGCCGTAGTGCCGGTCGGATCGTGCGAGAAATGCCAGTAGACGAGGTCTGAGGCACCGAAGAAGGTCGCGCAGCCCAGGAAGAGATAAGCCTCAACTTTCACGAGCCGACTCCGATCGACTGCTGCTGATGCTCAAGTTCGCGGTCGCGGCCTGTTCGTATGTGCGGATAGTGCAGGTCGAACGCGGGCCGCTCGGACCGGATCCGCGGGATCGAGGTGAAGTTGTGCCGCGGCGGCGGGCACGATGTGGCCCATTCCAGCGAGTTCGCGAAGCCCCACGGGTCGTCGGCGGTCACGGACTCGCCTGTCTTCCACGTCTTGTAGATGTTGTAGAAGAAGATGAAGTTCGAGGCGCCGAGGATGAACGCGCCGATCGAGGAGATGTCGTTCAGCGTCGTGGCCAGGTGCGGCAGGAACGGGTAGTTCGCGACCCGGCGGGGCATGCCCATCAGGCCCAGCCAGTGCTGCACCAGGAACGTCATGTTGAACCCGATGAACACGCTCCAGAAGTGCCAGGCCCCGAGCCGGTTGTCGAGCATCTTGCCGGTCCACTTCGGCCACCAGAAGTAAAACCCGCCGAACATGCAGAACACGACCGTGCCGAACAGCACGTAGTGGAAGTGCGCGACCACGAAATAGGAGTCGCTGACCGCGAAGTCCAGCGGCGGCGAGGCCAGGATGATGCCGGTCAGGCCGCCGAACAAGAACACGATCAGGAAGCCCAAGATGAACAGCATCGCGGGTTCAAAGGTGATCTGGCCTCGCCAGATCGTGCCGACCCAGTTGAAGAACTTCACCCCGGTGGGCACCGCGATCAGGAACGTCATGAACGAGAAGAACGGCAGCAGCACCGCGCCGGTGGTGAACATGTGGTGCGCCCACACCGTCAGCGACAGGCCGGCGATCGCGATCGTGGCCGCGACCAGGCCCTTGTAGCCGAACAGCGGCTTGCGGGAGAACACAGGGAGGATCTCGGTGGCGATGCCGAAGAACGGCAACGCCACGATATAGACCTCCGGATGGCCGAAGAACCAGAACAGGTGCTGCCACAAGATCGCACCGCCGCTGTTGGCCGCGAACACCTGCGCGCCGAGCTTGCGGTCGATCTCCAGCACCAGCAGGGCCGCCGCCAGCACGGGGAATGCGAGCAAGACCAGCATCGAGGTCAGCAGGATGTTCCAGCTAAAGATCGGCATCCGGAACATCGTCATGCCGGGCGCGCGCATGCACAAGATCGTCGTGATGAAGTTCACGCCGCTGAGGATCGTGCCCAGGCCCGACAGCACCAGGCCCATGATCCACATGTCGCCGCCCAGGCCTGGCGTGTACTGCACGCTGGTCAGCGGCGAGTACGCATACCAGCCGAACGCCGCCGCGCCGCCCGGCGTCAGGAAGCTCAGCAGCAAGATGGTGCCGCCGAAGGTGAACATGTAGTAGCTCAGCAGGTTCAGCCGCGGGAATGCCACGTCCGGCGCGCCGATCTGCAGCGGCATGATCTCG
>JASHUG010000157.1 GCA_030040155.1 Streptosporangiaceae bacterium | reverse complement strand
TGTCAGACGTTTCTGAGCCTGGCCGCGGCAACTTCAAGGTCATCCCCGGCAGCCACAAGACCAACTGGATCGACGGCCCGCCGCGCCGTGACATCGAGTGGCCAGAGCCGGAAGGCTCCGTGGAGGTCTGCGCGAGCCCGGGTGACGCGGTCTTCTTCGACCGCCGGCTCTGGCACACGCGCACGAACAACTACTCCGACATCACCCGCAAGGGGATGTTCTTTGCCTACTGCCCGCGGTGGATCGCGATCAGGGACGAGATCGCCGGCGCCGACGAACCGGAGTGGGTGGAGTCGCTGAGCCCGGTCCGCCAGCAACTGCTCGGCCATGTCGGCAAGGGCATCCCCGGCGAACTCGAGGGCGACCACGCCTGGGGTCACTACCCCAAGACCACCCCGCTCTACGGCTGGCTGGACGAGCGCGACATGCTCGTCCACGACAACCCGCCGCTGCGCCGGTAGCAGCGGAGGCAGCCGCAGGCGAGCGAGCAGACGGCGGTCAGTCCGCCGGGCCACCCGCGGTGGTGTCGCTTGAGCCGGCCGGACTCACCTCGTTCCCCGTATCGGAGGCCGTGTTCTCGGTCAAGTCGGCGGGGCGGGGCGACGGCAGCGCGGCGCCAGCCACGGCTTCGAGGGCGTCCGCCGCGACGCCCGTGACGGCACCCGGCCGAGACGGCGAACTGCCGTCGCCGCCGGAGCCGTTGAAGGCCGAGCTGATGGTCCGCAGCGCGCTTGTCACCTCGCTCGGGATCATCCAGACCGTGTTGCCGGGGCCGCTGGCGATCTGCGGGAGGGTCTGCAGGTACTGGTAGGCCAGCAGGTTCGGGTCCGGGTTGTTCTCGTGAATCGACTGGAAGACCGTCGCGATCGCCTGTCCCTGACCCTCGGCCCGCAGGATCGCGCTCTGCCTGTCGCCCTCCGCCCGCAGGATCGCGCTCTGCTTCTCGCCCTCGGCGGTCAGGATCTGCGACTGCCGCACGCCCTCGGCGGTGAGGATCGCGGCTCGCTTCTCCCGCTCGGCGCGCATCTGCTTTTCCATCGCGTCCTTGACCGTCTGCGGCGGGTCGATGGCCCTGATCTCGACCCGGGTCACCCGGATCCCCCACTTGCCCGACGCGTCGTCGAGGACACCGCGCAGCTGGGTGTTGATGTTCTCGCGCGACGTCAGCGTCTGCTCCAGGTCCATCGACCCGATCACGCTGCGCAGCATCGTGGCGGTGAGCTGCTCGATCGCCTGGATGTAGTTGACGATCTCGTAGTCGGCCGCCCGCGGGTCGGTGACCTGGAAGAACAGCACGGTGTCGATGCTGACGACGAGGTTGTCCTCGGTGATCACCCGCTGCCCGGTGAACGACACCACCTGCTCGCGCAGGTCGATCAGCGGCTTGACCCGGTCGATGAACGGAACTATCCAGTTCATCCCCGGCTCGAGCGTCTTGGTGTACCGGCCGAACCGCTCCACGTTGCGAGCCCGTGCCTGCGGCACGATGCGGACCGTGCGAACCGCCAGCAAGAAGACCAAGAAGAAACAGACGACACCGATCACGATGCCGACCACGTCACCACCCATGTGCTACTCCCGCGGATACACGAGGGCGGTCGCGCCCTCGATCTGCATAACGTCGACGGTCTTGCCCGGCGGGATGACCAGCGTCTCGTCGTAGGAGCGCGCAGACCAGACCTCGCCACCGATCCTGACCTTGCCGGTTTGCTCGGTTACTTCCTCGAGCACGTATGCCGACCGGCCGACCAGCGCGGCGGTCCCGGTGCGCAGCAAAGGTGGCTGGCGGATGTGACGCAGCGCGAACGGGCGGGCCACGCCAAGCCCGATGCCCGACGCGACTATGAACGCGCCAAACTGCAGCGCCGCGTCTCCCCCGAGTGCGCCTGTCCCCGCGGCTACCAGGGCACCAATCGCGACGAGGCCGAAGGCCAGCGTCGTGGTCATGATCTCCGCGAAGCCAAGTACAGCCGCGATGATCAGCCAGATGATCCAGGTACCCACCGCGACGCTCCGAAGTTTACTTGACCGTCACTTTTGACAGTAGTCCTTGCCGACCGTCAGCGCATTACCGCCGGAGCGCGATCATGGCCGGCTTCACACGATCGTCGGGAGCGGCGAGGATGGAACCTGCTCCCTTGGGAGCGACGAGGATGGAACCTGCTCGCGCACGCGGAGGGGCCAGTTATGTCCGCTATAACTGAATTGTCCTATAGCCACGGTGCCAGCCCGGAACCGCTGCTTGGCGAGACCATCGGCGACAACCTGCGGCGAGTAGCCGCAGCGCACGGCGGCTCCGAGGCTCTTGTCGACGTTCCAACCGGCCGGCGCTGGACGTACGCGCAGCTGGACGCCCACACCGACGACGTGGCGCGGGGCCTGATCGCGGCCGGCGTGGCGAAGGGCGACCGGGTCGGGATCTGGGCTCCGAACTGCGCCGAGTGGGTCCTGCTGCAGTACGGCACGGCGAAGATGGGCGCGATCCTGGTCAACATCAACCCGGCCTACCGCAGCCATGAGCTCGGCTACGTGCTTGGCCAGGCGGGGATCTCGTTGCTGGTCAGCGCGGAAGGCTTCAGGACCAGCGACTACCGCGCCATGATCGAGGCGGTACGCAGCGACTTGCCCGCCCTGGAGCGCGTCGTCTACCTCGGCACGCCAGACTGGGATGCGCTCGTTGCCTCAGGTTCCGCCGTCGACGCTGCCGCCTTGGGGGAACGAGGGGTCTCCCTGGCTTTTGACGACCCGATCAACATCCAGTACACCAGCGGAACCACCGGGTTCCCGAAGGGCGCGACCCTGTCGCACCACAACATCCTCAACAACGGTTTCTTCATCGGGGAGGGCTGCCGGTACACGGCCGCCGACCGGGTGTGTATCCCGGTGCCGTTTTACCACTGTTTCGGGATGGTGCTCGGCAACCTGGCGTGCACCACACACGGTGCCTGCATCGTCATTCCGGCGCCCGGCTTCGACCCGGCTCTCACGCTGGCCGCGGTGCAGGCCGAGAGGTGCACCTCGCTGTACGGCGTGCCGACGATGTTCATCGCGGAGCTGGCGCTGCCGGACTTCGCGGCGTATGACCTCTCGTCGCTGCGCAGCGGGATCATGGCGGGCTCGCCGTGCCCGGTCGAGGTGATGAAGCGCGTGGTCAGCGAGATGCACATGGAAGAGGTCACGATCTGCTACGGCATGACCGAGACCTCGCCGGTGTCCACGCAGACTCGCCCGGATGACGACATGGAGCGCCGGGTCTCGACGGTCGGACGGGTTCACCCGCACGTGGAGATCAAGGTCATCGACCCCGAGACGGGGCTCGTGCTGCCGCGCGGCTCGAATGGCGAACTGTGCACCCGCGGCTACTGCGTCATGCTCGGCTACTGGAACGAGCCGGAGAAGACGGCCGAGGCGATCGACGCCGCCCGCTGGATGCACACCGGGGATCTCGCGGTGATGGACGACGCCGGTTACCTGAATATCGTCGGGCGGATCAAGGACATGGTGATCAGGGGCGGCGAGAACATCTACCCGCGCGAGATCGAGGAGTTCCTCTACACCCACCCGGACATCGAGGACGTCCAGGTGATCGGCGTGCCGGACGCAAAGTATGGCGAGGAGCTATGCGCGTGGGTCAAGCTGCGCCCCGGCAGTTCGCTGAGCACGGCGGACGTGCGGGACTTCTGCACCGGGAAGATCGCGCATTACAAGGTGCCGCGCTACGTCCGGGTCACGCCGGACTTCCCGATGACCGTGACCGGCAAGGTGCAGAAGTTCAAGATGCGCGAGACGTCGATCGCCGAACTCGGGCTGGAGTCTGCGAACCAGATCTCCACGGCCTGAAGAGGGGCATCGATGAGCGGCAACTCCACCGGTCCGCTGATCTCGGTGATGCTCGCCGTGGCCGACGCGCCTCGGGCGCCCCGTTCTTCCTCGGGGAACCCGAGAACAACGATCAGTTGGTCGCGAGCGCCATGGCGGCTGGCGCGGACGGCAGCGTTGAGGACATCAAGAACCACGAGCGTCCGTGGGGTGTGCACCGGCAGGGCGGTTTCACCGAGCGCTGCGCCGTCACGGAGCGGAGTATCGCTACTTGACGTCGAGCGATATCTCGGTGCCGGCGAGCGCCTTGCTCACCGGGCAAGCGGCCTTGGCCTCGGCCGCGATCCGGGCAAAGTCCTCCGGCGTGACGCCATCGGCCGACCCGCTGACCGTCAGCTTGATGCCGCTGATCCGGAAGCCGCCTGCCGGGTCAGGGCCGAGCGTCACGTCGGCACTTACCTCAAGCTGAGGATTACTGCCGCCGGCGCCGCCGAGCAAAGCCGAGAACTGCATCGCGAAGCAGGCCGAGTGCGCCGCCGCTATCAGTTCTTCCGGGCTGGTCACGCCGCCGGCGTCGTCAGCCGCGCGCCTGGGGAAGTTGACCTCGTAGGTGCCGACACCGGAACTGACGAGCACGACGGTTCCGGTTCCTTCCTGAAGGCTGCCAGACCAGGTTGTGCGGGCGGTCCGAGTGGGCATCGCGGGCTCCTGCGGTGAAGGCGGATTATCGTCGCGATCGCGACGGTGAGCGGGTCTAGCCTAGCCGTCGGCCGTCGGCGATCCCCGGGCAACGGCCGGCAAGCTGCGCATCATGACCGGCCCAGCCGCCGAGTTGCCACACCTGGTCCGACCCTGTTTATATGCGGTCACCAGCCGCGGCAGCCAGCGCCGCCCGAGCAGGTCTGCGAGGAACCTCATGGCCGCACCGCGCCCTGAATCCGCTGCCAGCCTGCCACGTGACCCCTTCGGACCCGCGCGGATCGGACCGCTCGACCTGCGCAACCGCGTGCTCAAGGCGGCAACGTTCGAGGGCATGAGCCCGGCGAACGTGGTGTCCGACAGCCTGATCGAGTTCCACCGGCGGATGGCGGCTGGTGGGGTGGCGATGACTACCGTCTCGTACGTCGCCGTGTCCAGAGATGGCATGGGCGCTCCGGCCGAGATCTACATCCACGACGCGGCCGCCGACGGGCTGGCCAGGATCGCCGATGCTGTGCACGCCGAGGGGGCCAGGATCTCGGCTCAGCTCGGCCACGCCGGCGCTGTCGGCACGATCAGGAAACGCTATCTCGGGCCCTCGCCGACGAGGACGATCGCCGGCACGAAGGTGTACCAGATCTCCCGTGACCAGATCGACGAGGTTGTAGCGCAGTTCGCGGTCGGCGCACGGATGCTCGCGAGCGCCGGCTTCGACGCGGTAGAGCTGCATTTCGGTCACCACTACCTGGTCTCGGCGTTCCTCAGCCCGCGCTGGAATCACCGCACCGACGACTACGGCGGCTCGGTCGGCAACCGGGCCCGGCTTGCCCGGCGCATCCTCCAGGCGGTCCGGGCCGAGGCCGGCAACTCGATCGCCGTCATCGCCAAGCTGAACATGACCGACGGGGTACGCGGCGGCCTCCCGCTGACCGACAGTATCGAGGTGGCAAAGCTACTGGAGAGCGATGGCGGACTGGACGCGCTCGAGCTGACTGGCGGCGGGTCGCAGCTGAACCAGATGTTCATGTTCCGGGGCGCGGCGCCGCGCCGGGAGTTCGCCGCTACGCTGCACGGCGCGCAGCGACTTGGCTTCTGGCTTGCCGCTCCCGCCCTCTTCCGCAGCTACCCCTACCAAGAGGCTTATTTCCTGCCGATGGCACGCCAGTTCCGGGCCGTCCTCTCAACCCCGCTGATCTTGCTCGGCGGTATCAGCACGCTCGCGACGATCCGGCAGGCCATGGCCGAGGGATTCGACTTCGTCGCGATGGGCCGGGCCCTGCTGCGCGAGCCCGACCTGGTCACCAGGATGGAGTCGGGCCAGGCGACCGCCGGCACCTGCGTGCACTGCAACAAGTGCATCCCGAGCATCTACTCCGGCACACGCTGCGTCCTGGACACCCCTGACCCGCTCCCCCTCGACTAGGTTGGGCACGAACGGCACCGGTGCCGAAGGAGGAATGCGTGCGCAGCCATAACAGCGAGCCGCGGCAGATCCCGGACGAGACCTGATCCCGTGCGACTGCAATCTGAACCAGCCTCTGAACCCGCCGACCCAGTCGCTCGCCTGACCCCGCAGGCAGTCGCGGACGTCGAGCAGGTCATCCGGCGCCACATTCGCCTGACCCCGGTCGTGACGCTTGACCGGGCCGAGTTCGGCCTGGCGCCCGGACCGCTGACCCTCAAGCTGGAGTTCATGCAGCACTCCGGCTCGTTCAAGGCGCGCGGCGCGTTCACCAACCTGCTGCTGCGCGACGTCCCCGTGGCCGGCGTGGCGGCCGCCTCGGGCGGCAACCACGGTGCCGCTGTGGCCTACGCGGCCAGCGTGCTCGGCATCCCCGCGCACATTTTCGTGCCTGAGGTGTCCTCACCCGCCAAGATCAGCCGGATCCGCGACTACGGCGCCGACCTCGTCGTCAAGGGCGAGACCTACTCCGACGCCTACGCGATCTGCCAGGAATGGATCGCTGCTAACGGTGCGCTGCCGGTGCACGCCTACGACCAGGTCGAGACGATCCTCGGCGCAGGCACGACCGGACTCGAACTAGCGCGCCAGGTCCCCGAGGCGACGACCATCGTGGCGAGCGTCGGCGGCGGCGGTCTCCTGTCCGGCATCGCCACGGCCGTCTCCGACCGGATGCGCGTCGTCGGCGCGGAGCCCGAGGGCGCACCGACCATGACGGCCGCGCTGGCGGCCGGACGGCCGGTGGACGCCGCCACCGGCAGCGTCGCGGTTGACTCGCTCGCCCCGCGCCGCGTCGGGGAGGTCACCTTCGCCGTAACTTCGGAACGCGTGCAGGCGATCGTGCTGGTAAGCGATGAAGCGATCACGTCGGCGCAGCGTCTCCTGTGGGAACGAGCCAGGATCGTGGCTGAGCCCGGCGCATGCGCAGCGCTTGCCGGGTTGCTGTCGGGCGCGTACTCCCCCGGACCGGGCGAGCACGTGGCGGCGGTACTGAGCGGCGCGAATACCACCGCCGTCAACTTCGGCCGCTAAAGCCGGCGCCGACCGAGGAAGCCGTCGGTGGCGTAGCGGTGGGATGTGGGGAGAAGATGATGATATGGGCACGCAGCTACTCTCCCGGCGCGGCACGACTCCGGGGCCTAATGGCCGCAGCGCCGCGCGAATGCTGGCGTCGATGGTTCGCGACCCGCTCGTCATCTACCTGTCGCTTGCGGCGCAATACGGGGACACGGTGCGAGTCCCGATCTCGCCGCGTAGCAGTCTGTTCATGCTCTCCAGGCCCGAGCACGCCGAGCATGTGCTCGCCCAGAACCAGGACAACTATGTCAAGGCGTTCACCTACCGGCCGCTACGCGCCCTGATCGGCAACGGGCTGCTCACCAGCGAGGGCGAGCACTGGCGGCAGCACCGACGTTTGATCCAGCCCCTGTTCACCCGGCGCGATGTGCGCACCTTCGGCCCGGCCATGACCGAGGCGGCGGCCAGCATGCTCAAGGACTGGGATCATCGCCCGGACGGCAGCCAGATAGACGTCGCCCTGCAGATGAGCGGGCTGGCACTCGACATCGTCGGACGTGCGCTGTTCGGCTCGGACCTCACCGGCGATGCGGCGGCCATCGGCCGGGCAATGAGCGCGGGCCAGCGCGTCGCGGTACTGGCGACGCTCGTGCCGCTGCCCTGGGGACCGCGTTCGACCAAAGCGCTGAAGGCGATCGCCAGGCGGGCCGGGCATACGCCAGAGGGAATCGAGGGCCCAGTGGGCCGGATGATCGCCGACCGGCGGGCCCTGCAGGCCGCGAACGAACTCGCGCCCGCAAACGGCGCACATCCCAAGAGCCGGATGGACCTGCTCGACACGCTGCTGACGGCGCGCCGTGAGGACGGTTCACTTTTCACCGACACCGAGATCGGTGACGAACTCGCCACCTTCATGCTGGCCGGCCACGAAACCAGCGCGGTCACTCTGGCCTGGTCGCTGGCGCTGCTGTCGGCCTACCCGGCCGCCCGTGACCAGCTGGAGCAGGAGGTCGACACCGTACTTGGCGGCCGGGAGCCGGCGCCCGCCGACGTCGACCGGCTGCCGTGGACCACCGCGGTGATCGCGGAGACCATGCGGCTCTACCCGCCGGCCTGGACGATCGAGCGGGACGCCATCGGGGAGGACAACGTGGCCGGCGTCCCGGTCCCGGCGGGCAGCACGATCGCGGTCCCGCCCTACCTCATCCACCGGCACCCGGAGTTCTGGCCTGACCCGGCGGGCTTCGATCCGGCTAGGTTCCTGCCCTCGGGCGAGCCAGGGACGGCACCAGGCGGCGCGCGCGCATTCGTCGGGGAAAGACCTCGTTACGCCTACATCCCCTTTGGCGGGGGAAAGCGCGCCTGCGTCGGGCAGTCGTTCGCCGAGCTTGAGACCGTGCTCGTGCTGGCATCGATCACCCAGCGATTCCGGCTCGACCTCACGCCGCTTGGGATCCCGAAGCCGATCGCGGCCGTCACGCTGCGGCCCGGCCGGCTGCCGATGCGCCTGCTGCGCCGGTAGCCGGCGCGCTCAGGCCAGGCCGAGCAGCCCGTCGAGCCCCACGGTCAGGCCCGTGGGCAGTTTCGCCGCGCCGCGGATCGCCACCAACACACCGGGCATGAACGAGGACCGGTCCAGCGAATCGTGCCTGATTGTCAGCACCTCGCCGTGCCCGCCCAGCAGCACTTCCTGGTGCGCGACGAGGCCGGCCAGCCGGACCGAGTGCACGTGCACGCCGCCAACCTCCGTGCCGCGCGCGCCCGCCGCGGCCGTCACCGTGGCGTCAGGCGGTGCGCCGAGCCCTGCCGCCTGCCGGGCCTGGCTGATCATCGAGGCCGTCCGGCTTGAGGTCCCCGATGGCGCGTCGGCCTTCCCGGCGTGGTGCAGTTCGACAACCTCGGCGGACTCGAAGAACGGTGCCGCCTGGGCGGCAAAGCGCATCATCAGTACCGCGCCGACCGAGAAGTTTGGCACGATCAGTGCCCGCGAGCCACGCTTCTCGGCCAGCAGGCCAGCGACCTCGGCGAGGCGCGGCTCGTCGAAGCCCGACGTGCCGACGATCGGGATCATGTCTTGGTCGATGCACCACATCAGGTTGTCGATGACCGCATTGGGATGGGTGAAGTCGACGACGACGTCGGAGCCGGCTAGGAGCTCACGCGAGTCACCGACGTCGACCTGACCGGTTAGTTCCATGTCCGGAGCCGCCTCGACGGTGCGGCATACCTCCGAACCCATTCGCCCCTTCGCGCCCAGCACGCCGACCCGGACCATCATGCTCTCCTTGCCGCAGCTTCCTTCTAAGGGAACGGGCTCGATCCTAGCCTCGTGCCCCCCGCCGGCTCGCGTCATCAGTACGGTATGGAGAGCGGCAGCCAGCCCACCGAGTCGAAGGGTCACAGTGATGTGGAATTCGTTCCCGACGGACTTCAATAACGGCATCACCACCGAAGTAATCACGTTCTCCGGCGGGAATGGCGATGAGATTGGTGCGTATGTCGCACGTCCGAGCGCGGGTGACGGCCCGTATCCGGGAATCGTGACCGTGCACCACATGCCGGGGTGGGATGAGTTCTACCGCGAGTTCTCTGACCGGCTGGCCAGGCATGGCCACGTGGTCATCTGCCCGAATCTGTACAGCCGGTACGGGCAAGGCCGCCCCGACGACATCGCCGCCAAGGTACGCAGCGAAGGCGGCGTGCCGGACGACAGCGTGGTCGCCGATCTCGCGGCCGGGCGCGAGTGGCTCATGGCCCAGCCGGATTGCACCGGCAAGGTCGGGATCATCGGCACCTGCTCGGGTGGCAGGCACGCTCTGCTCACCGCGTCCAGGGTGCAGGGCTTCAACGCGATCGCCGACCTGTGGGGCGGCGGCGTTATTCAGAGCCAGGAAGAACTCAGCCCGGCTCGGCCCGTGTCGCCGATCGACTACACCGCCGACCTGAGCGCGCCGCTGCTCGGCATCTTCGGCAACGACGACAAGTACCCGACGCCCGAACAGGTGAACTTGCACGAAGCGGAGCTGGAGCGCTTCGGCAAGGAGTTCGTCTTCTACCGCTACGACGGCGCCTCACACGGCTTCTTTTACTACATGACCCCGGCGTACCGGCCCGAGGCAGCGATGGACGGTTGGGAGAAGGTGTTCACGTTCTTCGCTGACCGCCTGGCCGGCTAAGAAGCAGCAGCAACCCAGGCCCGCGGGCAGGCATACATTCGTGACTTAGTGGCAAAATCTCGGTGTGCCGGCTCTTTATGACCCAGTGGATGTCGCAGAGGACCTAGCCGAATGCCGGCAGCGCGGGCTGGACTGGCTCGACCGCAGCACGCCGCCGCGGCGCCCTGTCCGAGCGGTTGCGCTGCAGGCGCTCGCGGCCGACTACGTCGCGGCCAGGAACCTGCTCGCCTCAGGCCGGATCGCGCAGATCAAGGTCCTACTGATCGACGCCATGAACCAACTCGGCAATCAGGGCAAGGCCGCGGACGCGAATCTCCTTCGCGAACTGTTTTTCGGCTCCTCCTTCGAGGGCACGACCCCTCCGCCCGGTGAACTATTGCAGAGCGCGAGGAGGAAGGCGGGTGAGACCGAGGCCAGGTTTCGGGAGCGGCGATCCTCCCTCCTGCGGTCGTTCGCGCAGTTCCTGATCCAGTTCGCGCAGTCAACTCCTCTGGAGGCCGATACCGGACCAGACGACGCAAGCAGGCACTACCTGTCGCCGCGGACCGGTTTTGCCCCCGACAATGCGCACTTCACCGAGTTGCTCGCGAACGCCGTGAACGCGACGATCATCGGCATAACCAACGAGAACCTCCTGGCCGCGCTCAAGGTGGCGCTCGACCGCAAGCGAGAAGTCGGCCCGCCCGACGCGTTCTGGAACTCCCTGCGAATCGTGTTCCTTGGCGAGTCGCTGCTCGCGGCCGTTAACGATGAGCGGAACGAGTTCCATGACCCGCAGGAGGCACTCCGCCAGCGGCACCTGGAGCGGACGTGGGCCCGGCGAGCGATCGGCGTGTTCCTGAAGCGAACGCACTCGACTCGGTGGACTCTGTATGACTGGCCCTACCTGCCTGTCCTGACCGGGTCACTGTTCGAATTTCAGGATGGCAGCGAGCTGGTTCACCTTCTCATCAGGCCACCCAGGCGACCGGCGTCGGATTACTTGTTCATCGATATCAGCGACAACGTCGACCACTTCAGCGCGGTCTTCGAGGACATCATTCATCACAGCGTGAACGACACCATGATCGTTCCGGTGGGGGCACCAGCGGGCCAGGTATTCCAGTGCAACGAGGTGCGGCTGCACGCCCGGGTATTGAAGGACGGCTCGGGTGCGAGCGGCTGGCTGCCCATGGTAATCGTCATCACGTCCCGCGTCCGCAACGGCAAGGTCGAGCCGCTCTTGCAGCTGCGCACCCTGCAGAACGCGGCCAGAGAGGAAAACCGCCTGTCCCATCTCGGCGGTCACATCCTGCAGGAAGATCGGGTCCGGCCTTCAGGCTTCCAAGTTGAGGACGTACCGAAGGCGTTCGACTGGACCCACGAGACCCCGTTGAGCGCGGCCAGGCGGCTGTTCCGAGATGCGACGGGCGCGGATCCCGGTGCCGGCCTCCGCGCGGTTACCACCGGTAGCTACCTGTATCCAGACAAGGAACACCTGTTCTTCTTCGTGTTCGCGCTTGACCTGCCCGAGAGCCTGCATTTCCCGCGCCGGGCTGAGATGCACCCATTGCGGCTGACCGAACTGCTCGCGATCCGGGCTAACCAGGTGCTGATGTCGGCGGTCCGGTTGTGCCGACGAACTGACCTTTCGCAGCGCGCCTTCGCCGCCGCGGCGGAAGTCATCGCGCTGAATCTCGCGCTGCACGACCGCCCGGACCTTGCCGAGATGATGCTCGGCCTGACCGACGAGGCTGAAGCCGAGCGCGCGGCGGACTCCATGAGCCAGCTGGTGGCCGAGCGAACCTCGCCGAGCTGGATGGACCCGAGTCAGGAAGTACGGCTTGAGGGCCTGGCCGGCTGGCACTTCAGGGAGTTCTTCTCCAAGCTGCTTCCGCTGTACGCCGAGATCGGGATCGATGAGGCGGCAGAGCTAGCCGCCGAGATCGAGGCCGATGACCGGAAGCGGGCAGCCCGCGACCGGCTAGCGGACCTGTATCAGGATGAACACGTCATCTCGCTCCTGCCTCAGGACCTGTAGGAGCCGGTCAGAGCTCGATGGGAATGGAGCGCAGCAAGTCCTCGTCCTGATAGAGGGACGTCACCCGCGTCAAGACATTCTTGACACGGCTTGTGCTGATCTTGCCGATCCGATGCAGCTCTTCGCTAGCACCAGGCACGCCTACCTTCGCGTACTCAGGGACCAGCACCGTGTAAAACTCGCGGTACTGCCATCCAGACAAGCCCGCGATCTCCAGCTCACCGCCTGAGGACGTGCGTACCAGCGCGGTCGACCTGATCAGGCTCTCGATATCCGCGAGCAGGCCGACCAGCGCCTTCGCAGACCCGCCAGCGGCGCGGGTGAGGCGGTCACCCAGTTCGCCATAGTCGTGCAGCGCAAGGTTCAGGGTCGCCAGCTCGACCGCAGTTGACCAGAATTTGGCCGGCCTGTCAGCAACCTTACAAATCTCGGCCGCGACCCGCAGCGCCTGATGCGCGCGCACGTTCACCAGCTCGTCCAGACTGAAGTGATACATTTCAGACCCCGCCCAGAGCCTCATCTCTTCGGGCAGCTTAAGCGAATATACGAAGAAGAAGAGATTATCGGTATTGGGATTAATATACTTACCAGTCGTCAATTCCCGGATGTCCGGCGGAGTGTCGTCGCCCGTCTCGATCTGAACCCGAAGTTGCGCTGCCCGCAGGGCGCACTCACTCTTCGCGTCAAAGGACGGCGGAGCCGAAATCGTCCTCCCTGCGAGCGGGGATGTCTCATCTTGGTAAATGTGACGTGACAGATGTGAGACCGTACCAACTTCGCGGACGGCGACCTCTTCGGTGCGCAACTGGAGCACCGGCACGACTTGGCCACGCCAGCGCTGTGACGTGATGACGAGCACCATCGGCAGCCAGTCCTGCCGGTCAGGCTTAAGTACCGCCTCTCGGTCGAACGTCTCAGTGCAAACAAAAGTGCTGCCGAAATGATTGCCCACCGGCACCGGCCTGTTCTCGGTAATGCTGCGGTCAACCATGCGCCGGAAAGCTGTCGTGAAGTACTCGTCCGGCAGATCGTCGAACTCCAGGTAAACCTGGTCGGCCACACGACTCCGTGGCGCGGGCTGCCGCACCATGAGCTGCACAACATGCCGCGAATCTGGCAACACGCAGAGCGAACCGGTGAACGCCGGCATGAATGGAGACTCAGAGACAGTCCAGCCGGAGGGGGCGACCTGGCGCAGCAGCAGTTGTACCGCCCGGCGCGTCTTGGTCATCGCCCGACGCCGTTCCCTTAATGTAACGCGGCGGTCTGGCGATACCTCGTGATCGTCTAGGTAGTCGAGAAGCGGCTCACCGAGGAACACAATCTCCAGGGAGCGCCAGAACGCATTGGGGTCATTCAGCCGCTCTCGTTTCAAGCTGAGGGCAGCTCGCAGTGCCGGCTCCAGTAGCTCATTGTCAAACCCCACGACGGTAGCCTGCGCGGAGTCCGCGAGCAGTTCGATGAACCGATCCGGCCGGTTCCCGACGAGACCCGCCGTGACCCGCAGAGAACTGCCGAGGGTTACGCCACGCCCGACTTCGGACGGATGGCTTGTTCCCTCGGCTTCGCTGTCCACGACCTGGACAAGAAACTCTGCGAAGTTGCTGAAGGCTTTCTTGAACCGTTCGCGGAACAGAGACTCGCTGGGCTCGCCGAAGCTCCGTCGAGCATCTCCAAGCAGTGTGCCGGCCGACTTACGCACGGTGAGCGTCGAGTCGCTGAACAGTAGGCTGCGAATGAGCCTGGCATCTTCCTCGTTCTCGCTCGCCGAATACTCTTCGAGCGCTCCGGATAGCAAAGTCTTGATCTTCGGGATCCGGCCGGCGGCAGTTATCTCGTAGCGCCCGCCAAGCAGATCGGCCAGCCTTCCGAGTTGCGGCGTCAGAACGGGGCGCTGTCCTCGGTAGCCCTGCTGCGCTTGGTCGCCACGATCCAGATACTCCAGGCCACGCTGCCGGCACCGGCCCAACTCGTCGGCGATCTGCTTCGCTCGGGGGGAACTTCCGCCGGAGATAACGGACATTCCCTAATCTTGCCACGCAGCCCTACCCGACAAACGCGAGCGGCCGCCGCTGGCGATCCGATCGCCGGTTGGCCACGAGTGCCCCAGCGGCCACATCGGAGAGCGCCGGACACAGGGGCCAAATTATGCGCATCGGACAAGCGCGTCCCTGCCCAGGCGGGTGGACTCGTCCGCTACCCTACCGGCTATCGTGTGAATGCAGCCGTCGGTGAGTCTCCCTGGCCAGCAGCGTCGACCTGTTGCCGGCGGCATTCGTAGTCTGGCTAGCATTTGCAGCAGTGGAGAACAATTCGTGTCGTCCGATGCACAATCAGCGGCGAATGCACTGAACCTCGCCGCCTACTTCGACGATTTGTATCGTCCCACCGAGCGCTACTGGTGGCGCCGGGGCGATCCGTATTCTGCTGATCCCGACGACTACCCGACGTCGCTGTTGACCCAGCTGACGCTCCGGGTGATCCGCGATCGCGTTCCTGGCCGCGCACTAGACCTCGGTGCCGGTGAAGGCGCCGACTCAATCCGGCTCGCGCTCCTGGGGTACACGGTGACCGCGGTCGAGATCAGTGAAGTCGCTTGCGAGAAGATCAAGAGCTTCGCGGCCGAGGCCGGTGTGGACGTGAGCGTCGTGAGTGCTGACATCGGCGCGTACCGGCCAGAAGGTCAGTTCAACATAGTCATTTGCAACGGTGTACTGCACTACATCAGGGATAAGACGCGTGTCATCGGCCTCATGCAAGAGGCAACCAGCCCCGGCGGGCTCAACATCGTGTCGTCCTGGACTACGTTCAGCGAGGTGCCGCCGTGCCATAACAGCGTCCCGGTGTACTGCGACGACGAGAACGGCATCATTGCGCATGCCTACGCCAGCTGGACCCTGAAGCTCAAGTATTTTGAGCGTGATAAGGCGGAAGCATCGCATACCGGGATGCCTCAGCATTCACATAGCCATGTCAAGCTGATAGCGGAGAAGCCAGCACCCTAGACATCCCGCACGGCTCAGCCACCAACAGCAGGAAGTTACCCCCAAGAACGCCATGCGTGACCCGAGTTCTGAGCGAGACCCCGTTCCCTCACGCTCCGGCCCGGCACCTCTCCTGAGCGTCGTAATCCCGACCTTCAACGTTGAGTCGTACGTCGGGCCGTGCATCGACTCCATGGCCGGACAGGAATTCCGGGACATCGAGATAATCGTCGCAGACGGAGCATCCACCGACGGGACCCGCACGGTGCTGGAGAACCGACTGCCGACTGAGCCACGGCTGACTGCGGAGTGGGCCGCGAGCAGAATCGGCCCGGGTCGAGCTCGAAATGCCGGAGCCGCTAAGGCGGTCGGCGAGTACCTCTGGTTCGTCGATGCCGACGATCTGGTCGCTCCTGACTCCTTAACCGTGATCGCCGAGCGGCTCGCCGCGCAGCGGCCAGATGTTCTCTTGATCAATCATGCGGAACTCCATGCCGACGGAACGGTCAAGCCCGGCCAGGACCATGCACTCATACAGGCGGCAGAAAAAGGCTCGTTCACGATCGCGCGGCGGCCGCGGATGCTAGACGTGCGCCTCGTATCGTGGAACAAGATCGTCCGACGTGACTTCTTCGTGTCGACCGGAGCCGAATTCGCGGCAGAGTGGCCGTACGAGGACGTGCCGGTCTCGTGCGAGCTGCTGCTGTCGGCGGCCGAGATCAGGGTCCTTGACCAGGTGTGCTACCACTACCGGCGGCCGCGTCCCGGCTCAGCCACGAATGCGGGCAAGCGGTACCGGCATTTCAACGTGTTCGATGCCTGGCGTCCGATCCTGAAAGGCAATCGCGACAAGCTGGCAGCCGAGTCTGAGAATTCGCAAATGACCGAGGAGGTCTACCACACGCTGTTCCAGCGCGCGATCTGGCACTGCTCGGCGCTGCTTGACACGCCTGGGTACATCGCCAGGGCCGACCGTCGCGCTTTCCTCGATCAGCTGTCGGCTCTCTACGTGGAATATGTTCCCGACGGATACCGGCCGCCGGCCGGATTCCGGGGAGTCAAGTTTGCGCTTATAGCAAAGGACTCCTATCTGGGGTACGCGGCTCTTGATCCCCTGAATAAGGCGCGGGTAGCGGCCCAGAGGCTGCTGGCTGGCCGGTAGAGCTGGCCAGCCAGCAGCGCGCAGGCTAGGCCGCGCTGCGGTTCTCCGTCCGGGCCACTGGCTCGGCCGGTTCCGGCGTGAGCTGGCGCAGCGCCTTCTCCGCCTGCACCTGCGCTTTGGATCGTGGCCAGTCGATCGAGTCGGCGTCAAAGGCCACTATGCGCCGTGCGATGCGGTCAAGCGTGTTCGATGGCGGGCGGCCCAGACTCCAGTTGGCGTCCTCGTGAATGCTGGCGACAGAAACGATGAACGCCGCGAATATTGGCGAGCCAACCGCCAGCGCTGCTATGCAGAGCACGACAATGAACACCGCGATCACCCCCTTGCGACCCTTCTGCCGGCCACCGGTTAGCCGGTGGCCGACCTCCTATTGCAGATTCGCAAGGGGCAGTCACCAAAACGAGCCAATAACTGAGTGGAAACCGCAGAAAACCCGACCACAATCGCCGAGAAACGTTGGCGGACCGGGGCCGCGACTCGAGAGACCCGGCTGCGGTGCGGTGCGCGAAATGGTACGTTTCCGGCCATGGCAACTCCGCTAAGCGAGTCGACGATCAGCCTGCTCGACGGGAAGAACTACGCCGTCCTGGCCACGATCAACCCCGACGGCAGCCCGCAGACCTCGGTGGTGTGGGTCGGGCGGGACGGCTCCGACCTGCTTATCTCCACCGTCGAGGGGCGGGTCAAGCACCGCAACATGGTGCGTGATCCGCGGGTCAGCGTGACCGTCATCGACAGCGCAGATCCGGAGAACTATGTCGAGTTGCGCGGGCGCGCGTTCATGACTCCGGATGTCGGCCGGCAAGTCGATACCCAGCTGTCGTGGAAGTACGACGGCCGTGACCCAGGCGAGGACCGGCCAGGAGCGGTCCGCGTCGTGGTCCGCGTGGTGGTGGATAGGGTCACGGGTTACGCGGCCTGATCCTCAGGCCTTCTCAGTTGACGAGGCAGCCTTGGCTGTTGCTGGATTCCCAGTCCAACATCTGCGAGACCGACAAGCGCTCGAGCGTCGGCTCGGCGGCCGGGAACGCCAACGCCAGGGCATTGGCGATCAGACGAGCTCGCTCGGCGTACCCCTGCGGCGTGTAATGAATGCCGTCGGATATGAACCAGCTTGGCCGCGCTGCGGCCGACCAGTCGTAAACCCGCATGGTCGGGTACTGCGGGCACGCCTGCAGCAAGGCCCGGTCCCAGGCCTGCATGTTCGACTCGGAGTACGGGCCGGACGACAGTAGCGTGACGACGTTCACCCACAGGACCGGCTCGTTGCCGATCAACGTCATCATCTCGCGGATTCGGGCCGCCATGCTCATCGCGGAGCCGACCGCCACGTCCGCCGCGTCGTTCGTGCCGAGGGCGATGACCCAGCACCCTGTATATCCGTGCCTGAGCAGCTGCTGCGCGACCGTGTAGCCGTTGGGAAAGCCGTGCCAGGTCTCGTAGATCGACCGCGCCCCTGACACCTCGGGAATGAACCTCGTGACGCCCACCCGACGGTACTGAGCGGCGATCCGAAGGCTCGGGTTCGGCTGGTATGCCGCCAGAACGAGCCCATCGGACGTCGAGTCGCCGATGTGGACGACCGACGTGCAGGAAGTCTGAAAACCCGAGCCCGCCCTGGCGTTCGCGTCGGCTTGTCTCGATCCCGGCGTGCTTGTATCCGGGCGAGCCGACCTGGCCGTGCGCGCGTGCGCAGCACTGGAACGTCGCGCAGCGGCAGATGATGGGGCGGGAGAGTGGCCGCCACTGCAGCCGGTCAGCACGGCCAGCACGGCAGCGCAGACTGCCACGCTCGCGTATCGCCCCACCCTCGACGGCACTACGAGAGATTAACCCTCCCGGCCCCTGCTCAAACGCCTGACAAGAACGAGCGTGCCTCAGATCCGGACGCCGGGTCAGGCTCGCTACCTGCGAAGTCACGACCTGTCCTGACAACGCTCAGCGGAAATTCCTGGGGGTGCACCGATGCGGTGGTAGTCACCGGTCATGGGGCCAGGTCAGCCCGCTGACCTGGCCCCGCGAGCGGACAGCTACCCTGCGTTATTGGAGTGGCGGTTCTGGGGCCGCTGGGATGGGTGGGGAGCCGTGACGACAGACACCGTCGACATGCTCCACGTGGTCGCTGCGGCCGGGCTTACGTATGCCATCGGGTTTGAACGCGACCTGCGCCGCGCGGGCGCGGGCGAGCGCGTGTTCGCGCTGATCGGTGTCGGGGCTGGCATCGTCGGCGTGCTGGCGGCGCACGGCGCCCCGACCGCCCTGACGGGCGTGCTGACCGGTGTTGGCTTCATCGGCGCCGGCCTGCTATTCCGGCAGGAGCGTGCCGAGTTCGTGCGCGGACTCACAACGGCGGCGGCCATCCTGGCTTCAGTGGCAATCGGAGCGGCGGCCGGCGACGGCCAGCTGCTAGTCGCCGTCGTCGGCACGGCGATCACCCTACTGGTCCTCGAGGGACGGTATATCCGGCTGTTCAGGCTGCTGGACGCGCGGCGCTATTCGGGCCGGTTCCGGCATGAGAAGCCGTCAGAGTCGCCCGGACGGCGGTACCGCGATGGCGCCGGCGGCTCAACCGAGCGCTCAAGCGCAACGGCGATCAGCTTGTGGCCGTCTGAGGCAGCGAAGCCACGAGCCAGATCGTGGAATCTATGGGCAAAAGCACGGCGCGGTCGACCCACATCTCTGCGGTTAACGCGGCGGTGGCTGATTTACCGGGCCGGGCGACGCAACGCGCTCCGGCCGGCGACTAGCGCGAGCGTGGCGCTCGCGGCCATGTCGGCCGCAGCGCGGACCGCGTCCGGTCCGTCGCCGTAGTCGCCATCACGCAGGAGCGCGGCGTGCCCGTGCGCTGTCGCCTCAACCGCGTCCGCCAGCGCCTTGGCCTCGTCCGCATCGCCGTCGCAGATCTCGTCCACCACGAGGAGCATCTCGTCGACGGGCTCCCAGGCTCGGCAGAGCTCGGGAAACCGGCTCTTGTCCAGGCCCGAGATGAATAGTGCGTCGAACAGCGCCCGCTGCTCCGCGGCGAAGCGCACGTAGGCGCGAGCCATCGCGGCCAGCCGCTGTTCGGGCGAGCGCGCGTTGGCGGCTTCGGCCGTGGCCATCGTCGCGAAGATCCGCAGCGCCCGCACGCCGACTTCGGCGAGCAGTTCGTCCCGGTCGGCGAAATGCCGGTACGGCGCCGCGGTCGTCACGCCGAGCCGTCGGCTCGCCTCGGCCATGGAGAACCCGCGCACTCCCCGTTCGCCGATCACGTCGATCGCGGCATCGATCAGCGCGGCACGGAGATCGCCGTGGTGGTAACGGCCATCCTTGGCGCTAGCGGGCATAGCCCTCAGGGTAGGACTGGTGGCACCGCGACGGCATAGGCCACACCGGTCAGCTGCTCGGATACGTCCCAGAGCCGGGCCTGGACCGCCTCGTCGTGAGAGCGCGGGCTGGACTGCACAGCGACCGGATAGCCGGTGTCGTGCTTGCGATGCGGTCCGTAGTACTCGCCGCCGCTCGCGACTGGATCCGTCGCGGCGCGCAGCATAGGCAGCGCACCCTTGTGCACATTCTGCACTGCCCAGAAGTTGATCGGACGCATCCACGGGCTGAGCAAGGCCTTGTCCAGCCTCGACCGCGTCCGGAACAAATCGGTGTAGACGACTCCAGGATGGGCACCGAGCGCCTGCGTCGGCGCGCCTGCCGCGCGGAGACGGCGGTCGAGTTCATAGGTGAACAGCAGGTTGGCCAGCTTCGACTGGTAGTACGCCTCTTCAGGCCGGTATCCGTGCTCCGCCTGCAGGTCGTCGAAGTTCATGACGCCGGGCTCGTGACCCATGCTGCTCATCGTGACAACCCGCGAGCCGGGAGTCGCCAGCAGGCTGTCAAGCACCAGTCCGGTGAGCGCGAAGTGACCGAGGTGATTGGTGCCGAACGTTAGCTCGAACCCGTCCTCGGTCCGCTCGTACGGCACCTCCATCACGCCAGCGTTGTTGATGAGCAGGTCGACGTGCGGATAGGTTGTCCGGATCTCCTCAGCAGCCTCGCGAATCGACGCCAGCGAGGCAAGGTCAAGGCGCACGACCCCGGTGCGTGCCTGCGGATGTGAGACGGTGATGCGGTCGACCGCTTGCCGCGCCTTGCCGAAGTTACGGCAGGCAAGGACGACCAGCGCTCCGTGGGCGGCCAGCACTCGCGCGGTCTCGAAGCCGATTCCCGCGTTTGCCCCGGTGATGACGGCTGTGCGTCCGGCGAGATCCGGGATCTCCGCCGCCGTCCAGTGCCTCTTAGCCATCGCGTCCACTCGTTCCTCTTGGCGCCGATGTAACGGTCGCTTACAATGTAATAGACACTAACATAGGCTGTACGTCCCGGCTAGCCGGTCTGCAACAGGGGCCAGCCCGGAAGCCTGGCACGATATACGGATTATGACTCTTACGCTTACCGACCGGCTGCCGGATGACGCTGTGTCAGGAGGCACTGACCCGGATGCCGTTTTTACCGCGTTCGCCGACTGGGCCGCCGAGCAGGGCTTCGCCCTCTACCCGCACCAGGAGGAGGCGATGATCGAGATCGTCTCCGGCTCGAACGTGATCTTGTCGACCCCGACCGGTTCCGGCAAGAGCCTCGTCGCCACCGGGGCGCACTTCACCGCGCTAGCGCGCGACGACCGGACCTTTTACACCGCGCCGATCAAGGCCCTGGTGTCGGAGAAGTTCTTCGCCCTCTGCGACATCTTCGGGCCGGATGAGGTCGGCATGATGACCGGGGACGGCACGGTGAACGGCGAGGCCCAGATCATCTGCTGCACCGCCGAGGTGCTGGCCAACCTGGCCCTGCGCGAGGGCGCGGCCGCCGACGTCGGCCAGGTGATCATGGATGAGTTCCATTTTTACGCCGACCCGGACCGCGGCTGGGCGTGGCAAGTACCCCTTATCGAACTGCCGCAGGCACAGTTCGTCCTGATGTCGGCGACGCTCGGGGACGTGAGCCGGTTCGAGGGTGACCTGACCCGCCGGACCAACCGCCCGACTGCGGTAATCAGCTCCACGGAGCGCCCCGTTCCCTTGTCGTTCGCATTTGCGATGACGCCACTCCACGAGACCGTGGCTGACCTGCTGGCCACCAACGAGGCGCCCATTTACATCGTCCACTTCACCCAAGCGGCAGCGATCGAGCAGGCGCAAGCGCTGATGAGCGTGAACGTGTCCTCGCGCGCGGAGAAGGACGCTATCGCCGAGTTGATTGGCCGGTTCCGGTTCTCGGCCGGCTTCGGGAAGACCCTGTCGCGGCTGGTCAGGCACGGCATCGGCGTCCACCACGCGGGCATGCTGCCGAAGTACCGGCGACTGGTCGAGACGCTCGCGCAGGCAGGCCTGCTGAAGGTCATCTGCGGCACCGATACGCTCGGCGTCGGCATTAACATGCCGATCCGGACCGTGCTGTTCACCGGGCTGTCGAAGTACGACGGGTCGCGCAACCGCTTGCTGACGGCGCGCGAGTTCCATCAGATCGCGGGGCGGGCAGGCCGGGCCGGATTCGACACCATGGGGCGCGTCGTAGTCCAGGCGCCCGAGCACGTGATCGACAACGAGCGCGCGCTGGCCAAGGCGGGGGACGATCCTAAGAAGCGGCGCAAGATCGTGCGGCGCAAGCCCCCTGAGGGCATGGTGTCCTGGGGCCAGCCCACGTTTGACCGGCTGGTCGCGGCCGAGCCGGAGCCGCTGCGGTCTAGCTTCGCAGTCACCCACGCGATGCTGCTGAACGTGATCAGCCGCCGGGGCAACGCGTTCACGGCCATGAAGCACCTGCTCAGGGAGAACGACGAGGACCGGGCGGCCCAGCGCAAGCACGTCCACCACGCCATCGCCATCTACCGCGCGCTCCTGGCCGGAGGCGTCGTGGAACGACTGGACGCGCAGGACGAGGACGGCCGGTGCGTGCGACTGACCGTCGACCTGCAGGAAGACTTCGCGCTGAACCAGCCGCTGTCACCGCTGGCGCTCGCCGCAATCGAGTTGCTTGACCGGGCCGGGGCCGAATATCCGCTTGACGTGCTTTCGGTGATCGAATCCACCCTGGATGATCCGCGCCAGGTTCTCGCTGCGCAGCAGTTCAGGGCGCGCGGCGAAGCCGTCGCCGCGATGAAAGCCGAGGGCATCGAGTACGAGGAGCGGATGGAACTGCTCGAGGCCGTTACCTACCCGAAGCCGCTGGCCGATCTGCTCGAGGCAGCCTACGACATCTACAAGCGCGGGCACCCCTGGGTGTCCGACCACGAGCTGTCCCCCAAGTCCGTGGCGCGCGACTTGTACGAGCGGGCGATGACGTTCGCCGAGTTCATCACGTTCTACGGGCTTGCCCGCTCCGAGGGCCTGGTGCTTCGGTACCTCGCCGACGCCTACAAGGCGATGCGACAGACCGTGCCGGAGGAGGCCAGGACCGAGGAACTGGCCGACCTGATCGAGTGGCTGGGCGAGCTAGTGCGCCAGGTAGACCACAGCCTGATCGATGAGTGGGAGAAGCTGCGCAACCCGGTCGAGGAAGCCGAGCACCTGGCCGCGGACCGGCCGCCTGCTTTGACGGGCAACAAGCGCGCGTTCCGTGTGCTGGTCAGGAACGCCCTGTTCCGGCGGGTCGAACTCGCCGCCCTGCAGCGCTGGGAGGAACTCGGGGAGCTGGACAGCGAAGACGGCTGGGACGCATCGGCCTGGGCGGATGCGCTGGAGCCGTACTTCGAGGAGCACGGCGAGATCGGCACCGGGGCAGACGCTCGCGGACCCGCGATGCTGATCATCGACGAGCGCCCGGACGAGGGTGAGTGGGCGGTGCGGCAGATCTTCGACGATCCCGCCGGCGACCATGACTGGGGCTTTTCTGCCGCTGTCGACCTAGCCGGCTCGGACGAGGCTGGAGTCGCGGTCATCAGGGTGCTCAGCGTAGGCCAGCTCTAGCATCGTCGCCGGCTCGTCGGCACGCTGGCCGCTAACATGTAGGAAGAAAGCAGATAATCCGCCAACTGGACGATCTGGGTATCCTGGTTACATGGCCACCACGACGCCAGTCCGCACAGTCCCCGACCTGAGTTTCCTGCTTGCCCACACCAGCCATGTGCTGACTACCCGCATGACGGCGGCACTGGCTGAGATCGGCCTGACCCCACGAGAGTTCTGCGTGCTCACGCACGCCGAGGCGGGCGACCTGACCCAGATCGAACTGGCCGGGCTCGTGGACCTGGACAAGACGACGATGGTGGTAACCGTCGACGAGCTGGAAGCGGCCGGCTACGCGCTGCGGGCTCTCTCCCCGGCCGACCGCCGGGCCCGGCTGGTCACGCTCACCGACGCGGGCCGCAAGGTCATGGCGGCGGGCCGGGAGATCGTTGACCGGGTCCACGGCGAGGTGATCGATAGCCTGCCGCCCGCCACGCGCACCGCCTTCGTTGACGCACTGGAGGTCCTAGCCACCGGAATCCTCGCGAGCCCCGTGGACTGCGAGCGGCCAGTCCGGCGAGCCCGCCAGCCGGCCAGGTAGGACCAACCAGGCCGGCAGTCCTCGGAACGGGTCCGGGCCGAAGCCTTGGATACCTCCAGTAACACCGGCACCACCGGCCCCTGCAGTTCGCGACCGGGCACCTTCGCCCGCCATCGGTGTGAAGTTCGCATTGCTGAAAGCCTCTTGCGGGGCCCTCCAGGCATGTCGATTTCACACCCACTCCGAGCCGACCCCATCAGCCCGCTCCTGTCGACCGCCGGAAGCGGCCCGGCTGGGTCGGCAGGCGGCTGGCCACGATTGACGGCCGCCTCGGTGACGCGCTCGCCTTGGTTGCTCTGCGCCGCCGGTGCCGACGACGGTGAGATAGACCACGCGCAACCGGCGGAAGGTTCAGGGTTAGATCCACTGAAGATTGTCTACAAATAGATTATCTGCTATGGTTCTGTCTGTGTCGGGACGGATGACGCTCCGGATATTCGCCGTCGAGCCAGGGTCTGGCGGCGAAGACGCCGATACCTGCTGCCAACTCGGCGATGCGGCGCGTACGCCCGCTCCTCACGGTCAGGAGAATCGACTTTGACCAGGGCTGATCGTCGGGGTTTCGCGCTAGCAGTTCTGTGTGCCGCGACGTTGATGATCATTCTTGACGGAACGATCGTCACGGTTGCGCTGCCGTCTATCGAGCGGGGCCTGGGCTTCTCCCCCGCCGCCCTGACGTGGGTCATGAACGCCTACCTGATTGCATTCGGGGGCCTGCTGCTGCTGGCCGGGAAGGCAGGCGACCGATTCGGCCGCAAGCGCCTCTTCCTCGCCGGACTGACCTTGTTCGCGGTCGCGTCGCTCGCGTGCGGCCTGGCGGCCGACCCGCAGATGCTGGTTGCGGCCCGATTCGCGCAGGGCATCGGCGGTGCGATGGTCACCGCGGTGAGCCTGGGTATGATCGTCGCGCTTTACGACGAGCCGCGCGAGCGCGCTCGGGCTATCGCCGCGTACAGCTTTGTCGGAGCCGTCGGAGCGTCAGTCGGACTCGTACTCGGCGGCATCATTACGCAGAACGTCGGCTGGCACTGGATCTTCTTCGTCAACCTGCCGATCGCCGTGGTCAGCGGTGCCATCGCCGCGCGGCTACTGGAGGCCGACCGCGGCAAGAGAACGCGTGAGCGCATCGACGTCGCCGGTGCCGTCCTGGCCACAGCAGGCCTGATGCTGGCTGTCTTCACGGTCGTCGGCACGGCGGCGCATGGGTGGGGCTCCGCGCAAACGTTGAGGGTAGGCGGCCCGGCCGTGCTGCTTCTTGCCCTCTTCGTCTGGCGCCAGGCTCGGGCGACTGCGCCGCTGCTGCCGCTTCGGGTCATGGCGGTCCGCGATGTCAGCGGCGCGAACGCCGCGGAGTTGCTGGTCATCGCGGCTGCCTTCGGATTCCAGGTCTTGATCACGCTCTACATGCAGCGGGTGCTCGGCTATAGCGCCGAAGCCTCAGGCCTTGGACTCATGCCGGCGGCCGCGGTGATCGGAACGGTGTCGCTAGGGTTGTCGGCCAGGCTGAGCAACCGGTTCGGCGCTCGTGCCACCTTGCTATCCGGCCTGGCTCTGATCACTGTCGCCCTCATCCTGCTCACTCAGATTCCGGTGCAGGGCGGCTATCCGGTGCACCTGCTGCCGGCAATGCTGCTGTTCGGCGCGGGCGGAGGTCTCACGCTCCCGGCGCTCGCTACCCTCTGCATGTCGGCCGCGACCGAAGCGAACGCCGGAATCAGTTCTGGGCTATTCAACACCTCGCAGCAGGTCGGCGCGGCCGTTGGGATCGCGCTGCTGTCGACG
>JASHUG010000156.1 GCA_030040155.1 Streptosporangiaceae bacterium | reverse complement strand
AGGTCTGCGCCGACCGCCGCGGCGGTCCGGTGACCGAGCGCATGCTCACCGCCTACGACTGCCGCGGCACGCTGGTGCAGCGTCCGCCGCCGCTCTGCCCCGAGCTGGCCGTAGACCGCCTGGCGGACGAGCAGGTGCGGGAAGGAAAGCCGCCAGCCAAGCGGCGTCTCTTGCTCGAACAGGATTCCCGCCCGCTCGGCCTCGCCGAGGGCTGCCGCCGGGGCCGGCGTTCCCGCCACAGCGGCCACGTCGACGAGCGTGCTGTGCTCCCCGAGCACCGCGGCTGCCTCGGCTAGGTCACGCGCGGCTGAGGAGAGAGCGCCAAGGCGCAGGTGTATGACGTCGGCAAGAGACCGGGGCGCGCAGAGCATGCCGTGCACGTCGTTCAGCACGTCATCACTCAGTTCGGCGAGAAGCTCGCGGGTAAGGAGCGGGTTGCCGCCGGTGAACCGCCGCAGTCTGCGGAAGGCCCGGTCGGAGAGTTCAGTGCGCCCAAGCGCCTGGCACAGCATTCCAAGCTCGTTCACGCCGAGCCCGCCGAGCATGAGCCGGGTAGATCGACGGTCGCCATTGACGAAGCGCTCCCAGCCCTCGCCGAGCGAGGAGATCCCGCCAGGCCGACACGTGAGTACGACGAGCACGCGATCGGCAGTCAGCCGCCGGCAGGCAAAAAGGAGCGAGCGCGCGGACGCCGCGTCGGCCCACTGCAGGTCCTCGATCACCACCGCGATCGTCCCCGCTCCCTGCAGGGAGGCGATCAACTCCAGCAGCTCCACGCCGACCTTCAGCGGATCCGCGTCGACGTCCAGGTTGTGAGAGAGCAGCTGCAGGTCGGCAAGCGCACCCGATGAGACCACGGCCGCCTGCGCCGTCAGCTGGTCGACCAGGCCGTACGGCAACAGCGCCTCGGCCTCCTCGCCGCTCGCGGTAACGACCGGCACGGTCGGCTGGCCGGCGAGGAACTCTGAAATGAGCGACGACTTGCCTACACCAGCCTCGCCTGAGATCAGCACGACCTGCGGGTCGTTCGCTCGTGCGGCGGCCAGCGCTGCACTCAGCGCCGCCAACTCCGGTTGTCGGCCGACGAATACCCGTTTCGGGCGCGCGGGCCTCCGATCACCGTCCATAGGGTCCCCACCCCAGGCACATCACACGCAGCCGCCCGATGCGCCCCTGAATCCGCTCTGCGACGGTCCTCCCCTAGTGCCTCTTGCGAGACAATCGGCTTTGGCTTGTACAGGTAAGACGCGGGATTCGCCCGTTTAGTGCACACGGACCTCAGGTCGGTCCAACCAGGGCTCAGCCGAAGCGGCCCGTCCGACGGCATCCCGTGCCACGTCGTCCCGCGTTCGCGGCGGGTTCACGCGGTTGGAGTGCGAGCCTTCAGGCGGGCCGAGCCGACCCTGAATGCCCGCTCGTCATTAACTGGTACCAACGCTACGTATCGTGATCAAAAATTTATGCACTAAAAAATAGTTGAATTTAAGGCTAGCTGTTACCGTCGCGGATTGGGGTCACAAGGAGCGCGGCACTGATGCCGCCTGTCCCATGAGGAGCCTCGGTATGCGACAACGTCTGTTGACGCGTGGGCCCAGGTCCATTTCACGGCCAAGAAACCGCTCTGTCCTGCTGGTCGCCGCCGCGGCCACCGCGCTCGTTGCCGCTCAGGGCGGGACGGCGTTGGCCACGCCCTCGGCGGCGGCCCCGCGTGCGGCGGGCTGGCAGCCGCTGACAGCGGCGGAGGCCGCGAAGCTGTCGACGAACGTCGACAAGCACGTGATCGTGTTCATGAAGGACGAACCGGCGCTGGCGCCGGTCAGATCGGCGGCCATGACCGCCCGGTCGACGGCGATCGCGGCGAGTCAGGCCCCGCTGATTAGCGAACTGCGCGAGACGCACGCGACCCACATCGTCACCTATCGGCTGGTGAACTCGTTCGCCGCGACGGTGTCAGCAGGCGAGGAAGCGCGCCTCGAAGCGAACCCGGACGTGCAGAAGGTGATCGCCGACACGACCATCCAGGGTCCTGTCGTCTCGCAGGCAGGCGCTACCGGCACGGCCAAGGCCGCCGCGGTCAAGCCGATTGCTGGCGCGTGCCTGCCCCACGGCCGGGCTCAGCTCGAGCCGGAAGGACTGTCGCTGACGAACGTCGCGTCCTCGAACCCGCGGGCCAAGACGGCCCGATCGCTCGGCTTCACCGGCGCGGGCGAGACGGTGGCCTACATCGCCGACGGCGTGGACCCGAACAACATCAACTTCAAGCGCAAGGACGGCAAGTCGGCATTCTCGGTTTACGAGGACTTCACTGGCGACGGGACCAAGGGCCCGAGCGGAGCCGGCGGCGAAGCGTTCGGCGATGCCAACACGATCGGCGGGCAGGGCCTGCACGTGTACAACGTGCAGAAATTCCCGTTCGTGCCGCTGGATGAGACCTGCAACATAAAGATCGAGGGCATCGCTCCCGGTGCCAGCATCGAGGGCCTGCGGGTCTTCGGCGTCACCAACTCGACCACGTTGTCGGCCTTCCTGGACGCCATCAACTTCGCGACCGTCGTCCACCCCGCCAACGTGATCAACGAGTCCTTTGGCGAGAACGGCTTCCCCGACTCCCAGACCACGGACGCGCTCAAGGAATTCGACGACGCCGCCGTCGCCCTCGGCATCACCGTCGTGGTGTCGTCAGGTGACTCCTCGTCGAGCAACACCATCGGCGCGCCCGCAACCGACCCCGAGGTCATCTCCGCGGGCTCTACGACCGATCTGCGGTCCTACGCCATGAGCGACTACGGCGAGGCCGACATGTTCGCCAAGGGCTGGCTGGATGACAACATCTCCCCGCTGAGCTCGGGTGGCTTTGACGCCTACGGCAACACCGTGGACGTGGTGGCACCCGGCGACAACAGCTACGCCTCCTGCTCGACGAACCTCACGTTCTTCCCGGATTGCGCGAGCTGGGCCGGGAAGGCGGACGGTGTCGAGATGTTCGGCGGGACCAGCGAGGCCTCGCCGTGGATAGCCGGCACCGCCGCGCTGATCGACGAGGCTTACCAGAAGACTCACCACGGCGTATCCCCGTCGCCCGCGCTGGTCAAGCAGATCATCATGAGCACCGCGACGAACCTGGGCGCGCCGGCATACGAGCAGGGCGCCGGGCTGGTAAACGCGTACAAGGCCGTTCAGCTGGCTGAGTCGATCCCGTCGAGCACGGTGACGCCGACCCGTACCGGCAGCACGCTGCTGACGACGGTTAGCCCGACCAGTTCGACCGGGCGCCAGGGGCAGATCAACGGTGTCGGCAACCCGAATACCCCGGTGTCGGCGACCGTCAACGTGACCAACGAGGGCACGAGTGCCCAGACCGTGCACGTTTCCGGTCAGACGTTCGGCCCGGCAAACAACGTGCAGAACCTGAAGGTCACGCTGAGCAACTCCAAGAGCAAGAAGTTCACGGACTCGTTCGGGTTCGTGAACAACTACGCCGTGACGCACTTCACCGTCCGTGGCGGCGAGGCCAGGCTCGTTGCCTCAATCGCCTATCCGGCGCCGACGCTGGCCTTCAACGCGGCAGTCAGGTTCGACCTGATCACGCCGAGCGGCAAGCTGGCGATCCAGGACGAGCCGCAGGGCACGAGCAACTTCAACAGCGCCGCAGTGCTGCACCCGCAAGCCGGCCGGTGGACCGCGGTCATCTTCGACATGACCGGCGGCAAGGAAATGGGCACCACGGGCACGATCCGGTTCCAGGCGAGTACGCAGAAGCTGGTTGGATTCGGGCACGTCAGCCGTTCGAGCTTCTCGCTCGCACCAGGGGCAAGCGGATCGTTCACCTTCACGGTTCGCACGCCGGGCAGTCCGGGTGACACAGCGGGCTCGATTGACGTCAACTCGGGCTCGATCGCGGTCACGCTGCGCAGCCTGGTCAACGCCGCCGGCAACGGTTTGTTCAGCGGCACTCTGACCGGCGGCAATGGCCGGGACAACCTGCCGGGCAACGGTCAGATCAACTACTACGAGTTCAATGTGCCGTCCGGCTCGCCCAACGTGAGCGCGGCCGTCAACCTGACCAACGACGGCGAGCGGCAGATCAACGCCTACCTGGTCGACCCGGACGGCGAGATCGCCGGCTTCGGGTCGAACTACCAGCTGGCGGCCATCACGTCCACCGACGTGTTCGAGTTCACGTCGACTACGCACATGGATGTCTATGCCGCCAACGCCATCCCCGGAACCTGGACGCTGGTGGTGGACTTCAACGATCCGGCGTTCGCCACGCCGAGCACCGGGAACGAGAACTCGCAGCGCTACACCGGGCGGATTCAGCTGAGTTCGCTGGTCAGCGCCAGCGCGCCAGGGCTGCCAGACAGTGCGAGCACGACCGAGTCGAGCGCGGTAACGGTTCCGGTGACGATCACCAACCACGGCTCGTCGGCGGAGAACTTCTTCCTCGACCCCCGGCTGGACAGTTCGTCGACGTACCCGCTGCTCGGAGACGGCGCCACCAGCGACGTGCCGGTGCCGCTGCCGGTCGGCTCGGAGGGGCCGGCCTGGCTCGTTCCCACGGAGACGACCTCGCTGGCCGCGTCGGCCGTGTCCACCATCCCGATGACATTTGACCTTGGTGAGTTCGCCGACGGCGCGGACCCGGATGTGGCGTCGTTCACGCCCGGCAGCAGCGGCGGATCCACGACGCCATCGCTGACCGTGACGGCGAGTGCCGGTTCACTGTCGCCGGGAGAATGGTCAGGTGCCCAGGCGCCGGCGGCCACGGACGGATTTACCAACCCGGACACGACGAGTGGCACCGCCACGTTCACGGTGAACGCGACGACCCAGACGTTCGACCAGGGAGCCTCGTCCAACGTCGGCGACTTCTGGCTCGAGACCGTGAGCTCGTCGGCGACCTTCGACCCGCTGTTCACCATCGAGCCAGGGCACAGCGCGACCATCGACCTGACGATCACGCCGTCCGCGGACGGAAGCGCCGGCACGGTCGTGCACGGAACGCTCTACGTCGATGTGTTCGCCGCCTGGAACGAGATCCAGGAAGACGGGCTCACCGGCTCTGACGTGATCGCCATCCCCTACGAGTACACGATCGGATAACAACCCCAGCTGACCGCCGCTGGGCGGGGCCGGAAACGGCCCCGCCCAGCGGCATTTGGGAGTGCTCCTGCCGGCCGACCGGGATCAGCGGCCGTCGGCGCAGGCGGCCCTCGGTACGCGTAATCCGCGAGTCGCGAGCGTGAGCCGGACGGCGCTGACATCCTCGCGGCCGTGTCCGGCGTCGACGGCGGACTGCCACTGCCCGGAGAGCGCTGCCAGCAGCGGCAGGCTCACGCCTCCTGCAGCCTCCAGGGCCAGGTCCACGTCCTTGAGCGCCCACTGCAGCGGGAACTCGGGCGTGTAGTCCCCGGCCTCCATCTTGTGCAGCTTGGCGTCGGCGATCGGGGCGTCCAGCGGGCCGCCCTCAATTGCCTCGCCGAGCTTGGCCGGGTCGACCCCTAGCACGCTGGCCAGTTCCAGCGCCTCGGCCACGCCTTCGATCAAGACGGACATATAGGCGTTGACCGCTATCTTCATCTTGCTGCCCTGCCCGGCCTGGCCCAGCCACACAGTCTTGCGGCCGATCGCCGCGAACGCCGGGCGCAGGACCGTCTCGGCCCGCTGCGGGCCGGAGGCCAGGATAAGCAGCTGGGCAGCATCGGCCGCGCCCTTGCTGCCGGAAACCGGCGCGTCCGCGTACAGCACGTCCGGCCGCACTTGCCTGAGCCGTTCGCTGAACCGAGTCGTCGCCTCCGCCCCGATAGTCCCCATCTGGGCCCACACGGCCCCAGGCGCGAACGCCTCGGCCACGCCTCCATCGAAGACCACAGACTCAATGGCGGCAGCGGTGGGCAGCATGGTGATAACGACCGGTTTGCCGCTGACCGCCTCGGCGGCCGAGGAGGCCACCGTAAAGCCCGCCGCCGCCAGCGGCTTGGTCGCCGCCGCTGATCCGTCCCACACGGTCGTGGTCAGATCCGCCGCGTCCAGGTTGCGGGCCATCGCCGAGCCCATGATTCCGGTGCCGATCACTGCGATCTGCGGGTCGTCGGCCTGACCAGCCTTGGCAGCAGCCATGGCCGCCCTCCCTCGGGTAGCTCGTTATTCGCGAGGTGATACCCAGGGTCACTGCGTGTCCCGTCACTCCGGTCGGGTGATGCCTGGACGCGCCCGGTCGGCGAGGCTAGCTCCCATGACGGTCCGATCTGACCAGGCCAGCATCAGCGCGGCCGAGTTCAGCGCGCTTTACGAGCGGTTCCGGCAGGTGCCGGCGTGGGGCCCGGCGGATCGGCGCGGCGCGCTGAATCACCTGACGCCCGACCGGGTACGCGCCGCGGCGAGCGAGATCAGGCTGGGCCGGACGGTGACGCTGGCGGCGCCCATCGAGACGGATCTGACCCCTGACCAGCCAGAGCCCGCCATCCACGACATGAAAGGACGGCCCGGAGACCAGGCGGATCCCGAGGGGCTGACGTTCGCGCAGGATCGGCTGGGCGTCAATGTGCATGGCGACGCCGACAGCCACATCGACGCCCTGTGCCACGCCATGTACCGCAAGACGCTCTATAACGGGGTGCCCTCAGCGGCCGTCACCGTGCACGGTGCCGAGGAGTTGTCCATCGACGACGTGGCGAGGGACGGGATCGCAGGCCGCGGTGTCCTGCTCGACATACCGCGGCTGCACGGCGTTCCATGGCTCGAGCCCGGCGATCTCGTGACAGCGGATGACCTGAACCAGGCCGCGCAAGCCGAACGGCTCACTATGGAACCAGGCGACTTGCTGTTCGTACGAGTCGGCCACCGCAGGCGCCGCACCGAGCTCGGCCCGTGGGACGCCACCGGGGCGCGGGCGGGACTGCATCCGGCAGCGCTGGAGTTCGCTGCCGACCACCAGGTCGCCGTGCTCGGCAGCGACAGCAACAGCGACACCTCTCCCACCGCGGCCGAGGGCGTCAGCCATCCGGTGCACGTGCTGGCGATCAACGCCCTCGGCCTGCACCTGCTCGACTACCTGCAGTTCGAGGATCTCGTACCGCTTTGTGAGCGGACCGGCCACTGGTCGTTCTTCTGCGTGATCGCGCCGCTGCGGCTGTCGCGCGGGACAGGTTCACCGGTTAATCCGATCGCGATCGTGTAGCCGGCCATCAGCGACTGGCTCGTGGATATAGTCCGGCCGCAGCGGGTCCGCCTTGCTGGGCTCTCGTCCCAGTGAGCTTCGGTCGCCTGTCGGCGTGCGCTTCACGCCAGCGCCGCATCGAAGCGGGACCGCAGATCGCCGAGCCGCTCAACCGGCTCGTTCGCGAACACGAGCCGGAGATAGCGCTCGCCGCTTGGTCCCCATCCAGCCATCGGCGTGGCCGCGATCTCGCCGCGGGCGAAGAGGCGCTGCGAGGCTTGCGCGGCCGACACGCCGATGCTGGCGCAGTCGATGAGCAGTGACCATCCTCCATCCGGCCGGATGCAGGGGTAGCCGGCCAGCTGATCGAGGATGTGCTCGCATCGTTGCTGCCAGATGAGCGTCGCCGCGGCCACGTCTTCGTTCGCGCCGGGATGACGCAACGCCGCTGCCACTGCGTCCTGGGCGATGCCCACCTGGCAGACCACGTTGGTCAAGCCGACCAGGCCGACATCCTTCATGATCGGCTCCGGGCCGGCAACCCAGCCCACCCGCCAGCCAATCATGCGCAGTTCCTTGGACGCCGAGCCGACGGTGATGGTCCGCGACGCCAGGCCAGGATGGCTGCCCGGATGCACGGGCTGGCGGGCTCCGAATACCAGCCGCTCCATCGCGGCGTCCCAGATAACCCATGCCCCGTGCCGATTGACCGGATCGGCGATCGCGTCGAAGTGCTCACGAGACAAGACCGCTCCCGTGGGCATGGCCGGGCTCATCAGCAGCACGGCTGCGGTTTGCGGGCCGATGGCGGCCGCGAGTTCTCCGGGATCGGTCACCCAGCCTCGCTCGCCTGGAACACAGCGCACGTGCCTGGGTATCCCGCCGGCCAGCCGGATGCGGTTGACGAGCCCGGCGTAGATGGGATCGCAGATGACAACTTCTCGTCCCGGTTCCACGGTGGCCAGCAAGACGTTGAGTATGCCGTTGAGGCCGCCTGCCACGCTGACGCACTGGCGGCCGGGGTCGTAGTGGATCCCGGTGCTCGCACCGACGTGTTCGGCTGCGGCCTCGCGCAGCGAGCGATGACCCTGGAACGGCAGATAGCTGTTGGCATCATCGTCTTCGACGGCAGCGTGCGTCACCTGCCGGGCAACTGCGGGCGGCGGCACGTCGGTGTCGAGGTTCTCCAGCCGGAGAAGGCTGGGGTTCGCGGCGGCGTCGGCAGCATCGCCGATCTCGTCCACGCCGATTCCTGGGATGTGCCTAAGACGGGACACGGGCATGGATTGTCCTCCGGGTGGCAACCAGAAGCTTATCTGGCTGCTGCAGCGGGCCCCCTTGCGAATGGCTGTGTCCGCGTCCCAGAATCTCCTTTGGCCCTTTAACTGAATGTGCAAACAGTGCCGGAATTGCCGCTGAACTATCGATATCTTTCTGCGGACCTGGAGGTAACCAGCCATGACCCCGCATTGCAGGTTGCCGGTTCTCGCGGCGGTTGCCGCGCTGACATGTGCAGTGACCGCCGTAATCGCGACGCCCTCGGCACTGGCCAACCCGGCGAACATGCACCGGCCGGCGACGGCCAGCGTTCACGCGCGTTCATTCGGGCCCAACCTGCTCCGAAATCCGGGTGCCCAGGCCGGGGCATTCGCGGTCGGCGGTTGGGATGCCGTGACGATCCCCGGCTGGCAGATTGTCGCAGGCCTGCCAACCGTGGTGCGATACGGCACGACGCATTTCCCGCCGGCGACCGGGCGGCAGCCCGCCGTCCGAGGAGGTCAGATGTTTGCCGGCGGAGCCGGCGGGACCGCGCGGCTGCAGCAGGATGTTCCGCTGCGACTGGCAGGGGGTCGGCTTGTGCATGCCGGAACCCGCTTCCATCTGGCCGCCTGGCTTGGCGGAACCAGGCGGAGCAAGGCCTCCGTGCTCGTGACATTCCTGTCCGCGACCGGACGCGTAATCGGGCGGGCCGGCATCGGCCCGGTCGGCGGACCCCAGCCGGTCGCGAGGCCGAGCCGGCGTTCGATCACCGGCCGCGTGCCGGGTGGAGCCGTGACGGCCAGGGTCACCCTGCTGCTGGCGACATCGCTGACCAACTACGACGGCCCGGACGCTCCGCTGGTCGGCTATAACCGTGCGGTCGCCGATGACCTGCTACTGCGCGTGTCCGCGCCGGTCCGCCCCATGGCCCTAACCCCGCCAGCCGCGGACACACCTCGTTACCAGCATGTTTTCTTGTTTTACTTCGAGAACGAGGACTATGACGCCGTCATCGGCAATACCAGGCAGGCTCCGTTCCTCAACAGCCTGCTCCCGCGCGCGAGCCTGCTCGCTGACTTCTTCGCCGAGGAGCATCCAAGCGACGCGAACTACCTCGCGCTGGCGGGCGGCAGCGCGTTCGGCGTACCGCTGGATGACCCGCTCGAGGAAAATCCGCAGTACACGATCCGGGCCAGGAATATCAGCGATCTGATCGGGACCGCGCACGAGACCTGGAAGGCGTACCTGCAGAGCGCGGACGGGCCGTGCGATGACACCGTGCACGGCCACTACTGGAAGGCTGCGGCATCAAGGCCGGGGACGACTTCCTGGCGACCGAGCTCGGTGCCATCATGCGGTCGCCCGCGTGGCGGACGCAGCGGTCGCTGGCCATCATCACGTTCGACGAGGACGGTTACGACTACGAGCACCCGGCCCAGCGGGTGGCGACGATCATCATCGGCTCGCAGGGCGTCCGGCGCGGATACGTGTCGCGGGTCAGGTACACGCATTACAGCCTGCTGCGGACGATCGAGGCGGTGCTGGGCCTGGGCACCCTGACGGCCAACGACCGGTATGCGCAGCCGGTCGACGACGTGTTCCTGCGCGGCCATCAGGCCGCGGGCGCTTTCCTGGACGTGCGGCCGCCTGCGCCCGGGAAGCCCGCGACCCGGTCGGCCTCGACGCTGGCTTCAGTTTCTGGCGGAATGTTGCCGCTGGCCACGGCACGGCCGGCTCATCCGACGGCGTTCGTGGTGAACTCGGCCTCGAACTCGGTCACGCCGGTTGACCTGGTCACGCACCGGGCAGGCAAACCGATCCGGGTCGGAGCTGATCCGGTGGGGATCGCGCTTTCGCCGTCGGGCGCGATGGCCTACGTGGTGGACAGCGGTTCGGGCACCGTGACGCCGATCGCTACGGCCACCAGGAAGGCGGGCAAGCCGATCCGGGTCAGCGCCGATCCGCAAGGGATCGCGATCACGCCAGACGGCCAGGCCGCGTACGTGACCAACCTGGGCTCGGACACGGTCACGCCGATCGACCTGGCGACCGGGCATCCGGGTGCGGCCATCGCGGTCGGGTCGATGCCGCGGGCGATCGCCATCACGCCCGACGGGCGCACGGCCCTCGTGCTCAACTGGGGCGGCGGGTCGGTGACGCCGATCCGGCTGCCGTCCGGCCGGCTCGCCTCGGCCGGGCCGCGCTCGTTTGGCCGGGCAGGCCGTGCGATCGCGGCGGGCAGCTATCCGTTCTCGATCAGTGTCGCGCCGGATGGCGCGACGGCGTACGTGGCCAGCTTTGGCTCGGACACCGTCACGGCGATCAATGCGCTCACGCAAAGGGCGGAAGCTCCGGTCGCGGTTGGGCAGGCGCCGGACGCACTGGCGGTCACGCCGGACAGTTCCAGGGTCTACGCGGTGAACGGCGACTCGGAGACCGTGACCGTGATACGCGCTTCGAGGTCCATCGTCCCGTCGGCTGGGCCGGCGGTCATCGCCACCATCGGAGTCGGCTACTCGCCCGCTGCCGTCGCCATCGCGGGCCAGAGCGCGTTCGTGGTCAACACGATCTCCGGCACCGTCACTCCGCTTAGCGTCGCGACGGGCAAGACTGGCCGCGCGATCCTGATCGGGACATACTCGTACCCGACCGCGATCCAGCTCGCGCCGGCCGGCCCGACCGCCGTTGTGATCAGCCCGTATGCGGGGCAGATCACCCTGCTCGACACCGCCACCCGCAAGGTGGTCGCGACGGTCAACGTCGGCAGCTATCCCGTTGCGGCGGCGATCACGCCCTGATCACCCCAGCAGGGCTGACTGATCAGCCGTGGTGTTGGATCAGTTCATGGAGACCTGGGATGCCATCACCTCGCGCCGTAACGTGCGGTCGTTCTCCGATGAGCCGATCAGCCCTGAGCACCTCGATCGGATCCTGGAGGCGGGCCGCCGCGCGCCTTCTTCGCAAAACACGCAGCCATGGGACTTCGTGGTCGTGACCGACCGGGCTCAGCTACGGCGGCTGTCGACGGTCTGGGTTGGAGCCAAGCACGTGGCCTCGTCCGCCGCGACCATCGCGCTCGTGATCAGTGACGACCCCGAGCCGGGCCGACGGGTCCAGTTCGATCTCGGGCAGGTGACCATGAGCATGATGATCGCGGCCGCGGACCTCGGAATCGGCAGCGGCCACGCGGGCGTGGGCGACCAAGCCGCGGCGAACCTGCAGCTCGGGCTCCCACCCGGCCGGGCGTGCTCGTTCCTCATCTCGCTTGGCTATCCAGCCGGACGGCCGCTCGCGCCGATCCGCAAGCCAGATCGCAAGCCGTTCGACGAGGTCGTGCACCGGGGCACCTGGTAAGCGCCCGAGTCTGGCCGGCTCCCGGGCTGGCCAGACCTCGGTCTGGCGCCTAGTCAGGTCAGGACGGGTAGCAGTAGGAGTCGCTTGAGGCGTCGCCGCCTTGCAGCCTGACCTGGTGTGTCCGGCGGCCGCGGAACGCGTCGCCCTCGACGAAGAAGCGCTCGTCGAAGCCGATGCTGCCGTCGTCGGCCACGTCGAGCTTGGCCATCCAGGCACCGACGCCATCGGGGTAGAACTGCTCGTCCCAGGCGCCGTACAGGGAGTTGGTGAAGTAGACCCGCTTGCTGTCCCTGCTTACCTCCACCATCTGCGGGCCTCCGGCCAGCGGCTGGCCTGGCCTGGCCGGGTGCGCGGCGCGCGCCACGATCCCACCGATGTGGACCGACCCGGTCTCACGCGGGTGGAACGGGTCGGAGACGTCGTAGGCCTTCATCTCGCCGGTACCCCAGCAGGATACGTAGAGTCGCTGGTCGTCGACGGACAGCGCGAGGTCGGTGACCAGCGGCGGAACCGCCGCGAACGGCTGGAGGGCCGGTGGCAGGTCGGCCGGATCGGCGGGCACGGCCGGGATCGAGATGACCTTCTGGGCCTCCCACCGGCCATCGTCGCCCTGGTGCCACAGCCAGATGGACGAGGAAAGGTCCTCGACGCTGATAACGACGCCGACGAAGCCATAGGTCTTGTCCGGGTTGTGCGCGGGCCGCAACTCCAGCGCCATCTGATGCTGGTCACCCAGGTCGATGGTCTGAATGTTCTTGCGCGTCTTCATGTCCCAGAAGTGCAGTCGGTGCCCGTACTTGCGGCCGAGCAGCAGGTCGGGGACGATCCCGCCCTCGATCATGGACGGCGTCCCCCACTCGGATGTGATCGCGACGTCGTGCATGATGTGCCACCACACGTCGTAGGCCAGATACTGATCGCGCCGGTCGGCCTCCCACT
>JASHUG010000155.1 GCA_030040155.1 Streptosporangiaceae bacterium | reverse complement strand
GTTGCCTCAAGGCCCGTGTTTATGGAGACAGCATCATGAAGTTCCTGCTGATCACGCTCATCCCGCATATACCGGATCCGGCGACGGGCACCGTGCCCGACACCACGCAGCGGTTCCGCCAGGTGCTCGACAGCGCGTTGCAGGCCGAAGACCTCGGCTTCGACGGATTCGGCGTCGGCGAGCGGCACGAGCGGCCGTTCATCTCCTCCTCGCCGCCGGTTGTCCTCAGCCACATCGCGGCGCTGACCTCGCGGATCCGGCTGTTCACGGCCGTGACCACGCTGAGCCTGCTCGATCCGGTCCGCGCCTACGAGGATTACGCGACGCTCGACCACCTCTCCGGTGGCCGACTCGAGCTGATCATTGGCAAGGGGAACGGCAGCGCCCAGCGGGACCTGTTCGCCGTCACGACCGACGACCAGTGGGCCAGGAACGCCGAGAGCTACGCGCTGTTCCGCGAGATCTGGCGCAACCCGACCGTGACCGCCAGCCCAGCGTTCCGGCCGGCGCTGCGCGACGCCGAGGTCTGGCCACGCCCGCTCCAGCAGCCGATCCGGGTGTGGCACGGCAGTGCGACCAGTAGAGAGTCGGTGGACCTGGCCGCGCGCCACGGCGATCCGCTGTTCTCCGCGAACGTAACCAACCCGATCGAGCCCTATGCGGAGCTCGTCCGGTACTACCGGGAACGCTGGGCCCACTACGGCCACGACCGGAGCCTGGCCGTGGTCGGGGCCGGCACTGCCGGCTACTACGCCGCCCGGACCTCCCAGCAGGCAATCGCCGCCTACCGGCCGGTGTTCGCCGCCCACCTGGAATTCCAGCGACGGCTCGGCCAAAAGCCCGTCTTCCCGACTCTCCAGGACTTCGTCGAGCGGAGCTCGGCACTGGTCGGCAGCCCGCAGCAAGTGATCGAGAAGGTACATCGCTACCACGAGCAGTTGGGGCACACCGTGCTGCATCTCCACGCCGAGCCGTCCGGCCTGGTCCCGGCACAGCACCGCGCGGCGCTCGAGCTGTTCCAGGCGGAGATAGCGCCGGTTCTGCGACGCGACATCCCAGATCCGCCCTGGCCGTGGGGACCAGTCGTCGCGGGCGCGTCGGCCGAGAGCCGCGATGTCTCGGCCGTACTGGCGTCGGTGGGGGCCTCGCCGGCCGGGGGTGGTCGGTAATGGCGGGCACGCCGCTGGCCGTGCTGGACCTGGTGCCGATTTCGGCCGGCTCGACCGCGGCGCAGGCCCTGCGTAACAGCATCGACCTCGCCCAGCACGCGGAGCGACTCGGCTACGCACGCTACTGGTTCGCCGAGCATCACCTCAACCCGGGCGTCGCGGGGACCTCGCCCGCCGTTGTCCTCGCGCTCACCGCGAGCGCGACCTCGACGATCAGGATCGGATCCGGCGCGGTCCAGATGGGCCACCGCACGGCGCTGTCAGTCGTGGAGGAGTTCGGCCTGATCGACGCGCTCCATCCGGGCCGGCTGGACCTCGGCCTTGGCCGGTCCGGCGGCCGGCCATCCGGGACGAGGCAAAGCGGCGCGGCGCAGGGCGTTGTGCCAAAGGGCTGGCTGCCGCAAGGCGGTCCTCCAACGGCCGCGCCGCCACGAGCGGGACCTGCGCCGGCCGGACCAGAGCTACCCTCCGGCGGCTACGCGGCCAACGGCCTGCGGATACCACCCAAGTTCGACCCCGGCCCGCTGCTGAAATCACCCAGGTTCGCCCTCCAGCGGACCCTGCTGCAGCTGCCCCGCGCCGAGCCGCAAGACTACGCGGCGCAGGTCGACGATGTGCTCGCGCTGCTGCGCGGCAGCTACCAGGCTGCCGACGGCACCCCGGCGCGCGCCGTTCCGGGTGAAGGCGCGGATCTCCAGGTCTGGATCCTGGGCAGCAGCGGCGGTGAGAGCGCCGAGGTGGCCGGCCGCAATGGCCTGCGCTTCGCCGCGAATTACCACGTGAGCCCGGCCACGGTGCTGGAAGCGGCGGCCGGGTACCGGGCAGCATTCAAGCCGTCGGCCGAGCTGCCTGACCCCTATGTCTGCGTATCGGCCGACGTCGTGGTGGCGCAGGATGAGGCCACCGCGCGCCAGCTGGCCTCCGGCTACGGAATGTGGGTACGAAGCATTCGCACTGGGGAGGGCGCGATTGAGTTTCCCACCGCTGCGCAGGCGAAGGCCCACGTCTGGACCGACGGCGACCGGGCACTGGTCGCCGACCGGATCGAAACGCAGTTCGTCGGCTCGCCCGCCCAGGTCGCCGACCAGCTCGAGCGGCTGCGCGACGCCACCGGCGCCGACGAGCTGATCATCACGACGATCACGCACGAGCACGCCGACCGGGTCCGCTCCTACGAGCTACTGGCGCAGGAGTGGAGCAACCGGTGAGCTGCGTGCCGCCGGCCGCCATGACCGGGCGAGAGTCTCGTTCCGGCGGCCTGGCTAGTCGTGCTCGCGAGTCCAGTGCGGCCGCCCGAAAAACCGGCCGAGCACGTCGTGCAGGTTGTGACCGGAGTCCTGCAGGGCGTCAACGTGATAGACCGGCGGGCCGCTAGGAGCCGGTAGCTGCGCCGCCTCAGCGTCGCTGAGGTCGGTCCGCAGCTTGCTGCGGGTTATCCGCGTGACGCGATCGGCGTCGACGAAGCGCAGCCCATGATGCGTGGCTACGACGATTCCGTCGAACAGATCCAGGTCCGGAACCTCGAGCACGTGCTCCAGGGTTCCGATCGCGGTTCCGTTACTCGTGAGCACAGGCGAGCCGAGCACAGCCGCTTCATACGCGATGGGCGTTTCGTCGGGCACTGTCATGCCGGATCCTGCCGTGTTCCGATCTGCTAGGGCGTGTCCAGGACAGTAGCACTCGTGCAGGGCTCGCGCCGCACGGGATTCGCTAGGCGCAGTCCGAGTCAGCCAGCCGCCCGCTAGTCGGCCGTTGCCGGCCGTCCGGCTCGCGCCCGCCCCCACCCGCGCTGCGGGATGGCCACGTTCGCCTCGGCTTCCCACCGAGCGGCCGCACCACTGTCCAGATCAGGCTCGGCCAGCGCAGCCCTGGCCTCGTCCACGACGTCGGCCGCCTGCTCCAGCAGCGCCCGGGCGGAGCGCACGAGCACCGTCAGCTCGCCGAAGTGATGGACTACGACGGGGTCGTCCCTGGCCTGCTCGGACCCGCCGCGGGGCTGACCGCTCGCATATCCGCGCAGGTACAGCGCCCCGGCTCGCAGCGC
>JASHUG010000154.1 GCA_030040155.1 Streptosporangiaceae bacterium | reverse complement strand
GAGCGGGCGGGAATCCTGTTCGAGCAAGAGACGCCGCTTGGCTGGCGGCTTTCCTTCCCGCACCTGCTCGTCCGCCAGGCGGTCTACGGCCAGCTCGGGGCAGAGCGGCGGCGGACGCTGCACCAGCGTGCCGCGGCAGTCGTAGGCGGTGAGCATGCGCTCGGTCACCGGACCGCCGCGGCGGTCGGCGCAGACCTGGCGCTCGCATCTGATCTTGAATACTCGGCTGGCGAGGCGGCAGCGGCCGGGAAGCTCCGCCTCGCCGCCCGGTATCTGCAGCAGGCGGCCGTGGTGTCAGCGGCTGGACCCGAGCGTGGCGAGCGCACCCTGTCGTCGTTTGAGCTGCTAGTCCGGGCGGCAGATGTCAGCCAGGCCGAAGCTGCGCGCCCGACGGTGGAGTTGCTTCCCGTCAGCGCCCGCAGAGACGCTGCCCTGGGTCACCTTGCTCTGCTGGCAGCGCGGCCAGCCGACGCGCGAACCCTGCTGCAGTCGGCGTGGGATTCTCATGATCCCGTTGCGGATAAGGCAGCTGGCCAGGACGCAGCGATCGGGCTCGGCATGCTGTTCGGCGTATCCGGTTCGTTCACAGCGTCCACCGTGTGGCTGGACCGCGCCCTCGAAGGCGCCACCGGCAGCGAGCCATGGTACGAAACCGTCCGGGGCATGCGCGCCATGCAGTTCACGCTGAGCGGGCAAGGCGACAAGGCTCTGAGCCTGTTCCACGACCTGCCCGAGCGCGCGGCGATGGTATCGACCGCACATACCGGCTCGGTCGCCTCCCGTGGCGTGGTCAAGCTCTGGACTAGCGACCTGCAGGGGGCGATCGAAGACCTGGGAGTCGCGGTGAAGCGCATCAGGGCCGGTCTCCAGGTGCGGTTTCCCGGTCAGCCGCTGGCATTTCTCGCGGAGGCCGAGTTCCGGCGCGGCCGCTGGGAGGACTGCCAGGATCACGCCGATCTGGCAGTGTCTCTGGCCCGGGACGCGGATCTGTATTACGACCTGCCCATCGTGCACAGCGTCGCGGCCAAGGTTCCGTGCTGCCGCGGCGAGTGGACGACAGCTGCCGACCACGTCGAAGCGGCCGAAGGCGCGGCACGCGCCTTCGGAGGCTTGGCGGAAATCCACGCCGCGTCCGCGCGCAGCATCCTGGGGTTCGCCAGGGACGACCCCGACGAAGTGCTCTTCGGCTCCGCCATCGCGCTGGCCGTGCCGGAGATCGACTGCTACGACGACCCGGCTGCGTTCTGGTGGCGCCCGCTGCAGATTTGGGCCCTGATCCGGACCGGACGGCTTGCCGATGCCGAAAGCGCCCTGCTCGGGTACGAGTCCCGCGCCACTAACCGTGGCCAGTCCTTGGCACTCATTAATGCGGCCTGGCTCCGCGGCTGGCTGGCCATGGAGCACGCCGAGTTTGACGAGGCAGAGCGCGTGCTGCGGAAGGGCTCTGAGGCCTGCGCTCGCGAGCCCTTTCCTTTCCACCGCGGGCTGCTGAACCTTCAGCATGGCCGGTGCCTGTCCCGGATGCGCCAGCGCAAAGCGGCGATTGCCGCCGTCCGGGCCGCGGACGATATCTTCTCCGGCCTCGCCGCCCGCCCATTCACGCACGCCACCAGTGCCGAGCTCGCGGCGCTCGGGGTCCGGCCACGCGGCGGCGGCGACCCAGATCTGCCCGGACTCACTACCCAGGAACTCCGCGTGGCGCGGCTGGTCGCGTCGGGGCTATCTAACCGGGAGGCGGCAGAGCAGCTGTATCTGAGCCCTAAGACCGTGGAGTACCACTTGGCCAGTGCCTTCACGAAGCTGGGAGTCAGGCACCGGCATCAGCTGGCTGCCCGCATCCGCCCGCACCGGGCACCCGGCAACGAGGCCTAGGGAAGAACCCGGGGAGATTACCGATGCCGCTTATGCGAATGGACGCGTAGCTTCGTGCTGACTACTGGGGAGGGGTCGTCGTGGGGTGGTTCTGGTTAAATGTTCCGCTGATGCTCTTGTTCTTCGGCTGCTGCGCGGGAATCCCGCTGTGGCTCACGCTCACCCGCTGGCATGTCGAAATCACCGCCAAGCACGCCGAGATCGCGGCAGCGCGGAGCGAGGTCGCAGCGCAAGCCATCGCTGCGCAGCCGACGGCAGTCGCTCAAGAGCTGCCCGTCCTCGTCGGAGTTGCAGGCCGACGACAGGGCTAAGGTCCGCCGGTCGTGATAGTCCCCCCTACGGCTGCGACAGGCAAGTCTGGACATGGTGATGCCGCAGAACGGATATCAGCCAGTACTCGAACTAGGACTGGCCGGCGCTTTTGAACGCTTGCTCAATACCGCGACACGGCTTGGCATCACCGTTCTTGACGCTTCCGCCGGGGAAAGCATGTGGCCGGATGACCGCGTTGCCGCGATCGTAGCGTTCGGCGAGCACATCACCCTCAAGCCCGGCCTCGACGATGCCCTGCGCACCGACGTGCTCGCGATGGCGTTGATCGCCGCCGCCGTCATGGGTGATCGCCCGGCAGGCCATCCCTGCGCGATCACTGCGCCTGGCGGCTACGTCTTGATATCCAGGACGCGCGCTGCCGACGGTGAATCCGGCCCTGGCAGGCTCGCGACGCTTCTTGTTCGCAGGTGCGGCTGGGACACGCCATCTGCCGCTTTTGAGTACAGCGCGCCGGCAATGACTGACCCGTCGCCATGGGCGCCGTGGACCCACGGCGCTAGCGATCAGGCCACAACATGGCGCGGGCAAGCAGTTGCACAGGCGGCCGGTGAGATATCGAGGCGCATTCCCGTATCTTCTGCCTGAGCACCTGCTTTGCGGCCCGGCTAGGCAGTCGATGGACCTGCGCCTGGTGGTGTGCCGGGCAGAGTGTCAGGCCGCGGACGGCATCAGTCCACCACGGGCACCATGGGCGCGGGCTCCGCGTCCGCATGGCCGAGCCGGGCCGCGGTCCGGCTGGCCGTTCCGGCCGCCCACCGGCCGCTGACCAGCAGCCCGATGACCAGCACGCCGAGGCCGCAGCCGACCACGATCCACCAGCCAGCGTGGCTGGCATCGGCGAAGTGCAACCTGAACGCACCGTGCAAGGCCGAGATGGTGGCCGACCCGATCACCGCGACTCCCAGCGAGGAGCCGACCTGCCTGCTCGTGGACGCGACACCCGCCGCCACCCCGGCTTGCGTTCTTGGCATGCCAGACACCGTGCTGTTCGTAATCGGCGCGTTCACGAGCCCGAAGCCGAAACCGAAAAGGACATAGCTCGCGAGCAGGATGATCGCTGGCGTGCTCGTCGTGACCTGCGCCAGGATCAGCCCAGCGCCAGTTATTCCGATGCCCGCGAGCGCCAGCGAGGGCCGGGTGCCTCTGGTCGCGACCAGTCGCCCGGACAGCGGCGAGAAGATCGCGGTCATCGCCGCCATCGGCAGCGTGAAGACGCCAGCCATCAAGGGCGAATAGCCGCGAACGTCTTGCAGGTAAAGCTGGTTAACAAGCAGGAACCCGCCGAGGGCTGCGAACGCGCAGATCGCGACGGCTACGGCACCCGAGAACGGCGCGCTCCGGAAGAAGCGCACGTCGATCAGTGGCTCTTCCCGGCGCGGCTCGTAGCCGATAAGGGCGACGAGCGCGGCAGCCGCCAGCGCGAAGCAGCCGACGATCTTGCCGGACGTCCAGCCCGATCCCGGTCCCTCGATAAGGCCGTACACGAGCGCGGCCAGCAGGATTATCACGAGAAACTGCCCGACCGGATCTAGTCGCCGCGCCCGCGGAGCCTTGGACTCGGGCACGAACAGCGCAGTCAAGACAATCGCCGCGATGCCAACTGGAATGTTGACCCAGAAGATGCCACGCCACCCGACGGTCTCGACGATCAGGCCTCCGGCTATCGGCCCAAGCGCCATGCTCAGGCCGATCACACCGCCCCATACGCCGATCGCGCGGGCCCGCTCCGCCGGCTTGATGAACGTGTTGGTGATGATCGACATCGCGACCGGGTTGAGCATGGATCCCCCGATCGCCTGGACCATGCGGAACGCCACCAGCCAGCCGAGGCCGGGCGCAACGCTGCAGAGCAGCGATCCCAGCGTGAACATGGCCAGGCCGGTCTGGAACGTTCGTCGCCTGCCCAGCCGGTCGGCCGTCGATCCCGACAGCATCAGCAGGCTGGCCAGCACCAGCGTGTAGGCGTCGATCACCCACTGCAGGCCGGAAACTCCGGAGTGTAGTTCCCGCCCAATCGAGGGCAGTGCGACGTTGACGATCGTGACATCGAGGCCGACTATGAACAGGCTCATGCAGCAGATCGCCAGTACCAGCAGCCGCCGCCGGTAGCTCATGTCCGCTGGGCCCACTCTGGCGTCTCCCTCATATCGTGTTTGTCCGATTGCTCGGTCATAAGCGGCCAACGTCTCCGGCCGCCACGGCATGCCCAAAATTCAAAGAATAGTTCGTCAACGCAAAGTTGACAGATAGCAGGTCAGCTCCGTCAACTCTGAGTTGACGGGCCACTCCCGTCAACCTATGGTTGACCCATGACACCTCCGCCGGCCCTTCAGGACCTGATCAACACCGTTCACCAGGACGCCGCTAGCAGCGATTCGCTTGATGAGCTGGTCACCGCGGCCGCGACGGTCGCCCAGCTCGAAGACACCAACGACGCCCTGCTCGGGCACTTCGTCGATCGGTGCAGACGAGAGGGGCGGTCGTGGTCGGAAATCAGCGGCGCGCTCGGGGTCACCAAGCAGGCGGTCCACAAGCGCTTCGCCGCCTCATGGGCCGACAAGATCATCGCCTCCACCCCGTCACCCACGTTTGAGCGGTTCACCTCCAGAGCCCGCAAGGTGCTGGCAGTCGCCATACAGAAAGCGAATGCCGACGGTCAGCAGGAGGCCAGCTCCGTGCACCTGCTTCTGGGCCTGTTTGCCGAGCCGGAGGGCGTCGCAGCCAAGGCGCTGCGGGAGATGAACATCAGCGAGGCAGCCGTCCAGGCCGCGGTGAACCAGGCCGCGTTGAACCAGGCCGCGGAGAGCAAGGCCTGGAAGGCGACGCCGGCCGGGACGAGCGGCGCCGGCGCCGAGGCCGACGCCGGCACGGAAGCGCCAAAGCGGTTCACCGCCGACGGCAAGCGGGCGCTGCGGAACGCGCTGACGATTGCCCTCGAGCATGGCCACAACTACATCGGCACCGAGCACCTTCTGCTTGGCCTCATCCGCGACCCTGACTCACCGGCGACCGTGGCACTGGCTGCGGTCGGCGCCGCCGAGACTGAGGTGACAGCCCGCGTCACCGAGCTGCTGCGCGGCTTCCAGCGGCCTCCGACCGCCTAGCCCTGGGCGTCCGCGGCCGGCTGCGTCTGGGTGACCAGCACCGGCAGCGTGAGCACGGACGGCTGCGGCTGCCCATGCAGGATGCTGTAGTGCACCACGGCGGTCTGCGTGCCGGTCACCTGATCCGCCGCCGTGCCGAGGTTACGGGCATAGCGAGGGAAGGCCCCGCCGGATATCTGCAGCCTGATCCGGTGACCGGGCCGGAACACGTGCGAGACATCGGGTAGCGACATGGTGACCGCGCACGCCTTGCCCGGCGGTAGTTCCGCCTGGCCCAGCCGGATGACCTGATCGGTGACGTTGCGCGACTCGCCGCTCTCGCTGACATCGCACAGCCGCGCGAAGATGTCGGCGCTCGCGCCATCGCAGCGCAGGTACAGATGCAGCGATGGTGCTCCCGCGATCTCGGCCGGGCCGGCGAGCGGTCCCGTGCTGAACGTCAGCACGTCACCCCGCGCTTCCAGGTCGCGGTTGTCGCGGCTGCCAGCAGAGTACGACGTGGTCCTGCCGCCAACGGACGGTGTCGGGTCCAGCGGATCGTACGCGAAGTCCGACGCGCCGGCAGACAGGCCGGCGCCGGCGGATGGGCCACCGTCGGTGGCGAGCACGCCACCGGGCTGCAAGTACCAGGTCACCGGCGCAACGCCGGCGGGCGGCCACTCCGCTCGCTCGCTCCACTGCGCGGTTCCGCCCGTCCACACTCGTACCGGCTGCGAACGCGGGCTCGGCCCGTCACCCGCCACGAACGCATCGAGCCACGCGAGGGTCTCCCGCGCCGCCAGCCCGACGTCAACGGTGAGATGCGTCCACGGACCGACGGTGAGCCCAACGGGGACGTCCCGGCGACGCAGCGCCTGGTACTGCAGCAACGTCTGCTCATAGAACTGATCGTGAAATCCGCCGATCAGCAGCACCGGTACTGTCACGCGTTCCAGTGCCGCAGTGGCACGGCGCGCGTCCCAGTAGGCGTCGGACAAGTCCGGGTGTGCAAGCCACTCCGGGTACCACGGCGCCTCGTTCCCCCCGATGCCCTCGCCGGTCGAGCTCAGCGGCAGCCTGGCGAGCATGGGCGCGATCCGGTTGTCTCGGCGGATCGTTCCCCAGATCTGCCGCAGCGCGCTGCGCTGCTCCTGCTGGTGCGCCATCTGCGCGCTCCAGGCCAGGCGGTTGTACAGCTCGAATGACCCGTGCCCGAAGGCGGTAAAGCCCAGGTCATGCGGCGCGACCTGGACGACCATGGCGCGCAACTCGGGTGGTGGCTCGAGCGTCAGCGCCCACTGAACAAAACCCAGGTAGCTGCTCCCGACGGTCGCCAGGCGGCCGTCGAACCAGTCCTGCTCGCGAAGCCAGGCGACGGTGTCCTGGCCGTCGGCGGCCTCATCCGTGTACGGGCGGAACGTGCCGCCCGAGCCGAACGTCCCGCGCGTGCTCTGCAGTAGCACGTGGTATCCGCGCTCGGCGTAGGGCCAGGCCATCGCGGAGTACAGCAGCCCGCGGCCATAGGGGCAGCGCATCAGCACGGTCGGGCACGGCCCGGGCACCGCCGGTGCGAAGTGATCGGCAAGCAAGACGACGCCGTCGCGCATCGCAGCCGGCACGTCGCGCTCTCTCGTGATCGAGTTGCGCGCCGGTCCGAGCTTCCACCGTCGTCCGACCGCGGCTCTTCCCAGGCGTACGCCGAGTGCCTGCCGCCGTGGGCGCGCCGTCATAGAGCCCCCATTTGACCGAGTGGGTGGGCATTCGCGAGGTGCTTGAGAACACTACGCGCCCGGCGCACGCTGACAGACACCCGTGGTTGACTGGCCAGATGGGGAACGAGGAGTTTCCGGTGCTTATGTTCTCTTCCGCTGCCGCTTGGCGGGACTGGCTCGCGAGCGAGGGAGAGCGTGCTCCCGGTGCCTGGCTCAAGTTCGCGAAGAAAGGCGCGTCGCAGCGAACTGTTTCTTACGCGGAAGCGCTCGAGGTAGCACTGTGTTTCGGCTGGATCGATGGGCAGAAGGGCGGCCTCGACGGCGACTACTGGCGGCAGCGGTTCTCCCCGCGTAAGCCGGGCAGTAAGTGGTCAAAGATCAACACCGAGAAGGCCGAGGCGCTGATCGAAGCGGGCCGGATGCAGCCGGCGGGCCTGCGCGAGGTGGAACGGGCGAAGGCGGACGGGCGATGGGAGCAGGCGTATCCCGGCCAGCGTTCCGCGACCGTCCCTGACGACTTGCGCGATGCGCTTGCTGCCAACCCCGCGGCCAGCGAGTTCTTCGAGACGATCAGCAGCGTGAACCGGTACGCGATCCTGTACCGGATTGGCGTCGTGAAGCGGCCGGAAACAAGGGCCAACAAGATTGCCCAGTACGTGCAGATGCTGGCCGAGCACAAGACGCTCCACCCGTAAGGCAGCACACCTGCCGATCATCGGGAGATTCCCCGCCGGTCGCGCACGCAGAAGTCTGCCGGAAACTTTTCCGGTCAGTGTTCCTTTACTGTGGGGCCAGGCCGGCCGATACTACCTTGTCGGCGTGGTTAATCCTCCTCCAGCCGGGCCGACGTGCTGCGTCTCCTCCGACGACACGGCAGCCGTCCGGGCGGCTCCCCAGCGGGGTGCCGCCCGACGTGGCAATCGCCCCGGAGCCGATTGGGCCGATGAGGCCGATACGGGCGCGAGCGTCGGTGCTAGCCGATGTCGCGGCGCCGCAAGCCGGCCAGGCCGACGGCCGCGAGCACGACCGCGATCACGCTCAGCCAGACCAGCGGCGTCGCCGTTAGCGCATTGCCTGGCAGCTTCGGCACGTGCGTGAACGGTGAGATGTCCAGCACCGGTTGCGAGAGGTTGAGCGCGGGCCCGATTACGCCGATGAACCCGCAGACGGCCAGCGCCGCCCAGCCCACAGCTGCGCTACGCGTCGGCGCCAGGCCGACGCCGGCCATGGCGATCGCGGCGACGACCAGCACCGCGGGTATCTGCACGAGCCCAGCCTCGAGCAGCCGTGGTAGCTGAGTGCCGAGATCCGAGGCGGCGATGCCGAATCCGAGCGCGAAGCCAATTCCGGTCAAGACCATGACCACTACGGTCCCGGCCAGCACCACCAGCAGGTGGCTGCCCGCCCAGCGCAGCCGGCTGACCGGCCCGGCCAGGATCGGGTCGCCGAGATCGCCCGCTTCCTCTGAGCGCAACCGCAGCACCGCCGAGACCGCGTAGCCGGCGGCGATCAGCGCGGCGAGGCTCATGCATGCGGCCAGGTACGCGTTGATCAGGCCCGGCTGCCCGCCGATATGCCTCAGGGCTTTGTCGACCGGGCCGCTGACGCCGATGAGCTGGCCGACCGACTTGCCCACCACGCCGATCGCGATGCCGAAGAGCAGGAAGCCGGTGGCCCAGGCCGCGAGCGAAGCCCGCTGCAGCCGCCACGCCAGTCCGGTCGGCCCGGCCAGAAACCGTCCGGCCGTGGCCGGGCCCGGCCGCGGCTGCACCAGGCCGGCACCGTGATCGCGCTGGGCGGCGAGCGCGAACGCCGCCAGGACGCCACCGACGGTCGCGGCCACGGGCAGCGCCAGTACCCACCAGCGCTCGGCGCCGTACGGTCGTACCACCTCGGCCCAGCCAATCGGCGATAGCCACGTGACCCACGTCAGCCCGTGACTGCCGCCCGAGTCGCCAATCCCGCGCAGCAGGAAGGCAACGGCAAGCACGGTGATGGAGATGCCCCGCGCCCCGCGGGCGGTGCCGCTGATCTGCGCAGCGACGGCCGCGATTCCGATGAATACCAGGCCGCAGCCGAGCTCGCCGGCGGCGAACGCGACCGAGCCCGGCCACGAGAGCCCGCCCAACGCCAGCAACGCGCTGCTCAGCACGAACAAGATCAGGCTCGCTGTCGTCGCCACCAGCATCGCGACCGCGAGCGGAGCGCGCCGGCCAACCGCAGTGGAGCCGACAAGCTCGAGTCGGCCGCTCTCCTCGTCCGCCCTGGAGTGCCGGACAACGAGGAAAGTCGTCATGAGGCCGGCCCCGAGCGCGGCATAGGACAAGTACCGCCAGGCCACGATCGCGCCGAGCGAGCTACCGTGCAGCTGGCCGTAGAGAAACGAGAGAGCCGGGTCGCGGTGCACACTCGCGGCGATGGACAGCCGGTCCTTCAGCGTCTTGTACACAAGCTTGATACCGAACCCGCCGGACGCGGCGATCACGGTCAGCGCGTACACCCAGATCGGAAGGACAAGGCGGTCTCGCCGGAATGCCAGCCGGGCCAGTTCGCGCACACCAGTCAGCGAGCCCGTGCGTCCGTCCCGGCCCATGGCGCCCTGGCCAGAACCGGGCCGCTCGGCCACCGACGTGGTCACGCTCGGTCACCCGCTCGGGCTGAATCCCCCGCTTGCAGCTGGTGGTCGTGATTGCCGGCCGACAGGTTCCCATCGTCATCGGCGTAATGCCGCAGGAAGAGTTCCTCAAGCGTGGGCGGCTGACTCACGAGCGTCCGCACGCCGGCCGTGACCAGCTGGCGCAGCAGCGGATCAAGCTGGTCGGAGTCCACCTCGCACCGCACCCGGCTGCCCCCGTCCTGCTCCGGATCTACGACCAGGTCGTGCACACCGGGCAGCCGGTCAAGGCCGGGAACGGTCCCGGCCAGTTCCGCCGCGATCGAGGTCCTGGTCAGATGGCGCAGTTCGGAGAGCGTGCCGGTCTCGACCGTGCGGCCGGCCCGGATTATCGTCACCCGGTCACAGAGCGCTTCCACCTCAGACAGGATGTGGCTTGACAGCAAGATCGTGCGGCCGCGGGCCCGCTCATCTTCTGCGCATTCGCGGAACACGGCCTCCATCAGCGGATCGAGTCCGGACGTGGGCTCGTCGAGCAGCAGCAATTCGGCGTCGGATGCGAGCGCCGCGATCAGCGCCACCTTCTGCCGATTGCCCTTGGAGTAGGCCTTGGCCTTCTTGGCCGGATCGAGGTCGAAACGCTCGAGCAGGTTGGCGCGCCGCTCAGGATCGAGCCCGCCGCGTAGCCTCCCCAGCAGGTCGATGACCTCCCCGCCGGTCAGGTCGGGCCACAGCGTCACGTCACCGGGCACGTAAGCGAGCCGTCGGTGAAGCGCGACCGCGTCGGCCCACGGGTCACCGTCAAGCAGCCTCGCGGTGCCGGCGTCGGATCGCAGCAACCCGAGCAGGACTCGGATTGTGGTGGTCTTGCCGGCCCCATTGGGGCCAAGGAAGCCATGCACCTCGCCAGTCGACACCGTGAGGTCAAGGCCATCGAGCGCGACGGTCTTGCCGAAGGTCTTGCGCAGGCCGGAGACTTCGATAGCGTCCACGGATCGGATGATACGCTAACTTCAGTAAGTACTGAAAATACTAACAACAATCATACGAAACGGGGTGCACCAGCCAACTGGTGTCCGCATCGCAACCGAGCAGTCAAGGAGAACGGCCAGCCTCCGCCGCGATGACGCCGGGAGCGGGCGAGGTCGACGGTGCGCCGCGGCAACCCGGCCCGGCTAACGGAGCCGCAGCGGGGACGGACCAGGCCGACCAAGCGACCCAGGGCCAGACGGCGGCCCAGCGAGATCCTGCGTCCGTCCGGCAGTTCATCGAGCGGTTCACGTCCCACCTGGTCCAGACGGGATTCCCGCGGACCCCGGCCCGGATCTTCGTCGCGCTGCTAACCGCAGACTCCAGCAGCATGACCGCCGCGGAACTGGCGGAGGTGCTGGAGGCCAGCCCGGCATCTGTCTCTGGCGGCGCCCGCTACCTGGTCCAGGTTGGGCTGATAGTGGCCGAAGGAGAGGCAGGTTCGCGCCGCCAGCACTACCGCATGCCCAAATCTGTGTGGCAGGACATCGTGGGGCTGCGCGAGCGGCAGTTCTCGCGCTGGGCAGCCGACCTGCGCGACGGCGTGGAAGTGCTCGGCGCGGACTCGCCAGCCGGCGTCCGGATGGCGCAGACCGTACGGTACTTCGAATTCATCACCGCTGAGATGGCAGGCTTGCTGGTGCGCTGGCAGGAGCGGTCGGGCCAGAGCGCCGACGGCGGGCCCAGTTCAGGGCGACGGGATTAACCACCGGGCCCGCGGCGCTGGTAAGACTGATACTGAACAGCGACCAGGAGGGCTGACTAAGGTGGCACGCGATCCGGCCGACCTCTACGAGGTAGACCCAGGTGCGCCCACGCCCGACCGCGGCCTGGTGATGCTCTACTACTTGGACGGCTTCATCGATGCTGGCGCCGCGGGCAGGCTGCTGTCGGCGCACCTCGCCAGCACCCTGGAGCCCACGCCAATCGCCCGGTTCGATATCGACTCGCTGCTCGACTACCGCTCGCGCCGGCCGATCATGACCTTCTCGAAGGATCACTGGGAAGAATACGACGGACCCGAGTTGACACTGTCCTTGCTGCACGACGGCGAGGACACGCAGTTCCTGCTGCTATCGGGCCTGGAGCCCGACCGCGAGTGGGATACGTTCACCGGCGCGGTGCGGCAGCTGGCCGACCGCCTCGGCGTCCGGGTCAGCGTCGGGTACCACGGCATCCCCATGGGCGTTCCGCACACCCGACCCCTCGGCGTTACGGCGCACGCCACGCAGCCCGAGTTGATCGAGGGCTACCGTCCGCTGGTCGACAAGCTTCAGGTACCGGGCAGTGCGGCCGCCCTGCTTGAGTACCGCCTCGGCGAGGACAACAAGGCGGCGATCGGCTTTGCCGTGCACGTCCCGCACTACCTGGCCCAGGCCGCATACCCGGCGGCCGCCGTCGCGCTGCTGGAATCCGTCCAGCGAGTGACCGGGCTGGCGCTGCCGGCCGACGCGCTGCGCGAGTCCGCACGCCGCACGGACCTGGAGATCGCCAGACAGGTCGAAGGGTCGTCTGAAGTGGCCGAGGTGGTCCAGGCGCTCGAGCAGCAGTACGACGCGTTCACCGCGGACCGGGAGCGACTGCTCGACGACACGGAGGCCATGCCGACCGCCGAGGAACTCGGCGCGCAATTCGAGCGGTTCCTGGCTGAGCAGCAAAGTCGCGGCGACAACCCCGAGACGTAATACTCGCGGCCTCGCGGGCCTCGTGGGCGGCGGCTACTTCACCTCGGTCAGCAGGCCGGTCTCCACGTCGAACACGAAGCCACGAATCGAGTCCTTGTGCGGCACGAAGGGGCTCGCCTTGATCCGGTTTATTGACTGCCGGACGTCGCCGTCCAGGTCCGGGAAGGCCTCCGCTGCCCAGGGCGGCTTGATGCCGGTCTCAGCTTCGATGCCTGCCTTGAACGCGTCGTCGGTGAAGGTAAGCATCCCGCAGTCGGTGTGATGGATGAGGATGATTTCCCTGGTACCGAGCAGGCGCTGGCTGATGGCGAGGGAGCGGATCTCGTCGTCGGTGATAACGCCTCCGGCATTGCGGATGACGTGCGCCTGCCCCTCGTCAAGCCCGAGTATGCCGTAGACGTTCAGGCGGGCGTCCATGCACGCGACGACGGCGACGCCCGCCGCAGGGGGCAGCGGGAGCCCGCCGCCGAAGGACTCCGCGTAGCGGCGGTTGTTGTCCAGGAATTCGTCAGTTTTCGACATGGCAGCTATATCCCCTTTCAGCCACGCAGATAACGGCCCGAGGCCGCGTTCAGCGTACGGCGAAATTCCGGTAATTCCTAGAGCTTTAATAGGTTTACTGACCGCGGCACGACCGCCTTCGGCGTGACCGAACCTTGGCCGCGGGCAGGGTCAACCGAGGGATACAACCGGGAAGATCGGCAATGGTCTCGTGGCCGGTGCGCCCGCCACGGGGCACTGCCCTGGCAGCACAGGCCCGGGTACACACGGGGGGAACCAAACCGCATGACAAGGTGGGCAAGGCCCGGCGGGATCACCGGGACGCCATCCGTGCCGGTGCGCGAGATCCATGCCAGCGGCCTGAGCGTGCAGCGCGGCGAGGTGCTGGTGCCCACGGTGTTCGGTGACGAACTTACCGAACGGGTCAGTTGCCCGGCCGCGCCGCTAGTGGCCGGATCGCTGCAGCGCAAGGGCCGCCAGGTCCGGCTGGCACCGGCACCCCGGTATGCCGACTCGGGGGCCGACGGGGATGCCGTGCTGTACCTGGCCACGTGCCCGCGCCCAGGCGGCGGCTACACCGCGATCGCTGCCGCCACTCCGCGGGGCGACCGGCTGTCGGCCGCGGTCGCCTTCGCGGCGGTGCAGGAGTGGGCGGCAGTCGCGGCCAGCCGCGTGGTGCTCGCCGCCGGTAGCCCGTGGTGCAACGGGGCCCTGCGCGCAGCGGAGATCTACCGCCGGGCAGCGGCCGAGCACGCAGGTTCTGGCCGGACTGTCCGCGTACTCGGGCCGCTGTCGCTGCCGCCGGAAACTGCCGCCGAACTTGACATGCTCGGCGTCGTCCAGGTCACATCGCTTGCCGACGCAGCGGAGGGCGATGTCGTCCTGTTCCCGGCGCACGGCGTCAGCAGCCAGGTCAGAGCCGAAGCAGCCGAGCGCGGCCTGGTCGTGATCGACGCGACCTGCCCGCTGGTCGCGCAGGCTCAGGAGGGCGCCGGGCGGTTGGCCAGCCGCGGCCAGCACGTAGTGCTGATCGGCCAGCGTCACGCCGCCGCCGCCGCCCCCATCGCTAGCCGGGCCGTCGGTCAGGTCACGATCGTCGAGAACACCGGCGGCACGACCACGCTGAACGTGACGGACGCGCAGCGCATCTCCTACATGCTTCAGCCCGGCCTGCCGGTCGAGTCGGCTAGCGGCGTAATCAGCGCGCTGCGGTCTCGCTATCCGGCCGCCCAAGGCGCCCCCCCTTCCGGCCTTTGCTATGCGCCTTCCGACCGGCTGGCCACGGTACGGGCGGTGGCCACCGGCAGCGATCTGGTCCTGGTGCTCGGCGATCCGCAGTCGAGCGACGCACGTCAGGTTGTCGCCCAGGCTCGGGACGCCGGCGCCCGCGTCCAGGCGCTCGGCTCGGTATTCGAACTCACCCCGGCGCTGATCGACGGCGTCACGACGATCGGGATCATCGAGTCGACTTCGGCCCAGTCCGGACTGGCCGCGCAGGTCATCGCCGCCATGGGCGGTCTCGGTCAGCTGAGCGTCGTGCGCCGCCAGGTCAGGACCGAGCCCCCGGCCCTAGAAGATCCGCAGGACGGTGCGGGACGGCACCTGCGCGGCGGGCAGACGCAGGCGTATCGCTCGGCCACGGCCGTGGCACCAGCCGGGGTGACCGGCCCGAGGATGGCCAGCACCTAGTCCTGACCCCCGGCTTGCAGGGCTGGTTACACGGTTAACCGGCCGCGATAGGTTGATCGTCGTGATGGGCAAACCGGACGGTCACCTCGCTACCGCCGAATCGGGGCACGCTGGAACGTTCCGCCGGCGGCTGGAGTCACGTCAGTTCGCCGTGACCGCCGAGATCGGCCCGCCGCGCGGGGCCGCTCTCGCCCCGGTGGCGCAGAAGGCAGCCGCTCTCCGCGGCTGGGTAGACGCGGTGAATATCACCGACAACCAGAGTGCCGCCGTCCGGCTTTCCAGCCTGGCAGGCAGCGTCGCCGCGGCCGGTGCCGGAGTCGAGCCGATCATGCAGCTGACCTGCAGGGATCGGAACCGGATCGCGCTGCAGTCCGAGCTACTGTCCGCCGCCGCATTCGGCGTGCCCAACGTGCTGATCATGACCGGCGACCATCCGCGACACGGTGATCACGCCGATGCCAAGCCGGTCTTCGACCTCGACAGCTTTCAGCTGCTGCGGGTAGCCACCTCCATGCGCGACGACGGCAAGCTGATGTCAGGCGGCCTGCTCAAGCCGCCGCCCGCATGGCTGCTCGGCGCCGTGGAGAATCCGCCAGGCGAGCCGCGGTCTGACGGCGCAGCCGGCCTGGACGCCGCGGTCAGGCGACTGGCGGCGAAGGCGGACGCGGGCGCACAGTTCGTCCAGACGCAATTCGTCTTTGACGTGCCGGTGTTCGCGGCGTGGCTGCGCCGCCTGGAAGACCTGGGCGTTACCGAGCGGTGCGCGGTCCTGGCCGGCGTCGGTCCCATACGGTCGGCCAGGGCACTGGACCGCCTCGCCCGGATTCCCGGCGTCCTCATCCCAGACGAGGTCTCTGAGCGGCTCACCGCCGCGGGGCCAGAACACATCCGGGCTGAGGGCGAGAAACTGTGCAGCGAACTCATCGCTGCGCTGGCCGACCTGCCGGGTCTCGCGGGCGTCCACGTCATGGCGATCGGCGCCGAACACGTCATCCCGGGACTCCTGCAGCAGGCAGGCCTGCCGCCGCGGTAGTGACGGCGGGCCTGCCGGCCGCTCCCGGTCAGGACAGAAACGTCGGATCGGCTGGATGCGGGTCGGCTACCCGGCCCTTCGGCTCCTCCCACCGCTCGTGACGGCCAAGCGCGGTCAGGTCAAGCAGCGTGTAGGCGTTGCCGATCTGGTCGGTCCCGCGCGCCCACGTCGAGTAGGTGTGGAAGACGCGGTCGCCGTCAAGCAGGAAGCAACTGAAGCCAGGTATCTCGTCGGGCTTGTCCGACTTGGCCGGCGCGTAGTTGAACACCGGCGGCGCAACCGACGGATCCAGCGTCGCGCTGAAGTCGTAGTTGAAGTCGCTGCCGTCCGAGGAGTACCAGTCGAACTGCCACCCCTTGGCTGACTTGGCCGCGGCGAGCTTGGCGTAGGGCGCTCGCGAGATCGCGGCGAACGCCGTGTCCCGAGTGCGGAGATGCGCGAACACGGCGGGCGCCATTTCATCAAGCCCGGCTGAGCAGCCAGGGCACGGCGAATCCCAGTCGGGCCCGAACATGACGTGCTGGACGATCAGCTGACGACAGCCGTCGAACAGGTCCGCCAGCGCCAGCTCTCCATCTGGGCCCTCGAACCGGTAGTCCTTCTCGACGACCGTCATCGGCAGCCGCCGGCGGTCGGCGTTCAAGGTGTCCCGTTGCCTGGTGTGCTCCTTTTCCCTGGCGAGAAACTCCCGGCGCGCCACGAGCCACTCCTGCGGGCTCACGATCTCTGGCAGGCTCATGCGTACCTCCTGGACCGGTCGGGTCGCCTCAGGACGTGAACGTCGGGTCGGCCGGATGCGGCTCGGCCACCCGGCCCTTGGGCTCCTCCCAGTCCTCGTGCCGGCCGAGCGCGGTGAGGTCGAGCAGTGCGTACGCGCCGATGGTGTGGTCGGATCCCCGCGCGTAGGTCGAGTACGTGTGGAAGATCTTGTCGCCGTCGGTCAGGAAGCAGCTGTGACCGCCGACCTCAGTCGACTCGGTCGCGTCCACCGGCTCGTAGTTGTAGACCGGCGGAGCCACCGCCGGGTCGATCGTCACCTGGAAGTCGTAGCTGAAATCTGTGCCGAAGGACGAGTACCAGTCGACCGGCCAGCCCTTGACCGCCATCATCGCCGCGATCTTGGCGGCGGGCGCGCGGGAAATCGCCGCGTACGCGGTATCCCTGGTGCGCAACTGGTCCAGGACCGCTTCGGGGAGCGCGTTCAGCGAGGCATTGCAGCCGGGGCAGATCGTCTGCCAGTCCGGGCCGAACATGACGTGCTGGATGATCAGCTGGCTGCAGCCGTCGAACAGGTCGGCCAGGCTGACCACGCCGTCCGGGCCCTCGAACCGGTAGTCCTTTTCCACTACGGTCATCGGCAGCCGACGGCGGTCGGCGTTCAGCGCGTCGCGCTGGCGGGTGAACTCCTTCTCCCTGGCCAGCAGCTCCTTGCGAGCCACTAGCCAGTCCTGCGAGCTCACGATCTCTGGCAGGCTCATGAGCACCTCCTTCACCTAGTGGGTTAGCTCTATTCACCGACGAACGGGCTACTCTCTGTTGGACGGACCGCGAAGAATAATCTCATCGGCGTCCATAGCAGGGGTCCGCCATTCGTCGTAGACATGACAGCCGGGACGAAGGAGCGGAGGAGACCGCCATGCAGTACATGCTCCTGATGGTCGCCGAACCAGACGACGAGGCGAAGGCGCAGCGGGCCGCGAGCGCGGACGAGTCCGACGAACCATGCTGGATGCCATGGTCGCGTGAGGTAACCGCACGCGGGATCGTGATCAAGGATGGCGCGCGCCTCAGGCCGGCGAGCACGGCGACGACCGTGAGCGCGAGCGACGGCGACGTCCTGCTGTCCGACGGGCCGTTTGCCGAGACCAAGGAGCAGATCGTCGGCTACAACGTGATCGAGTGCGCCGACCTGGACGAGGCGGTCGACACCGCTACCCGGCACCCCGTCGTGGCCCGGTTCGGCGGGCGCGTCGAGATCCGGCCGATCCTGCCCGACTGACGAGCTCGGCGTGACCGACGTCGAAGCGGCTGTCACCGGGGCGTTCCAGCAGGAATGGGGCCGGATCGTCGCCAGTCTGATCCGGATGACCGGCGACTGGGACCTGGCCGAGGAATGCACGCAGGACGCCTTCACCACGGCGCTGGCGCGGTGGCCCGCCGACGGCATCCCTGACCGGCCGGGCGCCTGGCTGACCACCACCGCGCGCAACCGGGCACTGGACAAGCTGCGCCGCAGCAAGAACGAGGCCGCCAAGCTGAAGGAGGCGGCGATGCTCGCCGAGCCAGGACAGCCCGCCGACACCGGCGGCAGTGGCGTGACCGACGACCGACTGCGCCTCATCTTCACCTGCTGCCACCCGGCGCTGTCACTGGAGGCCAGGGTAGCGCTGACGCTGCGGACGCTGGCCGGACTGACGACCGCGGAGATCGCCCGCGCGTTCCTGGTTCCCGAACCCACGATGGCCAAGCGGCTCGTGCGGGCGAAGAACAAGATCCGGGATGCGGGCATCCCCTACCGCGTGCCGCCGGCGCACCTGCTGCCCGATCGGAT
>JASHUG010000153.1 GCA_030040155.1 Streptosporangiaceae bacterium | reverse complement strand
GAGCTGCTGCCGGGCCGCCCGAAGCAGGCGGATCGCCAGTTCAGGCTCGTCCAGAAGCCACGCCGCCGTTCCGGCCCTGGACAGGGTAGTTTCGGCAACTTCGTCCAGGGCATCCGGATCCGCGGACGGGACGATCAGTTCCGCGTCGGCACCGCTGCCGGTCGAGGCGAGTATCAACAGCCGGGCGGCGTCCGCGTCCGCCTTCTGATCTTGGGTTTGCCACGGGGGCGCAGCCTGCTCGAGGTGGGCCAGAGTGTCTTGAATGACCTGGATCGCATGTGGCTCCCCGCATTGGTAAGCAACCATGCTGGCGGTGGCCAGCGCGCCCCACGCGAGCACCGGGTCGACCGCGGTTGCTTCGCGGGCAACCGGAATGAGAGCTTTGAGCGCTTCAGCGTGCTGGCTAGACCAGGCCAGGGCCCAGCCAGCGGACCTACGCGCTACCAAGCGCAGCTGAGGGTCGCCGGTGACGCCGAGCGTGCGCGTCGCTAGCTCCTGGACCCAGTCCGCTTGCCCGGTCACGGCTGCGGCTGCGGCCGCAGCCACCAGCCGGCGAGCCTGGTCATCCGGGTCGGGACTGAGGTCGGCAGCGCGCTCAAGCGCCGCCGCGGCTGCGGCCGCGCCGCCGCGGCGGGCCGCCTGGCTTGCCGTGGCCGTAAGCAGCGAGGCCAGGTGCTCATCTGGATGCAGCGCTGCCGCGGCGAGATGCCAGGCGCGACGGTCAGGCTGGTCACTGAGGGCCTGAGCCAGCCGGCGATGCGCTGCCGCGCGCCGCGCGAAGGAAGCTGTGTGGTAGACGGCGGAACGGACGACCGGATGGGAGAAGTGCACTCCCGCTCGGTCGACCTTGACCAGCCCCGCATCTTCGGCGGGAGCGAGCACGTCGGCGGTCAGCCCAGCCCGGCCGCACGCTGCACTAGCCGCCCAAGAGCCCTCGTCAACCGCCGCCAGCAGCAGTGCATCCTGGGCTGCCTCGGGCAGGACGGCCAGCCGAGCCGCCATGGCAGCCGTAAGCCTGTCGGTCAGCGGCAGTGGCTCGGGCGCACACCGGCGGCCCGCCGCCGGATGAGCGGCGATCGCCTTGCCGAGCTCGATCACGGCCATCGGGTTCCCGGCTGCCTGGTCAAGCACCAGCTGGCGAGCGTGCCGGCCAAGCTGGCCGGGCTGGTTGTCGAGCACGCGTCCGGCGTCCGCTGGTGACAGCGGGCCGAGCCGCAGTTCAGGGAATCCCTGGCCAAGTCCCGCCGGCACGGATGTGCCGGGCGCGCTAACCAAGAGGACGGCCCGTTCCTGGCCGAGGCGGGACGCGGCGAACGCGAGCGCATCCTGCGAGCTCGGGTCAAGCCAGTGCGCGTCATCGACGCAAAGGAGCAGCGGGGATGCCTGTGACAGGCTCGAGAGCAAGCTGAGCAGCGCAATGCCGGTCAGGAGCCGGTCCGCGCCGGGCGGATCCGCCTCCAGGCCGAGTACCTCACGCAGCGCCTTGGCCTGGGGGCTCGGCAAAGCGGTGATGCTCGACGTCACCGGCTGGAGCAACCGGTGCAGCCCGGCGAAGGCCAGATCTGACTCTGACTCCTTGCAGGCGACGGACAATGCCAGCATGCCAGCTCGGCTTGCCCGCCAGGCGGCGTCCGCGAGCAAAGCCGTCTTGCCCATCCCGGCGTCGCCGAGAAGGATCAGCACGCGTCCTTGATCAGGAACGGGGTCGGCCAGCGGCAGCAGCTGAGCGCGTTCGGCATCGCGACCCACTAGCCGCGGAACGCGCCGTTCTGAGGTGAGCATTGCCTGGTCCTCGGCTGTGGCCCCGGAGCCGTCGCCAACTCGGTTCACCGCTGGCCTGATTGCGGCGTGTCGGCAAGGCAACGCCTCGCGAAGCGTGACGGTCAGCCAGTGCCCAGTTTCGGTCGGCGGCATGCCTCGATGCGGCCTCCGGAGTCCCGGCACAGGCCTCCTCGACTGCGCTTACCCTCAATATGACTGGTCATCTTGTCATTCGTCAAGACCGGCGGATCGGTCGTCTCGCCCGTCGGCGGCATCCAGGCCCGTCAGGCCAGCGTTGACAAGATCAAGTTGACTGGTCATATTGGAGGCATGGCCAGGGCCAGCATGAAGCAACAGATCATCGACGCTGGCCTGGCCGAACTTCATGCCCGCGGGTACGCGGCGTGCTCGGTCGAGGACATCACGAAGGCGGCCGGGGTCCCGAAGGGTTCCTTCTATAACCATTTCGCCAGCAAGGAGGAGTTCGCTGTCGACGTCGTCCGACGGTACTTCGAGGTCTCCGGATGGCCTACCTCATTCGAGACCACCTCGGCGATTGGCCGCCTGCGAGCTGGATTTGAAGCCCTCTACGCGGGAGCGCAGGAACGTTCGTTCAGCCGCGGCTGCATGTGGGGGAACCTAGCCAACGAGGTGGCCGATCACAGCAACGCCATCAGGGGGCAGCTGGCGGAGGGCCTGGATGCATGGTCGGCGATCGTGACGGAGCTCGTCGCGCAGGCGCAGCGGAACGGCGAGATCAGTTCCGCCGGCGACCCGGCTCAGCTCGGGCGGTTCATCGTCAATGCCTGGGAGGGTGCGCTGACTCGCTCGCGCGTTGTCAGGAATGGCCAGCCGATGGATGACTTCTTCAGGATGGTCTTCGATCTTCTCCTTGCCGGCGACGCCACGGGCTGATGAAGAGGGCCTGACTCAGCTCAGGAAGTCGGTCACGTCCGCGGCGAAAGCGGCGTGGTGCTGGAACAGGAAGCCATGAGCCGACTCCGGGTAGATCTTCAGCCGCGCCTGCGGTATCAGTCCGGCCAGCAGGTAGGAGTACTGCGGTCTGATCATGGGGTCGCTGTCCCCGTTGGCGACGAACACGGGCATCTCAAGTGCACTCACCCGCTCCAGCGCCGAGTGATCTGGTATGCCCCAGGTGCAGACCGCGTCGTACTGCGCCTCACGAGTCGGCCAGTCAGTCATCTCGTCGCGGTCCTGTGTTCGCGCATACATCCGGCCGAGTGCCTCTTTCCCTGCCTGCTGGCTGGCTGCGGACTCGGCGAAGAACACACTCAGGTACTCCTCAGGGCTGGTTTGCGGCGTGCCAACTGCACCGATCACGTCACGTGCCCAGCCGTGCATGCCAGCCGCGCCCTTCGGCGCGGACGACGCGAGGACCAGACGCCTGACCAGGGCCGGCCGGCGCAGCGCTATCTCCTGCGCGACGAAACTTCCGATGGAAAACCCGAGCAGGTCTACCTGGCTGAGCCCAAGGGCGTCGATGAACGCGATGGCGTCCCTCGCCATCTGCTCGATTGTGTCCGCCGTCGTGCCGCTCGAGCCGCCGACTCCCGTATTGTCGAACGTGACGACCCGGCGGGACTCGGCCAGTGCGTCGATCAGCGCAGGATCCCAGTTGTCTAGGTTGCCGCGGAAATGCTGGAGCAGGACAAGGGGGAGGGTCCCGTCGTGACCGGTGGTGTCCCGGTACGCGTAGCTAATGCCGTTAGCAGCCCGGACGGTGCTGTTCGGCAGCGCGGAATACATCTCTTCCATGCCACCCACCCTGCCTGGTGGCCGGATGCCGCAGGTATCGGCATGTTGACTGAACGAGGGTGCCGTTCCCGGCCAGTTCCCGTGGCGCGCCAATAGTGGGCGGAAGCCTGGAGAAGGAGGAAGGCAATGACCAGCAAGCCGAGCATCGTGCTCGTCCACGGCTTTTGGGGCGGGGCGGCCCATTGGGCCAAGGTCATCGTCGAACTGAACCGGCGTGGCTACGAGTCGCTCCATGCCGTAGAGAACCCCCTGACGTCCCTGTCCGACGACGCCGAGCGCACCCAGAAGATGATCAAGCAGGTCGACGGGCCCGTGCTGCTCGCCGGACACTCCTATGGCGGCGCAGTGATCACCGAGGCCGGCAACCTCCCGAACGTCGTCGGGCTGGTGTACGTCGCGGCATTTGCTCCCGACGCGGGCGAGAGCATCGGCCAGATCGGCGATTGGCGGGTGGCCGAGAGCGCGGCGGCCGGGAACATCGCGCCCGACTCCGACGGCTATATCTGGATCAAGAAGGATAAGTACCACGAGAGCTTCTATCAGGACCTGCCCGCAGACGAGGCACTCGTGATGGCCGTGACGCAAAAGGCGCCGGTTGGCTCGACGACCGCAGACGCGGTCAATGACCCGGCGTGGAAGCACAAGCCAGCCTGGTACCAGGTGTCCACCAGTGACCGCATGATTCACCCGGACAGCGAGCGCCAGATGGCCGAGCGCATGCAGCCGCAGACCACACTCGAGCTTGACGCCAGCCACGCGTCGCTCGCCTCGCAACCAGTCGCGATCGCAGACCTGATCGACCAGGCAGCGAACGCGCTCGGCTAGCGCCGCGCAGGCGGATCAGCCTGAGCGGAGGCTCACCGGGCCAGCGCGGCCAGTAAGGCCGGCGGGTCATAGCCGCCGCGGTACACCACGCCGTCGATGAACAGGGTGGGAGTGCCGAGTACCTGCCCCGATGCCAGGCCGCTGTCAACCTGGCGGCGGATCCGGTCGGCTACCGCGGTGCTTACCCGGTCGTCGTCGAAGGCCGTGACGTCCAGGCCGAGGCGGGCTGCGTACGCGCGCAGGTCGCTGTCTTCGAGCGCTTTTTGGCGGTGGAACAGCAGCTCGTGCATGCTCCAGAAGCGGCCCTGCAGTGCGGCGGCCTCAGCGGCGGCCGCCGCGGCGAGGGCGCGCGGGTGAATGCTGGTCAGCGGAAAGTGCCGGAACGCGAGCCGCAGGTTCCCATCCAGCTGGCGTTCGATCTGCTCGATCGCATGGAACGCCTGCCGCGAATACGGGCACTCGTAGTCGCCGAACTCGAGGATCAGATGGCCGGCGGGCGCGCCGCGGACATGATCGGTCACCTCGTCCAGCGCGGCGAGGGCCAGCTGGCGGTCGTCTGGTATCGCGTCAAGGGTCATGCCGCCTCCTGGGTCCGCGGGCGGATTCGGCTGGCTCGGTGGTCTCAGAAGCCGACTTGCTGACGGATGAGGACAAGGTGGATGCGGCCGGGCAGCTCCTGGTGAATCTCCAGGATCTTTCCCACCTGGCTGTGCTGGCCGTAGGCGGCCTGAGCGCGAGCGTCTTCCAGCGGCAGGCTGTGCTGGTAGATCCGCTGGTGCGCGGCCTCGAGAGTGGGGACCAGCTTTTGCGTGCCCACCACGAAGATGACGTTGGCCGCGCCCCACGCGTACGAGGCCAGCTGACTGCCCGACGCCGACGCGATCACCAGCGTGCCGTCGGCAGTGACCGCGTGCACGCTGCCCAGCGCGTAGTCGGGCTGGCCGCCGATCGCCTTCATCTCCTGCGCCTGGGTCGCGAAGTCGAGCGCGAACATCTTGTTCCGCGTCGACTCCCACCGCCCGGCGGCATCGTTGACCGCGTCCGTGATCCCGGCCTCGGCCAGGGTCACCGACGTATTGGTCATCACCGACGAGCCGTCAGGGATGCGGGCCAGCGCCACGGCCCGCGCGGCATCGAGATCATCGACGACCTCGACACTGAACCCGTGCTCTTCGAGGGCCACGACAGTCGCCGCCAGCGCCTGCTCATCCGGCAGCGACGTGAAGCGGTCAGGGGTGACAGTCGTGCTCACGGCTGGTCCTCCTTGATGCAGATCGTGCAAGGGACCCGAAGTCCCCGGCAGCGAGCAGAGTGATCGAGTCCGGACGACGCTAGTTGCCATCAAGGTGAGCGGCGGCCACCTGTTTCAGGTGATTGTGCGAGCGCAGCGCCGCGGCGGCCGTCACTGTTGCCGGCTGTCACCCGGTTCGGCGAGCTTGCGGCCTGGCGTGAGCCTTTGGATCTCAAGCAGGTCCAGGCCGAGCGCCTCGATCTCGGCCAGCACGCCGTACAGAGCGGACCGGTCCAGCAGGCCGGTGAGCACCGTGTGTGCGCCCTGATGATGCGGCGCCAGCGCAGGAAACGCCGACAGCACGGTGGCGCCGAGGTGCCCGTTGATCCGGATCAGGTACGGGGCAGGTGCCGGGTCCATGACGCCATGGTCGAGTGCTGGCAGGTGATCCCGCATCACCGGGATCCGGTGGTCGCCGGGCTAGCGCATGCGGCGGTCGGCCAGCAGCCGCAGTTCCCTGGCGCGCTGCACGGCTGAGGACCGGTCACGGACCTGGAGCTTGGCGTAGATGGTGCGCAGGTGCGTGCTGACGGTGTTCAGCGAGACAGAGAGTTCG
>JASHUG010000152.1 GCA_030040155.1 Streptosporangiaceae bacterium | reverse complement strand
TCGACCTCCTCGACATCGACCGCGAGCAGGACCGGGGGACCTACGAGGAAACCAATCTCTGGATGCAGCACCTCTGACCTACTCGGCTCGTTGCAGATTAGCGCGCAGATGCTCGTACTGACTTGCGCGAAACTGCAGTTCAGTCAGCCGCCTGCACTCTGAAGCGGAAACTTGTCAAAACAAGCTGGTACAACGGCATCGGCTGCACAAGTTGCAGGTCTCGGGTTCAGGCGGCCGGGGCGACGGTTACGTCGAGAGTGAGAGCTTCGGCGGTGGGGTCGTAGTCGGCAGGATTGCCTTCCAGGGCGAACGCGATCGCGGACAGGCAGTCCTGCTCGGCGTCGTGGCGTGAGGGCAGTCCCCCGCCGTTGATATGCAGGGCCGGAACGCGGTAGTGCCAGGTGCCGGCTTCGTCATCGAAGAACAGCTCGATCCGCAGCAAGCTCATATGGCAATCCTACAGTTTCCGCAGTTCATCGACGGCGTACCCGTAGTCGCGGGCAATCCTGACCAGGGCCGGGCCGCCGAGGTCGGCACCGTCATGGTAGGCCCAGATCCGCTGCGGCATCGGTCGCGGGCACCCGCATATGCTGCGGCACGTTCGTCATAACCATGTTTGACGCGGGAGTCGACCTGCGCGATGTCCGGATAGCCGCAGGCCATGCCGATCCGCGCACCACCATGAGACAACGATCGCGCCCGCCAGAGCCTCGACCGCCGCCCGCACTACATCCTGGCTGCGTTCATGGCCTCAGGCACATGACCGGGACGCGCCCAGACGAAACGACCATGCCGATGTGAGCGTGTGCTACGGCGCGGGCAGAGCTGCCGGCCGGATCTTCGAAGTTCGCTGCCGTGTAACCCATTTGCACTCTGCGAACGTCATAGAAATATGATCAGATCATTGCAGAATTAACAGCCTTGTTGGTCCTTCCACGATGTAGCTGCGTAACGGATGCAAGTTGAATTCGCTGAGACTAGCTGTAGGGCTCCTACAAGCGGCGCGTTCTGCTGCTTCGGTGCCCGTCGACCGTGCCGTGCCACTAGCTCGGGGACGAGCTCAAATTTGATCTGAGCGTAAATACTGCAATGAGACACGCTTTCCAAGCATTCCTTCCAGTTGCTGCAAAATGAGCATCACGGCGGATTTTGTTTGCGGATTGAGATTCCCAACGCGTAAGATCAAGGATATTTCAAGTTGACAATTGCACACGAGGCCCTCTCCAGTTTCGCCCTTGCAGTCGTAATCCCACTGAGCCTATTTACGAGTCTACTTATCGTTCGCGGACTCTCGTATCTCTGGTACGGCAGCGCCCGCCGTCGCCCACTCCCGGTTGTCGTTCAAGAACTACGCTGGGACGGCCACGGTAAGCGCGGGCCTAATACTGATCGACGCCTTCCAGCTAAGAGCTCGGACGTCCTCGAAGACCTGCCTGCGATGCTCCGGGCGTACATTTCAGCAGATCCTCCGCTGTCGGGCCAGCTCGCTCCAGGTGTCGCTGCGACAGCTTCGCCGCTCATTCCGTCGGCCGCACCCACGAGCGCGCAGGCCGGGTGGGCGGCTACCTTAACCGAGCTAGTTCTGCCGCAGAAACAGGCAGCCTACGAGATTCACCTCACTAGGTCCGCTCCTGAATCAGGCAATAGCGTAAGCGTCTCCGTTGTAAGAATGCCCCAGCAGTCGATGGTCGCATCTGCCGTGTTTCCCAAAGGAAAGCTCGAAGAACTTGCCTTCCAGGTAGGTGGCTTTTGCATTGAGAGCATTCAGCTCCAGCCCGCTTTCCTCCGGCGCACTCCGCGCTGGGAAAATTGGGGTGACCGCGGCGGCTACTGCCTTTTCCGACTCGCCTTGTGGCATCAGGAGAAGCTCGATTACACCGACGCGCATGCCGCTTATGAGGAAGCCAGCCTTCGCTCACTCGGGAACATTAGGTTGGCGGTGCATCGCGCGAGTCTGTACGAGTTGCAGGAAGACTACGAGGAAGCGCGCAAGATCTACGATGCGCTCCATTGTCTTTGGAAGCAGAACGTCGAGATCACCTTTCGTGCCGCCACCGTGCGCGTTAACCTCGTACATCGGCTAGTTTCCCGCCGAGGCAAGGGAGAAGCGAATGCAGATTCTCCAGCGGTGGAGAATGAGCTTCGGATATTGAACGAGGCGGCAGTTCTGCTGGAAGAGACGGCTAAAGGCTTGCGATTCACGTATGTGCTGAGAAGATGGTTTAGAACTCGACTGCCTAGGCGTCGCGACATCGGTGAACGCAGGTACTGGGCATCCTGGCTAAAGCGGGATACTTTTCGTCAGCCACTGATGCTTCTTCGCCGAAGCAGACGATACGAGTATATGAGTGCGGTCAAAGTCTCTCGCCTCGCCGACAGAATTCTTAGACGTCTAGTGCAGAATCAGGCCGTGACTCCATCGGAGGCCAATGAGAGTTTCCGGGCCGTAACGCGAATAATTAAGAAGAAACGAGTCGGCTGGTTGGCACACTGGCTGGCCGCATGCTATTTTTCCCGCGCAGCACAGGCGGCGGAGCTGATGGAACCGGACCCGGACGTCTGGGGTCGACTTGGCCGGAAGTCAACTCTCAGTCTGAGTTTGGACCCGGAACCAAGTAGCTATAAAGAACTCTGCGAAATAATGGCTATCGGTGAGATTGGCCGCGTCTTCAGGAATCCATGCAATCGGCTGAACCCAGAGCTACTCTACAGCGATCCTGATATGATCCCGCTCCATAGTGCCTTCAAGGGCGGAATGGTGAAGGTGTTGATCGGACCTGTGCGCTGGGAAGCCGCTCCCCCGGCAGCTGCGCACCCTGCCGAGCGATTGGACGGGGACCTAGCGAGGTTCATCGACGGTATGCGGCCGCCCATCCGATAGACGCGCACTCCGGGCGTAGCGCTGAAAATGCTTGCGCTCCTGCCGCTCCTAGTGTGAGTCGGCGTCCTCGAACATTGTCTCGAGCAACCCTGGATCGTTCTCCACTCCCGCCACCGACTCGTAGCGCTCGACGTCGATAGACCCATCACCCATGAACTCGACCTCCCAGCGCCAGCCTGGTAGCGAGATGCCGATCATGATCGAATCGGGCCGGGTGTGGTCAAGTTTGTCGAAGATGTGCATTCGGTCTAGGCGGTTCAGGAAGTCAAGGAGCCGTCCAAAGACGCCACCTTCCATGTGGGCCTAGAAGCCAGCATCGGCCTGTTCCATGGCCGCATCCTGTCAGCTCCGCGCGTCCGCCCATGCCGCGACAGGTTAGTCGGCCTGGCCGCTTGTGCGATTCTGCAGGCCACCCGGCTCGATGGCTACCGGGGGCAAGGAACTGTCCGAGAGTCGAGGTACTCGCGGAGCCGTGTGAACAGGTGAGTGATCGCCCTTGCGTCTTATTCGGGGTACGCCAGGTCGTCCTCGCTCACCGGGGATGGCGCAGGCACAGGCCAGCGCCAACCAGCTGTGGCCGGCCCGTCGCGCCACGGAGGCCTGAACGCCTGGTCACGCTCTGGGAATAGCTCATGCAGCAAAAGGCAGGGCCAGGCGTAGTTGCGGATCGCGCGGTTCTGCGGCACGCCATATCAGCCGGGTGTTACTGGCCGCGCTGCGGTGCGAGTTGTCAGCGCCGGCGCAGGACTGACCTGATGAGCTCAAGGCTGCTGGCCGGGTCGAGTGACTGACCGCACAGCTCATCCATAACCGCCCTGTAGCGCACGACGGTATCGGGATTGTCGAGGTACTGGGCGCCCGTCAGCTGCTCCATATACACGACATCAGGCAGGTCATCCTCAGCGAAGTGCAGCAGGCTGAAAGCGCCGCCCGCAGCAGCATGGCCGCCGGCCCGGAACGGGATGACCTGGACAGTCACGTTCGGGCGCTCTGAGATTTCGATCAGGTGTTCCAGCTGCACCCGCATGGCTCGAGTGCTACCGATCGCCCGCCTGAGAACTGCCTCGTCCAGCACCACCTCAAGGCTCGGCGGATCGGAACGCGCCAGGACCGCCTGCCGCTCCATCCGCAGCGCGACCCGCCGGTTGATCTCGCGCGGGTTGGAGTAGCGGAGCATGACGACGCCACCGGCGTAATCCGCAGTCTGCAGCAGGCCGGGAACGAATTGCACTTCGTAAGCACGGATCCGGCTCGCGGCATCCTCGAGCCCAACAAGGTCATCAAGCCAGCTGGGCAAGACATCGGCATACTCGCGCCACCAGCCGACCGCGTTGGCCCGCATGGCCAGTGTCTGCAGGGTGTCCCGTTCGCGCTCGTCCGTGACACCGTAGAGCGTAAGCAAGTCGGCGACATCGCGGCTCTTGAAGCTCACCTGGCCGGCCTCGAGCCTGCTGATCTTCGAGTGGGAACCGCGAATCACGTACGCGGCATCGTCCATCGAGATCCGCCTGGCCTGGCGTAACCGCCGCAGGTAAGCCCCGACCAGGATGCGACGTACGGTCGGACTCCCGGTGGTGTCCGGAGGCGTTCCGATGCTCGTAGCCGTGGTCTCCGAGGTCTCGGCCACTCTGACCATTGCACTCCCTACGGCCAGTTCACGCAGGCCGATCACATAAGTCTCGCATGGCTGATGCCGTATGTGCCACAAGCAAGCCGTAGCGCGTCAGAGACGGCCGACTCGCGCGGGCGTGCATCGCTGCCAGTGCTCCAGCTACGCGACCAGATCGACTATTACTCGGTCACGAACCCCGAAGCCAACCTCAGCAGGGACCGTCTAAATCCAGTTCTTCGGCCTGCAACACGACATCTGCGCCGACGTCAGCACGGTGAATAGAGTTCTGCGAGCTGAAGCGAGCATCCAAGGCTAGCGACGTACCCCGACAGGCTAGTGGCTTGGGAGCCTAACGACCCTGCAAGCATGAGGCGAGCGTCGGCCGAACCCTATGCGCGCTCATGCCACTCCGTGCTTGTTGACAGCTGGCACCGGAACGAAATTGGCCTAGATCGACACGTGCCGACCACAGGGCTTGGTCGGTGCCATCTGCGATTCGGATTGACCTGGCCCCAGGGGCAAGGTGCAGGCTGCCGTCATGACGAACCAGGCGATGCTGTCGAGCGCCGGGAACAGGGAGCTCTCGTGGGACGGGTGTGTCAATGCCCGTCACTTGGGCGGGCTTGGACGGGCCAGGCCAGGTGCGCTGGTGCGGATGGAGGCGCCGACCCGGCTGACGGAAGACGGGTGGGCAGCGGCCTGGGCATACGGGGTCCGCACCGTCGTCGATTTGCGCGATCCCGGGGAAGTGCGGAGTGCACCTGACGGCGCGCCGCGCCCGGCGGGCATCACCACAGTGCCGGTACCGCAGGATCCGGTCGGCACACCGTTCTACGAGCACTGGTCGAAGATCGACAGCCTTGCCTCGCCCCTGTACTTCCCGGCGATGCTGGCCGAGTACCCGCTGCGGGTGATCGCCGCCGTCCGGGCGATCGCCACCGCCGCGCCCGGATGCGTGCTGTTCCACTGCGCCGGTGGCAAGGACCGCACGGGACTGCTGGCCCTAGTACTGCTCACCCTGGCCGGGGCGGCACCGGAGGAGATCATCGCCGACTACCTACTGAGCTACGAACGGATGAAGCACCGCTACGACGAACTCGGCGTTCCTGACCAACTCACCGCCGTGACCGAACTGCTTGCGAGCCACGGCACTACCATCGAGGCATCGCTGACCGCCTCGATCGAGTCGGTGGCAATGCCCGGCTATCTGCTGCGCAACGGCCTGACCGACACCGAACTCGCCGCGCTGCACGCCCGGCTTACGACCGAAAACCCGGCACCGGAAACGCAGGAACAACGTTAGGTGAGGGAATTGCCATGACCAGCCCAGTCAGCAATTTCTCTGGCGCGGGCAGGGAGGGGCTGGCGACTGCTGAGGATCTGCGCGTGATGCGCGAATCGCGACTACAAGCTCCGTCGTCCAGCCCTTTCCAGGGGCCGCGCTGGCGATCTGCGCGCAGCCCGCCGTCGCTGCTCGAACCGCTTGGCACCCGGTTTGGCTCCCCGCTGCGCCTTCGCGCGCGATAAGCACAGGTCAGCACCGGTCGAGCAGGGGCAAAAAGGAACTGCGTGCGAGCAGTAGATCCCTACATGGAAAGGGATATCGAAATAAATTAGCTGCCAGCTTAGCTAGCGCCCCGAGCAGGACTCGAACCTGCGGCCTACTGCTTAGGAGGCACAAGCATCCCAGCGCTGTGCAGAGCTGCATACAAGCACGTCACTCGCGAGCGAAAGCGCAAAAAGCAGTCGTTGCGTGAACGATCTTGGTCGGTCTCAGGAACGGTTCTACGGCCACTGGCCCGGACGGTAGAGATTGCTTCGCCTCATCTAGCCGAAGAGACCGAGATGCGGCAAGAGTTGATCAGCCGCATCGATGAGTTCGTTCGCGACTGCAATCGCGGCTCGGGCATCGTCCGGCATGAGCTTGGCGGCGATCATCACTGGGTACTCAATGTCGTTGCGTTGCCGCCGTAATCCCCCGTACTGGTCGAATGTGCCGCCGAACTGGCTGCGGACGGCGACTTCGACCGCATAGTGCCCACCTCGCGTGGTGACTCGCAAGCCCTGCTGGGCAAGCAGTCCCGTGCAGGCGAAACGTGCGGCATCGTACGCGAGCGTGAATGCGCTATCCGGGTCGGTGCTCGCAGCATCCGTCGCGGTGCTGAGGGTGCGGCGCGCCTTCGCGAGCCACTGCCCACCGTCGGCGGGGGCGCCGCTAAGCGCCTGAAGTTCGCCGTCCGCCAGCATCCGCTCTATCTCTGCAGCGCCGCGCTGCCAGCGGGTCATGCTGTGTCTCCGACCGGGCCAGCTGCGTAATCAATAACCGGGACGTATGGCGCGGACTTGATCTCCTTAATGAGTGGCTCGGTTGGATGCGCCCACTGATCCGGCGAGCAAACGGTCGGGTTAACGGGCTGGCGCAGCCGTGACTCTGCCCGCTCAGCTGCGGCGTACATCGCGACCCGGTCCGGTCTCCCGACGACCAGCACGTCGACGTCGTTCGGCGGGCGACCGCGCTGCCCGTGGTACCTTGCGGCCCACGACCCGAAGATCACGACCAGCACCACGTCCTGGAGGCCGCCGAACTCGTCGGCGACCACCACATGCGGACCATAGGTCAGCGTAAGGAGTTCGGTGAGCGGCCCCACCAGTCGCGAATTGACATTAGCGCTCACCAGGCGGGCTCGGCCGACCGGCCGGACGGCGAGGATGCCCGCGTCTGCTAGTCGCCGCACTTCGCCACTGACCGTCGACTGCGGTATTGACAGCCGCTGCGCCAGCTCAGCGATCGTGTATTCCGTGCCCGGATGCAGAAGCAGCGCCGTCAGCAGATCGGCCTGATGCTGCGATCGCAGCACGGGAAGCAACTTCGGCGCATCGCTTCGCATTACCCGATCATATCATCGGTCTATGCGGTATAACGAGATTCGGAGCAGAGCCGCTATCCGCCTGCTCCGGTAAGCCCGGTTCCGGGCCTTCCGAGATTCCGTACATGACCGAGCCGAGCCCCAGACCGGACAGCGCCAGACCGGTCCCGTCGAGGCGACCGGGATGTGGCGGGACTTGGCTGTCGAGCGGCACCACGCCGAACACGAATGTCGCCACGCCGATCGGCACGTTGACGAAGAACACCAGGCGCCACGTCAGGTAGGTCGTGAAGAGCCCGCCCAGGATCGGCGCGCGGGGACCGCGCCGGAGCTTGCCAGCGCGGCCCTGACCATCGCGGGGGTCTTCTCCAGCGCGTTGGCAAGGGCTTCCTGCGCGGTGCGGTAGACGGCCAGGCTTGCTTCAGGCGGGAGCTGGCGGGGCTGGCCGTTCACCTGGTGGATGACCCCGGCGCTGGCGTCACTAGCTACGCCCACGACCACCAGCTCGCCGCCCCTGGTGACACAACCCAGCGGCGATCCCCTGCCAACCGCCGCGTGCGGAGCCGTTACCGGCAGTCGCTATGTCCGGGTTATTCAGTTGCTTCGTCGGCATCGACACAGGTAGCGGCGCAGATTGACCGGGCTAATGCCTTATAGGCAGTAGCTGAGCGAGCGCTATCCACGAAACGTCACATCGGTATTAGCGCACGTGGCGCCCCGAGCAGGACTCGAACCTGCGGCCTACTGCTTAGGAGGCAGTCGCTCTATCCGCCTGAGCTATCGGGGCTTGCGTAACCCGGCGCGAGCACCGTCACGGCGGGCAGGCCTAAGCCTAGCCCCTGACCGGCACTCCGGCCGCCGCGGTTGCTGGCCTTAAAGCGGTGCAGCGCTGGACTCGGAGGTGACGACGCTCACGGCAGACGGCCGACGCCCAACCGTATGGTGTAACCCAGCCGGGCAGCTGAACGGGAGGAGCAATGCGGTGCAGGTACGGGATGTCATGACCCAGGCCGCCGTCACCGAGTCGAGGAATGACAGCCTCAGGTCCGCCGCTGAGCGCATGTGGCGCGAGCAGACCGGCTCGCTCCTCATCACCGAAGGCGGCCAGCTGGTCGGTATCCTCACCGAGCGTGATCTCCTGTGCGCGGTGGCACTCGGCGCCGATCCGGACAAGACCTCGGTCGACGAGACGATGACTGCCGACGTCTTCACCGTCGAGCCGGACATGCAACTCCAAGACGCAGCTAGGCAGATGGCGGCCCGTTGGATCAGGCACCTTCCGGTGGTAGCGGGCGGGGAACTACTCGGCGTGGTCAGCATGCGGGACGTAACGGGCGTG
>JASHUG010000151.1 GCA_030040155.1 Streptosporangiaceae bacterium | reverse complement strand
GTACAGGGCGAGGCAGCCGGAGACGACCTCATCGAGTGCCAGCCTGCCCTCGGCAGCGAACTCGGCGGCGGGCACGCGGACAGCGGGTGAGTACGGGACCGGGATCGGCCGCTGGAAGGCATAGACAACCTCGATGGCCGCCCCGGTGACCTGGGCCTGCCGGATGGCCCAGGCGAGCGCGGCAATGCTTTCCTCGGAGTCGTCGACGCCGACCACGACCCGGGGAGTGGTCACGGTCATGGTCTTCTCCCTTCAGCATGCCCGCGGGCGAGGGTCCTGGAGATCATGCGCGCACGCACGCAGCGGCCCTGGCGCATGACTGGCTGCACCCATAAGGCAATGGGATTTGTGCTACTCGCGCCGCGACCGACAGGAGCGGGCGGGAAAGAACTAGGCCGGCTGGCTTAGCCTCGCTGAAGCAAGAGGCTGACGATACTGTGAGGTCTGTCAGGCTCCGAGTTCACGTCAGCCACCTCCCTCATTCGGGCTTCCGGCCGGCAATTAAAGGATGAATGATTCTTCATGTATTGTCAAGCCGAGAGAGCGCACCGCGGGAGAGGACGAGCGTGACGCCAGCCACCGGTGCGGCGGGCGGCGAGCCTCCGGTCAGCGAAGCGGTGGCCGAGCGGCTTGCCGACACGATGTTCGCTCTGTCTTCGCCGAGCCGGGTGCGGATCATGGGGCTTTTGCTCGCGGGCCCCAGGTCTGTCACCGATCTGACCAATGCGCTGGGCATGGAGCAGTCTGCGGTTTCCCATCAGCTGCGGGTGCTGCGCGAGCATGATCTCGTGCGAGCTGAGAAGACCGGCCGGAGGCGACTGTACGCCCTGTCTGATGAGCACGTCAGCACGCTGCTTCATGCCGCCCTGCATCATGCCGGCCTGACCGAACGACCCGCCGGAGCCCGCCAGCAACCGGATGGGCTCGGGACCGTAGCGTGGTAAGCGTGACAGCCGCGCTGCGCTCTGCTGACCTGGATCCCGCGGTTCGCGGTGGCGATCCTGGCTCCTCCCCGCCTGTTCTGGTGAATCCGTGATCGAGGAGCTCGCCCGCGACCGTCTGGGATTCGCGCGACTTCGTCCTGGTCAGCTGCGCGCGGTCGAGGCGCTTGCAAGTGACCGCGACGTGCTTGCCGTGCTGCCCACTGGCGGCGGGAAGTCGGCGATCTACGAGCTGGCCGGGCTGCTGCGGGCCGGACCGACGATCGTCGTATCGCCGCTCATCGCGCTGCAGGACGATCAGCTCGCCCACCTGCGTGCAAGCGGGCTGTCGGCGATTGTTCTCAACTCGCAGCAGTCGGCAGGCGCGCACTCCGCGGCACTGCTCGCCTCGTGCGATTCCAATACATTCGTCTTCCTCTCCCCGGAACAGCTGGCCATCCGGGAGACCCGCGACACGCTCATTCGCGCGCGGCCTGGCCTGTTCGCCGTGGACGAGGCCCACCTGATCAGCCAGTGGGGCCACGATTTCCGGCCCGACTACATGATGCTCGGCGCGCAGAGTGAGGCCGTGGGCGCACCAGTCCGACTGGCTCTGACGGCCACCGCGGCGCCGCCCGTCCGGACGGAGATCATCCGACGGCTCGGGCTGCGCAATCCGGAGGTGGTGATCGGCGACTTCGACCGACCGCACCTGCACCTGTCGGCCCAGCACGTGCTCACTGTCGGCGACAAAGAACGCGAACTCGTCCGGGCAGCCGCCGACATGGACGGCCCGGGGATTGTCTATGCGGCGACGCACGCCAGCGCGCAGCAGGCGCACGACGCACTGGCGTCGGCAGGTCACCAGGTGCGGCTCTATCACGCCGGTCTCGGCGGCCGGGAGCGGCACGACGCGATGACGGCGTTCCTGGACGGGACCGCCCGCATCATGGCCGCCACGGTTGCGTTCGGCATGGGGATCGACAAGCCCGATGTCCGGTGGCTAGTGCACTACGACCCGCCTCCTTCGCTCGACGCCTACTACCAGGAGATCGGGCGGGCCGGCCGGGACGACGCGCCATCGCAGGTGCGACTGCTCTACCGGTATGAAGACTTCGACACCGCCCGGCACCTAACCGGGCGGGGCCTACCCGGCGGCACGGTGGCGCGCGTCGCTGCAGCGCTGGCCGCCGGCGACCGGTTCCAGCACGGCGGGCGATCGCAGACAGCCGCTCTGAGCAGGCTGGCCGACCTCGGCGCGGCGACCTGGCAGGCGGACGGCACTATCAGCTGGTCCGGCCGGATGGGCGTCGCCGCAGCGCTGGCGGCGTCGGAGGCGGAAACAGACCGCGAGCGCGAGATCGAGCGCACGCGACTCACGATGATGCGGCGGTACGCGGATAACCTCGCGTGCCGACGTTCGTTCCTGCTCAGCTACTTCGGGCAGGACTATCCCGGCCCCTGCGGGAACTGCGACAACGACGACACGCTCGCTGCCGCACCGCCGGAGGCCGTCCCCTTCCCGGTGGGCGCGCGCGTCGTGAGCGAGCGGTGGGGCAACGGTTCGGTGCAGCGCTATGACGGGGACCATGTGACGGTCTTGTTCGACGAGCACGGCTACCGAGAGCTGTATGTCCCGGCCGTCCTTGACCGCGGCCTGCTGCGGTCCGCCTAGCCGGAAGCAGTACCTGACGCTTGTACCTTCCGTATGGCCGGTTACGCCCGGCCATAATGGTCTCAATGGGAGCATCATGATCAGCTGAGGACGACTGGGGAGACAAGGTGAAAATCATTGCTGCAGCCGCTAGCGCGCTCGTGCTGGCCATCATCGGCCTGACGGCGGCAAGCGCGGCGGCTGGCACCCGCCCGCCGGCCATCGAGCACTTCGAGGCGATGTCCACCAACCCCGTCTCGGCAGTGGCGACACTGGTCGCACGCGGGCCGCTCACTATCGGCGGCACCGTGAACCTGGAAACCGGGCACGCAGTACTGCCGGGCGGCACGCTCACCCTCGCCCATCATCAGGTTCACGGCAGCAGCACGTTCAGCAGCCGTACCTGCCTGGCAACGCTCACGTCATCGGGCACCTACCGGATTACCGGCGGCACCGGCCGCTACCGTCACGTCCGGGGCCGCGGCAGCTACCGGCTGGCCGCTTACGCCGTCGTCGCCAAGGCGCACGGCAAGTGCGCGGCGAACGTCGCCCCGTACGCGCAGGAGACGTTGCTTACGGCATCCGGCCCGATCCAGGGGTGATCAACCGGCGGGTTCTGCTCATAGTGGTGCGATCCGTCAATCCGGCAGGCATGGCAGACGGCGGCTTCCCGGAGATCCTGACCGCCAAGGCCGGGCGAAGGTGACCGGGGCCGCGCCCCGCCATGTCCAGGAGGTCTGCTGCCTGGCCCCTGTCCGCCGCCGTTCCTCACAGGCCTGGCGAGCGCGGGCGACTAGCCGGTCGGTCACGTGACCGCTAGCCACCGGGGGATGCGACAAAGCTCGGACGCGGCACACGCTAGAGGAGAACGCAGGCTTGCTGGCCGGATCCCGGACGGCGCTTTCGGCGACGGGCAGGCAAAGTGCGGCGGCACGTGGACGCTGCGCCCGAGCAGAGCAGGCCGCTTCACCTCAAGCGTTGGCTCGGGCACGTCGCCCGCCGGAAGGGAGCGCCTCAGATGGCTGCCGCAGGTGCGCAGAGCCACGCGCGGGTCGCCCTGGTATCGGGCGGGACTGGAGGCATGGGCCGCGTCATCGCCGGAAAGCTAGCGGCGGACGGGTTCGACGTGGCGGTCGCGTATGCCGGCGAAAGCGAGCCGGCCGACGCCACCGTGCGCGAGATCGAAGGGCACGGCCGTCGCGGCGCGGCATTCGAGGCCGATGTAACCGATGAAAATATGATATCTGATCTTTTCAACGCCCTCGAAGACCGCTTCGGGCAGGTCGATGTCGTGGTCCACACCGCAGGCATCAATCGTCCCGCCATGCTCGTCGATCTTGACCTGGCCGACTTCGACGCGATGCACCGGGTGAACGTCCGCGGTGCGTTCGTTGTCAACCAGCGGGCCGCCAGGCAGATTCGCGACGGCGGGTCCATTGTTAACGTGTCGTCGAGCATGGTGCGGGCAGCTCCGCCCGAGCTGAGCGCGTACGCCGCGTCCAAGGCCGCGGTGGACGCACTGACTCGCATCCTTGCGAAGGAGCTGCGCGGCCGGGACATAACCGTCAACGCAGTGGCGCCTGGACCGACCGCCACTGCGGCGTTCCTGGCCAGCACGCCAGCCAAAGAACAGGAGCAGCTCGCCGCGCTGCCGCCGCTGGAACGTCTCGGCCGATCCGACGACATAGCCGGCGTGGTGTCCTTCCTGGTCGGACCGACCGGCAGGTGGGTCAATGGCCAGGTGATCTACGCCAATGGCGGATTCGTCTGATCCATGGACGGCAACCACTACGACGTCCTCGTCGTCGGCAGCGGGCCCGGCGGCGCCACGGCCGCAGCCCGGGTAGCCGAGACGGGCAAGCGCGTCCTGCTGCTCGAGCGCGGGGACTTCCTGCCGCGGGAGCGAGACAACTGGGATTCCCGTTCCGTCTTCGGTTCCGGCAAGTACACGGCCGGCGAAACGTTCTACGACCTGGATGACCGGCCGTTCCAGCCCGAGTTGCACTACTTCGTGGGCGGCAACTCGAAGGTGTACGGCGCGGCGCTGCTCCGCCTGCTGCCCGGGGACTTCGGTGAGGTCCGGCACTCAAACGGCAAGGCTCCAGCCTGGCCGCTGACCTACGACGACATGGAGCCCTACTACGTCAGGGCCGAGCACCTGTTCTGGGTCCATGGCAGGCACGGCGAGGACCCGTTCGCCGGCCCCTCAAGCTGCGACTACGGGTACCCGCCAGTCCAGCACGAGCCGCGCATTCAGCAGCTGGCAGACGGCCTGGAGAAGCTTGGCCTGCACCCGTTTCACTTGCCGCTCGGGGTGCAGCTCAGCCAGGACGAGCGCGGTCAGCCAACCCTCGACTCACCGTGCATACGGTGCGACCGCATCGACGGATTCCCCTGCCTGGTTGGCGCCAAGGCGGACGCCGAGCACGCAGTGATCCGCCCGGCGCTGGCCGCCCATCCCAACCTGACGTTGCTGACGAGAACCACCGTGGAGCGCCTCATTACCGACGTCGGCGGCCGGCGTGTCGCCGGCGTGTCGGTTACGCTGCCGGACGGCTCCCCGGACGTCTTCACCGCAGACGTCATCGTGCTGTCGGCGGGGGCGATCCTCTCAGCGGCCCTGCTCCTGAAATCGGCGACGGACAGTCATCCGCGAGGCCTGGCGAATTCCTCGGATATGGTCGGCCGGAACTACATGCGACACAACAACCTCGCCTTGATCGCTTTCTCGCGCGAGCCCAACCCGACGGTGTTCCAGAAGACCCTGTCCCTCAACGACTTCTACTGCGCCGGCGAGCACTGGGATTTCCCGATGGGCAACATCCAGATGCTCGGCAAGTCCGACGACTGGCAGATCAAGGGAGCTGCACCGCACGGTCTCGGGGCGGCTCCGTCTGCCCCCTTTGGCGAAGTCGCGAAACGCTCGCTTGACTTCTGGCTTTCCAGCGAGGACCTCCCGCTGGCCGGGAGCAGGGTCACGTTGCGGCGGGACGGTGCGATCCGGCTGGCGCTGCAGCCCGGCAACAACACCGAAGCGCTTACCCGGCTCCGCGTGACCTTTGAGGAGAAGCTGAAGCAACTTGGGATGGTGGAAATGGCCTTCGTCCGGAGCCTCTACCTCCACAAGGCCTTCGATGCGGCGGCGACGGCACATCAGGCAGGCACGGCCCGCTTTGGCACCGACCCCGCGACGTCGGTCCTCGACGTGGACTGCAGGGCCCACGACCTGGAGAACCTCTACGTTGTGGACGGCAGCTTCATGCCGTCGGTCGGCGCTGTCAATCCGACCCTGACGATAATCGCAAACGCGCTGCGCGTGGGTGATCACATCGCAGGACGCATCGGAGCCGCTGGCCCGGCAGCGCGATCGGCCACCGCGGTGCAGGCTGCACAGCACGGGCGCCGTCCATAAGGGGCTCTGCCGCCATGGCGAAGATCGAAGACTACGCACTGCTGGGAGATCTGCACACCGCAGCGCTGGTCAGCATCGCAGGATCAGTGGACTGGCTGTGCCTGCCCCGCTTCGACTCACCCGCGGTCTTCGCCGCTCTCCTGCACGATGAGACGGCAGGACACTGGACGCTTGCCCCGACGGCCGCGGCCAGTCGCGTGCACCGCCGCTACGCGGGCAACACCATGGTGCTTGAGACGGACTGGGAGGCCGCTGACGGCACCGTACGCGTCATCGACTTCATGCCACCGCGGGCGCGCACTCCGCACCTGGTCCGCATCGCGGTCGGACTGAGAGGCGAGACGGCGATGCGATCAATGCTGCGGATGCGATTCGATTACGGCCGGGTGGTTCCCTGGGTCAGGACCGATGGCAACCAGATCCACGCTATTGCTGGCCCCGACCTTGTCCGGCTGGTCTCGCCCGTTCCGTTTCGAGGAGATCACTTCGAGACTCTCGCCGACTTCACCGTGCGCGCGGGCGATCGGATAGCGTTCGTCCTGTCGTGGGCGCCGAGCCACGACCCTGAGATGGAACTCGCGGACGCCGAGCATGCGCTTGCGGCAACGACGGACTTCTGGACCGGATGGTCGGCTGGCGCCGCCTACCCGACGGGGCCGTACAACGAGGCCGTCGACAGGTCGCTCGTCACGCTCAAGACGCTGACCTACGAACCGACCGGAGGCATCGTCGCGGCGGCGACGACGTCGCTGCCAGAGGAGCTCGGCGGGGTCCGCAACTGGGATTACCGGTTCTGCTGGCTCCGCGATGCCACCTTCACCCTGCAGGCCCTTCTCGCGGCAGGATTCAGATCCGAGGCCGGCGCGTGGCGAGACTGGCTGCTGCGCTCCATCGCGGGCCAGCCCGACGCACTGCAGATCCTGTACAGCGTTGACGGAACGCGGCGGCTCCCTGAGGCCGAGCTTGGCTGGCTGGCCGGGTACGAACGCAGCAGTCCCGTCCGCACCGGCAATGCCGCCTCTGAGCAGGTACAGCTCGACGTATGGGGAGAGACGCTGGACGCCTTGTTCCTCGCCCGGCAGGCTGGCCTTCCCGCCGACCGCGACGCCTGGGCCCTTCAAGTCGAGCTGATGAATCACCTTGAGTCGGCGTGGCACGAACCCGACAACGGCCTGTGGGAGGTGCGCGGCGAGCGGCAGCACTTCACCCACTCCAAGGTCATGGCCTGGGTGGCCGCTGACCGGATGGCACGCTCGGTCGAAAGGTACGGGCTCCCCGGCCCGGCGCTCCGGTGGCAGCAGCTACGCGACCAGATCCGTGACGACGTGGTCACCCACGCCTACGACCGCGAGCGCAATACGTTCACCCAGGCCTACGGATCCTCCGCCCTGGACGCCAGCCTGCTGCTGATCCCACGGGTCGGTTTCCTCCCGGCCACCGACTCTCGGGTGCTGGGCACGATCGAAGCGATCAGGCGCGAGCTGACCGTGGACGGCCTCGTACGCCGTTATCAGACCAATGAGACCGACGACGGTGTCATGGGCAGTGAAGGCCTATTCGTCGCCTGCTCGTTCTGGCTCGTCGACGCCCTGCACGCAGCCGGACAGCAACGTGACGCGATCGCCCTGTTCGAGCGGCTCCTCGGGCTGCGCAATGACGTCGGCTTGCTGAGCGAGGAATGGGACCCGGTCGCAGAGCGCCAGCTGGGAAACACCCCGCAGGCGTTTAGCCACTTCGGCCTCGTTATCAGCGCTCTCCAGCTGCACATGAAGAGCACAGTCGGCAGCGACAACCCGATGATGCGGTGAACAGCCGTGCAAGCAGCGACGATCGACCGCGTCACCCTGATCGTTTCGGAGCTTGACCAGGCAGAAGATGACTACGTCACGACCTTCGGATGCGTTGTCGAAAGACGAGACGCGATCGAGCCATCGCTGACAAGCGTGCTGGGTATTCCGGAGGCAAGCGGCCGCCGGTCCCTGCTGCGGCTGGGCCGCGAGCGGATTGAGCTGCTGGAGTTCACCAACTCGCTCGGGCGTCCGTATCCAGCTGACAGCACGAGCACCGACATCTGGTTTCAGCACATGGCAATCGTCGTGACCGACATGAACGACGGCCATCAGCGCGTCGCTGCGCAGCAGCGATTCACGCCAATAAGCCGCAACGGCCCGGTGCGGCTGCCGGCCGATTCGGGCGGCGTAACGGCATTCAAGTTTCGCGATCATGATGGCCATCCGCTCGAACTGATTGCCTTTCCTGCGGCGACTGCTCCCCGCGAATGGCGCAACCGCAACGATGCCTCGCCGTTCCTCGGCATCGACCACACCGCTATCGTGGTCCGCGACTCAGGCATCAGCAGCGGATTCTTCCGCTCGGTGTTCGGATTCTGCGCCGGTCCGCGGATCGAGAACCGCGGACCGGCGCAGGCTGAGCTCGACGACGTCGACGACGTGCACGTCAGCGTCACTCAACTGGCCATCGACCGGCCAGCGCCGCGCCTGGAGCTGCTGCGCTACCACGTCGGCACACGCCGGCCCATCCGTCCGGGCACAGCCAGCAATGACATCGCGGCTACCCATTCCGCCGTCGAGGTCGCGTCGCTCGATGCAACCCTCGCTGCGCTGACCCGGTTCAGCATGCCCTCTACCCGTTACGACCGGATGACGCTGCACGAGGAAACACCCGCTGCGCTGGTAACAGGTCCAGACGGGCATCGGTTCCTCGTTGAGGAACGCGATCCGGCGCGCTTAGTCAGCATTGCGGCTAGTAAGGACCCTTCGCAGGATCCGTCAGCTCGGGCGGAACCGCGCCACAAAGCGGCGCTGCCGGAACGTCTCCACGGCACGCCAGTTGTAGTGCTTGCGCACATAGGAGACTGCTTGACGGGGCGGTACGCCATCGAGGATGGCAAGGCAGGCCAGTGCCGTGCCAGTGCGTCCGCGACCTCCGAGGCATGCGACCTCGACCCGCTCGATAGCCGCTCGCTGCCACACGTCAGTGAGCATCGGCAGCAGCTGGTCACGATCAGCGGGGAGCCCGAAATCCGGCCAGCGAAGCCAGTGCGACTCCCACGGAACGGGCGGGGGCTCGTCGGCCAGCAGGTACAAGCCCATAGCCGGCGTCGGCCCGGGCGGCAGCGGCCTGGCCACCCCGCGTCCGCGGACCAGCCTCCCGGACGGCAGGCGCAGCACTCCGAGCGCGCCCGGGTCCCAGAGGCCGTCCACTCCGGAATCGTAGCGGTGACCGGCCGCCGACCTGTGCCGAGGCCAGTCGCGCTGCCTATGACGGCCAGGCCTCGCCGTGAGGGTCAGCCGCTGCTAATTCACCTCTCTTGGAACGGCTCGGGCCGTGATGGGATGAAGGCGTGAGTGCTGCCGCGTCGCGAACGGCCGCGTTAGGCGACCGGGACCGCGTCGGGCTGGTGTTCGTCGCCGAGATGTACGGCGTTCAGCTCGACCAGCTCGGCGCGCTGCTTGCCCTGTCTGACCGCCAGGCGCGGGCGTTAGCCGCCGGCTGGTCCGGCCGCAAGCTGGCCGACTCGGCCATCATCGGGCCGGGCCCGGCGTGGGTCTGGCTAACCAGAACCGGGCTGCAGGCCTGCGGGCTTCGGTACCCGGCGGTGCCGCCTGCGCTGCCGCGGCTCGCGCACATCCGCGCAACGGCTGCGGTCCGGCTTGCCCTCGAGGCCGCGCCCGGCTTCTCGGCTGCGGGCGCCCACTGGCGCAGCGAGCGCAGGCTCGCCTCACGGCTGGCCGGCAGGCTCGGCTCCCGGCAGCACCTCCCGGACGCCGAGGTGCACTGGCCCGATGCCGGCGTGGCCGAACCGCCCGCCTGGGCCGGCGAGTGCTGGGCGATCGAGGTAGAGCTGACCGCCAAGACGATCACCAGGACCGTCTCGATCATGCGCGAGCTACTGGCCCGCACCGGCGATTACGGCTGCCCCGGCGCCGAGGCCAGCGTTCCGGGAGCGCCCGCTCGGCACGCGCGCGCGATCTACCTGTGCTCGCCGGCCGCCGCCCGCACCGTGCGCAGGGCTCGTGACACGCTCGGCAGCCTGGCCGGCCGGATCGAGATCCGGGAACTGCCCGCCAGTGCGTACCTGCCATCGCCGGCCCGCCTGGTCAGGTCGGCGCCGACAGCGAGCCGTCGCGGCGGGCAGTGAGGTGATCGGCCGGCGGGCCCGGCTGCGGGCCGCCCGCTCTGCGGGCCGGGTCACGGGGCGCATGGCGGTCGCGGTTCTTGCCGCGGGCGCACTCATCGTCGCTGCGCCGGTCACGCTCGTCGCGCTCGCAGGGGCGTGGCTCGCATGGCTGCGCGGCTGGCCTCCCGGCAGCCTCTACCGGGCGGCCGCGTGGTGCCTGCCGATGGTCGTGACCTGGCTCACCGCTATCGGCCTCAGCCGTCACGGTGCGCCGCCGGTGCTGCGCGCTCCATATGACGCCTGGCTGGCCATGTGGCATGACGGCGCGGTCGGCTCCTACCTGCGGGCCGCGGTCGTCATCGCCCCGGCCGCGGTGCCGCTCGGGCTGCTGGCCGGCGGCCTGGCGTGGTCGGCGCGCATCCGCTCGATGGCGACGCTGGCCGGTGGCGCCTCGCCAGGCGCGGCCATCGCGTTCGATCAGCGGCAGTGGCGGCATCAGGTGCGCACTGCCGTGGCGAGGATCGCGGCACCTGGATCGGTCCCGCTGCTGACCGCGGGCGGCGACTTCGTGGCAGGCGCGGTCATCCGGTCAGTCGGACCCAGGCCAGCACAGCTGACTAGGCTGCCCTCGTCCCGGCTTCGTTCCCATCAGATAGTCGTCGGGGGGACCGGCACGGGCAAGACGACGCTGCTGCTGCGGCTCTGGGCTGCGTTCATGGCCACCGGCCTGAGCCGGCATGCCGCGGGCATGGCCGGGCCGCCGCTGCTGGTCGTGCTGGACTGCAAGGGCGGTGCGGATGCCCGGCGCATCGCCGACCGCGCCGGCCGGGTACTGCGCGAGGCGGGCGCCCGGAACGTCGCGGTCTGGCCCGACGAGGCGAGCCTCAACCTGTGGGCGCTCGCGCCGCGCCAGCTCGTGACGACGCTAGTCGACCTGGTCGAGCACGGCACCGGGGGCGCGGCTTACTACGCCGACGTCATGGAGGCCGTAGTCGCGCTGGCAGTGGACGCGCCGAGCGGGCCGCCGGGCGGCAGCGACGAGTTCCTCGCCCGGCTGGACCCGGGCTGGCTGGCGCTGGCCTACTCCGCCGGTGGTCTCGACGATCAGCTGCAAGTGGCGCGGGCCGCCGCCCGCCAGGTCCCCGACATCGCCCTGCGATTCCGCACGCTGTTCCGCCGTCTGGGCGGCGGTCTTGACGGGCCGGGCGACTTTGCCGACGCCGATGCCTGGTACTGCATCCTGGAGGGAACGGGCGAGATCACCGTCGCCGAGGCCCAGGCCCGGGCTCTGGTCGACCTGCTGGCGAGTTATGTCACCCGCGGTGCAGGTCGTTCGCCCGATCCGGCGCGGCGGCTGCAGGTGCTCCTCGCGGTCGACGAGTTCAGCGCGGTCGCGCGCCGCCTGCCGATCTGGCAGCTCTACGAGCGCGCCAGGTCGCTGGGGCTGGCCGTGCAGGTGTCGGCTCAGTCGTGGCACGGGCTCGCCCCGGCGGAGGCTGATCGCTATCGCATAGCGGCCACTGCCGAAGGCGGCATATGGCTGCTCCGAACCGCGCATCCCGAGCCCGTGACCGACCTGGCCGGCCAGCGCAAGGCCGTGAGCAGCACCCGGCAGCTGCTCGGCTTTCTGCGCTGGAGCAGGCAGGGCAGCTCCCGCGTCCAGGATGTGCCGGTCGCCGACCCGGCCCTGATCCGTTCGCTGGGCGTCGGCCAGGCCGCCTACATCTACCGCGGCGGTGTCACCTACACGCAGGTCAAGCGGCTCGTGGCGGGACCGGCGGCGCTCTTGCCCGTGGTGACGCCAGCCGCCGGCAGCGCCGCTGCCCGCGACAGCGCACTCCAGCACCGGGCAACCCCGGCCGTGAGCCGGCTGCCGGACATCACCTCGTTCCTGGATGAGGCATTCGGGCCCGCGGGCGCCGGCGATGCGCGGGACGCCCGCCATGGCAGCGAGGAGGGTGCTCGGTGACCGGGGCGACGCCGAGCGACCCGTTCCGCGCCCTCGGCCTGGCGCCGGGGACGGGCTTGACCAACGACGACGTCCGGGCCGCGTGGCGGCGGGTGGCGGCCGCAACCCACCCCGACCG
>JASHUG010000150.1 GCA_030040155.1 Streptosporangiaceae bacterium | reverse complement strand
ACGGATCGCTCTCACGCGTACCGAGGAGCCGAGTCGGAGCGGTGAACGGATGCCCGTGGGCGAGCCCGTTCCCATCTTGAACGGCTGTTAAGGTTCGGAGCCAGGCCCGGAGCCCCAGCCGGAGCCAGACTCCCCCTTCAAGGACGCCCATGGACGACCGCCTCGCCACCCTCGTACCGCAGCCCAGGACCGTGCAGCCCAAGCCGGGCGAACTGCGGCTGACCACCTGCCCCGCCGTCCGGACAGGCGTGGGCGCCGGCGCGGATGCGGCGGCCGCAGCAGTCGGCCGGGTCATCAACGCGATCCCGTGGCCGGAACGCCGGACGGGCCAGCAGGCGAGCCGGGACGGCAGCGGTCCGAGTATCACCGTGCACGCAGTCGCGGACCTGTCGGCCGAGGCTTACCGCCTCGACATCGGCACGGACGGAGTCAGCATCGCCGCCGCGGGACCGGCCGGGGCGTTCTATGCGGCGCAGACCCTCCGCGAGTTGCTGCCCGACGACGCCTGGCGCGCGGCGCCGCTGCCCACCACGACCGGAAGCAGCTGGCGGCTCCCGGCGGCCGACATCGAGGACGGGCCAGTGCTGCCCTGGCGGGGCGCGCACATCGACGTGTCGAGGCACTTCTCGACCAAGCCGGAACTGCTCGCGCTGATCGACGGGCTGTCCGCCCTCAAGATCAACCGGCTGCACCTGCACCTGACCGACGATCAGGGCTGGCGGGTCGAGAGCCGCCGGTTCCCTGCGCTGCACGAGATCGGCTCGCATCGCGCCCGCACCCGGATCAGCCTGAATCGCGAGGAGCCGAAGGTCTACGAGGAGATCCCGTACGGCGGCTACTACACCCTCGACGACCTGGCCGAGATCGCGAGCTTCGCCAACGACCGGATGATGATGCTCGTGCCGGAGATCGACCTGCCTGGTCATACCGCGGCTCTCCTCGCGGCCCTGCCGGAACTCGGCGTCGGCGCACCGCCGCCAGCCGGCTACCAGGTCAGCGCCGACTGGGGAATCCTGCCGAACCTGATCTCGCCGCTCCCGGATGCGCGCGCGGCGATCACCGAGATCCTGGCCGAGGTCGTTGGCGCGACCGGGGCCCGGTACGTGCATATCGGCGGCGATGAGTGCGTGCTCGACTCCTGGCGTGCCGACCCCCAGATCGAGGCCTACCGCCGCGAGCGCGACCTGGACACCGTGGAAGACCTGCATGTGGCGTTTCTGCGCGACATCGCCGACACGCTCGCGGCCGACTTCGGCGTCCGCGCGCTGGTCTGGGACGAGGGTTTCACCAGCACCGTCGGCCGACGCACAGGACTGCGCGAGGACACGATCGTGATGGCGTGGCGCGGCATGCCGATCGCTAAAGACGCCGCCATGGCCGGACATGACGTGGTGGTTACACCGGTGTTCCCCACGTACTTCGATTACTACCAGGAACGAGGTGCGTCCGAGCCACTCGGTATCGGCGGGCCGGTGCGGATCGAGGATGTCGCCGCGTTCTCCCCGGTGCCGGCGGACTGGCCGGACGCCGCGCGGTCGCGGGTGCTCGGCACTCAGTTTCAGGTGTGGACCGAGTACATAAGGAACAGCCGCGCGCTGGAGTACATGATCTTCCCCAGGGCATGCGCGCTCGCCGACGTTGCCTGGGTCGGCACGGCCGTGCCCTGGCGGGAAGACGTCGCCGGCGGCGTCCCGCTGCGGGACCGGGTCAGCGCACACCTGGGCAGGCTGGACGCGTCCGGCCTGGAGTACAGGCCGCTGTCGGGTCCGCGGCCGTGGCAGCAGGGCGGCACCGGGCCGCGCCGGTTCCGGCCGGGCTACGAGATGCACGCGGTGACCGTTCACCTGGGCCAACTGGCTGAAAACGAGCAGGCGTAGCCGCGGCGGGATCAGGGCGGGGATATGAGGAGTTGACCCGACGCGTAACCATGCCTACGTTAAGACCGACCGGACGGTATGGGGCCAGCCGGCAGGGGATGATTCCGGAGCGCGTGACATGGCGGTGAGGCAGAAGGAATCAGCTGGGGCAGCACGTGCGGGCGCGGCTCGGCCGGTCAAGGAGCGACTGCTGCGCGTCGCGACCCGGCTGTTCGCGCGGAACGGGTTCGAGGGCACGTCGGTACAGGACATAGTCGACGCCGCCGGGGTAACCAAGGGTGCCATGTACCACTACTACGGCTCCAAGGACGATCTGCTCTACGAGGTCTATCACCAGCTCCTGACCATGCAGACGACTCGCCTGAACGAGATCGTGAAGGGGTCGGGCACGCCGGAGGAGCGCCTGCGCGCGGCCGCGATCGACGTCGTCGTCAGCAGCCTCGACAACCTTGACGACATGATCGTGTTCTTCCGGTCGCTGCACATGCTGCCCGAGGACCGCCAGACGGCGATCAGGGCGGAACGACGCGTCTACCACGATCAGTTCAAGGCCTTGGTAGAAGAGGGCATGGCCGACGGGACGTTCCATACCGAGGTGCCTGCGGACATCGTCGTGCACTTCTATCTGAGCGCGGTGAATCAGATCGGCGCGTGGTTCCGTCCGGGCGGCCCGCTGACGCCGGCGCAGGTCGGTGAGGAATACAGCAAGCTGCTGCTCGGCGGCCTGCAGGCCTGACTCGTCCCGGCTGCGGATCAGCGGCGCGCCTACCAGCAGGGCGGCTTGCGCTCTATCCAGGGCCTGGCCTGCTCGAGCTGCGCGCTCAGCGAGATCAGCAGGCCTTCGCCGGATGGCCGGCCAACCAGCGACACCCCGATCGGCACGCCCTGCGCGGTCCAGTGCAGCGGCAGGCTGATCGCGGGCTGGCCGGTCATGTTGTAGACGCCGGTGAACGGCGTGAACGCGCCCTGCCTGCGCAGGTTGGCCAGCGGCTCGCCCGCTTCACTGAAGAACTCCACCGGCTGCGGCGGCAGGCCGAGCGTCGGGGTCACGATGATGTCGTAGGCGGCCGTTGCGAGCACGGACTTGCGCGCCTCGACCTGCATAACCTTCATGGCGCTTGCGTACTCGGCACCGGTCTTGGTCCGGCCGTAGCCGCGCCAGGCCCTCGTGATCGGTCGCAGGAGCTGCTCGCCCGCATCGTTGGTGACGGTGTCGAGTGCCTTCACGCCCCAGACCGTGTTGAAGGAGTCCACGATGGCCGGGCTGAACGGCACGTCGATGTCTTCCACGGCGTGGCCGAGTTCGGCGAGCAGCGCGCAGACGTCCTCCCAGGCGGCGACGCACTCGGGGGCCGGAACGGTTCCGCTGGCCGGCATCGCGTACCGGCCGATCCGCAGCCTGCCAGGATCCCTGTCGGCGTACCCGAGGAACGTCTCGCCCGTCGGCAGCGGCTCCGCCCAGTAGGCATCGCCGGGCATGGGCCTGGCCATCGCATCCAGCATCGCGGCCGCGTCCCTGACTGTCCTGGCTATAGGGCCCTGAATCGAGAGCCCGGGACTTTCGCAGTCGGCCGGGCCGACGCTGATCCTGCCGCGCGACGGCTTGAGCCCGATCAGCCCGCAGACGCTGGCCGGAATCCGCAGCGACCCGCCGCCGTCACTGCCGTGCGCGAAGGGCACCAGGCCCGCCGCGACTGCGGCCGCCGCTCCGCCGCTCGAGCCGCCAGCGTTGCACGTGGTATCCCACGGCGACCTGGCTGGGCCGACGATGTCGTTGTCGGTGTAGCAGCAGGTGCCGAACTCGGGGGTGTTGGTCTTGCCGAGACTGATCGTCCCGGCCTCGCGCAGCAGCACCACCGAGTTCGCGTCGATGTCCGGCACGTTGTCGGCGAACAGCCGGGAACCAAAGGTGGTCCGCGTACCGGCAGTGACGGCCAGGTCCTTGATCGCCGTCGGGACTCCGAGCAGTGGCGGCAGGTTGTCTCCGCCTGCGCGAGCCAGGTCGGCGGCCTGCTTAGCCTGGGCAACGGCGAGGTCAGGGGTCGGCGTCACGAATGCGCCGTACTCGCCTCCGAGGGCATGGATGCGCTCCACGTAGTGGATGACCAGTTCGACCGGGCTGAGCTCGCCGTCGCGGATGGCGGCGGCCTGCTCCAGGGCAGTCAGATCGTGTAGGTACGCCACCCGCCAAGTCTATTCAGACCGACTGGTCGGTACTGCCCCGGCCGCGGCAGGCACTTAACCGTGCTCATGATCGTTGGCCATGTCGATGGGCACAACATCATCGATGATGAGAACGGCCAGGGGGCGACGGGGTGACGATCCGCCATCCTGGCGGCGACGGCGATGGACACGGCTGACGGTTCGGGCGACCCAGGTGCTCGGAGCGCTGATAGCCCTGGCCGGAATCGCCTTCGGCGTGCTGTGGCTCGTAACCCCGTCGGTGGGCAACGCCAGGCAGTTGGCGCAGCAAATAACCCGCGCTCACCGCGTCGCCTACCCCGGCCCGCCGGTACCGCCGAAGTTCGCCGCCGCGCTTGAGGCGACCGAGGATCACCGGTTCAACGAAGAGCCGGGCATTGATCCGTTCGCGATTGCCAGGCTGGGTCTCGACGAGGTCACGGGTAAGGGCGATCAGGGTGCCGCGACTCTCTATGCGCAGCTCGCGAAGATGCTCTATACGCCCGGCGACTCCAGCGTCGCGGCTCAGGTCGAGCAGGGCGTGCTGTCGGTCAAGCTCTGGGCCAGCTACGGCGGTGCCGAGGTCTTGCGGCTGTACTCGGCCGTCGTCTACTTCGGGCACGGGTTCTACGGCATTGGGGCCGCAAGCTGCGGATACTTCGGGGTTCACCCGGCTGAGATGTCGTGGCCGCAGGCGGCCTTGCTTGCCGGGCTTGTCCAGGGGCCGACGGTCGATGACCCGCTCAAGTTTCCCGCTCACGCGCTCGCCCGCGAGCACCACGTGCTCGACCGGCTGGTCGCGACCGGAGCGCTGTCCAGCGCCCAGGCCAGCGCATACCGGAAGATCCCGCTGAGCTCGCTGCTTGCCGGGGCGGGCGGCTGCCGCACCTGAGTCGGCCCGGCCAGCGGTCAGCCGGCTCTCAGCTGCGGCGGTGGGCGCCGCCTGGCCTGCTGCCCGAGGATGCCGGGGTGAGGCTCTCCTGCTCGGGCGGCCCGTCGGCGGTCGGCACGGTCCAGACCCACTTGCGGTAGGACCAGAAGCGGAACACTGTGCCAAGGCCCGTGCCGGCGATCAGGGCCACGTTGTACCAGAGCTTGCCAGTCAGGCCTGCGACGTCCTGGATGAGCCAGATGCACCCGTAATAGATCAGCAGGCCAACGCCGTTCAGAATGAAAAACATCACGCTATCGCGCGTGTTGCCCTGCCCCTGGCGGTGGCTGAACGACCAGTAGCGGTTGCCGGCGTACGTAGCGATCGTCGCGATGATCGTGGCTACGGTGATCGCCCAGTACTTCCCGATCCCGTGTAGCGCGTTGGCGACGCCAAAGGTGAGGATCGCGCCGATGGCGCCGACCACGAGGAACTTTGCGCCCTCGTGAATGAGCTGGCGGAACCGGCCGTACAACTCGCGGATGCTGCTCACCCTGGGACACGCCTCCCGATGCCCAAACGACCGCATTGTGACCTTGTGAGACTACCGTCTGAACCCTAGCAACCTTGCCACTTGGGCGGGTTCTTACCCTCCAACGGCCCCGAATTTCATTTCAGCACTGTCGGCGCCCCCCGGTAGTCTCTCCGGCGTGCCCGACGCAGACATTCTCATCGCAGCCCGCGGCCTGACCAAGCGATTCGGTGACTTCACCGCTGTCGATGGGATCGACTTCGAGCTGCGGCGCGGCGAGGCATTCGGGTTCCTAGGTCCCAATGGAGCGGGAAAGTCCTCGACCATGCGGATGATCGGCTGCGTCTCGCCGCCGAGTGGCGGCGAGCTGTCGATCCTGGGCCTGAATCCGGTCCTCGACGGCCCGGCCATCCGGGCCCGGCTTGGCGTCTGTCCGCAGGACGACACCCTGGACGTCGAGCTCACGGTCAGGGAGAACCTGCTGATCTACGGCCGCTACTTTGGTCTGCCCCGCCGCGTCATCGCCGAGCGGACCGCCAGGCTGCTGGACTTCGTGCAGCTCACCGAGCGGGCGGACGACCAGGTGGATCCGCTGTCCGGCGGGATGAAGCGGCGCCTGACCATTGCGCGCTCCCTGATCAACGAGCCAGAGATCCTGATCCTCGACGAGCCCACCACGGGCCTTGACCCGCAGGCCAGGCATGTGGTCTGGGATCGCTTGTTCCGGCTCAAGCAGCAGGGCGTGACTCTCATCCTCACGACGCACTACATGGACGAGGCCGAGCAACTCTGTGACCGGCTGGTCGTCATGGACCGCGGCAAGATCGCCGCCGAGGGTTCGCCACGCCAGCTGATCGAGGCCTATTCGACGCCGGAGGTGCTCGAGCTCAGGTTCCACGTCTCAGATCACGAGCAGGCGGCCGAAAAGGTGGCCAACGCGCCCTCCGAGCGGATGGAAGTACTGGCCGACCGGATCCTGCTCTACGTCATCGACGGCGATGCTGCCCTGGCGGCGGTGCGCGCGCTGGGCCTGGAGCCGCTGACTTCGCTCGTACGCCGCAGCACGCTGGAGGACGTCTTCCTGCGGCTGACGGGCCGGCGGCTGGAGGACGGATGACCGCGCCAGCCGCGCCGGCCGGCGTACCGGCAGGCCGCCCCGCCGACGCCCCGGCTGGCTCTAAGGCACCTGCCAGCTCGGAGGCCTCGCCGGCCGTCGCGGGCCGGTGGGCGATGGCCATGCGCGCGTTCCAGTTCTGGCTGGTCAACTACCGGCGGACGTGGCGCGGAACGATGTACACGAGCGTGCTGAGCCCGGTGCTCTACCTCGGCGCGATGGGGCTGGGCCTCGGCAGCCTGGTCGACAAGCACCACAGCGCCAGCCTCGGTGGAGTCAGCTACCTGGCGTTCCTCGCGCCTGGCCTGCTTGCGGCGGCCGGCATGCAGACTGCCATGAACGAGTCGACCTACCCGGTCCTGGCCTCGGTCAAGTGGCTGAAGACCTATCAGGCAGCAGCCGCGACCCCATTGCGCCCGGCTGACCTGTTCCGCGGGCACGTGCTCTTCACCACGATGCGGCTGTTCATGAACAGCCTCATCTTCCTGGTGATCATGGCTGCCTTCGGCGCCGTCCGGTCGGCGTGGGTCGTGGCCGCCGTGCCGGTTGTCGTGCTCACCGGCCTGGCGTTCGCGGCGCCCATCGACGCGTACGCGGTGACCAGGGAAAAAGATCAGGGTTTCGCGGTGCTGTTCCGGTTCGGGATGATCCCGATGTTCCTATTCTCCGGGACGTTCTTCCCGATCACCCAGCTTCCGGCCTGGATCCGGCCCCTGGCCTACATAACCCCGCTGTGGCACGGGGTCGCGCTGTGCCGGGAGCTGAGCCTGGGCACTGCCGGCCTGTGGTCATCGCTCGGGCACCTGGGCTACCTGGCCGCGATCACGCTGATCGGCCTGGCGGCCGGGGTCCGCACCTATCAGCGGCGGCTCTATGTCTGAGCTGTCCGAGCACCTGCGTGCGCTGCCACTGCGCATCCTCCCCCCGCAGTTGCTGGCGGCCAGGGGCAGGCTCCTCGGCGGCCGGGGGAGCGGGTACCTGATCGAGCGGCATGCCCGCGCCTACCGGCACGCCTGGCTCATCCTGGTCTCGGGATTTTTCGAGCCGCTGTTCTACCTGCTGTCGATCGGCATCGGCATCGGCGTCCTGGTCGGCAAGGTCACCGGGCCGGGCGGGCACCTCGTGGGATTCACCAGCTTTGTCGCCCCGGCGTTGCTGGCGACCTCGTCGATGAACGGGGCCGTCTTCGACTCGACATTGAACGTGTTCTTCCGCCTCAAGTACGCCAAGCTCTATGACGCCGCGCTGGCCACGCCGATGCGGTCGGGCGACGTGGCGCTCGGGGAGATCGGCTGGGCGCTCATCCGCGGCGGCCTCTACGCCGTCGCCTTCATGGTCGTGATGCTCGCGATGGGACTGGTGCACTCCGCGTGGGCCGTGTTCGCGATCCCGACGGCGCTGCTCATCGGGTTTGCGTTCGCCGGCGCCGGCATGGCGGCGACCACCTTCATCCGCAGCTGGCTGGACTTCGAGTTCGTCACCCTGGCAACGCTGCCGATGTTCCTGTTCTCGACGACCTTCTACCCGCTCAGCGTCTACCCGCGGCCGATTCAGTACGTCGTGGACTGCACGCCGCTCTACCAGGGAATCGCGCTGCTGAGAGGACTCACGCTCGGTTACGTCGGTCCCGGTCTGCTCTGGCACGTGCTGTACCTGGCAATCATGGGCATGGCCGGTCTGGCGATTGCGGGCCGCCGGATCAGCCGCCTGCTGCTGCGCTAACTACTCGCCGGATGCCACGATCGGGTCATGATCGGACGGCTGCATCACATCGTGCTCGACTGCCCATCCCCGCTGGCGCTCGCGTCGTTTTACTCCGAACTGCTCGGCCTCCCGATCACCTACCGCAGCGACGACTGGGTGGTGGTGGCCGAGAACGACACGACCTCCGGGCTGGCGTTCCAGCCTGCGCCCGATCACAAGCCGCCGACCTGGCCAGATCCGCAGGTCCCGCAGCAACTGCACCTGGACGTCATGGTCGAGGACGTGGCGCGGGCCGGGGAGCGAGTTCTGGCGCTCGGCGCGACACGGCTGGCGGGCGACGTCTACGCCGATCCCGCTGGTCACCCGTTCTGCCTGATCCGCAGGCCGGGCTGGGCCCTGCCGATCCCCTGAAGAGCTTTCACGGCACGGCTGCCTAGGGCGCCAGCGGCGCCCTAGGCAGATGCGGCTGTTACGGTGTGCAGGCTTATCCAAGGTACGAACTGGTTGGACCGACCTGGAACTGACCGCCGCTAGCCGGACCCCCAGCGGGCAGGGGATTCGCTGTGCAGGAGTAGGAACTGGAGTTGATGAGCGCAAAGTCTGCCTGCTCGCCTGAGCTGAGCTGGAAGATGCCGAAGCTTAGTTCGGAGCCTGCTGGCATGAACGCCGGATTGAACGTGATGGTGGGATGCGTTCCTGGCGGCGGGTTTCTAAACTGTCCCGGCTGGCTGGGGTAAGAGAAGGACACCACCTGCGAGAAGCCGGGCGGCGCGGGATCTGAGGAGCAGAAGCTGCCGGACGTCACCATCGCCCGGATCCCGTCTTGTTGAAGGTCGTTCTGCAAGGCCGCCGCGTTGAGCAGCTCCTTCGGGTTGACAGTCAGCGTGGTCGTGCCGTTGGCGTGCCTGACCAGCGTGAACGCCGCGGTCCGAATCGTGCCCGTGCTGTGCGCCTGCGCGGAGCCGGTGATGCCAGTCAGCCCGACGACCAGCGCCGCGCTCGCCGTCATCGCGGCGGTTCCGGCGAGGCCGATGGCCCCGCGCCGCCTGCGCGTTGACCGCCCGCGGCGCACGATGGTGTCGAGCGGCGTATCCATGTGAGTCTGGGTAAGGGCATCCTTGGCAGCGTTGAGGGATTCCCGGACGGCGCCAAGCGCGCTGTCGTCGTTCACTTTCTTGCCTCCTGGTCTTTGAGGTGCGGGAGCCCAGGCCCTAGCGAACCCCTCTGGGACAAGGTCCTCGGCCAGCTGGAGGTCGCCGACGTTGAGCAGCACGATCCGCAGGCAGTCGTCGCGGGCGGACGCATAGAACTCGGTGAACTCCGTCGATCCTTGCTCCACAACTCCTACACGCACCGGAAGGCAGATCCCTTTACTACGCACAGAACGTCAGCTACGAGTACAGCTCGTAACGTGGACGCCATGCA
>JASHUG010000149.1 GCA_030040155.1 Streptosporangiaceae bacterium | reverse complement strand
CGCCTTGCCACGAGTGAGATTGCAGCCCACTGTCCGTCCCCTCTGAGTCGCCTCAGGCGCGAATGCGCGTGCACGCTCTGGACCACCTGCATGCTGGTGCCCGCAGCCAGAAATCGCAAGACAGTCGATAGGCAGAAAGCCCGGCCTGTGCGAGGACGACGACGCACAGTGAGCCCGGCCGTGCTGAACACGGGCAGCGATGACGTGTTGCACACAAGGGCGGCCTGTGGCGGAGATGACTCGTCGATATCCATCGCCACAGCCGCCATCGCTACGCTCCCTGCCGTCCAAGGTGCAAGCGATCACGCACAGGCCATTCAGCATCCCACTCTCGCTGCGGAGGGAACGCAGCCTGCGACTGTGCAAAGCGAACGGTTGAACAAGCAGAGCGCTGGTAGACAACCGTGGCCCTGCACGCGAGAGGATCAGTGTTGAAGAGCGTTCTTACTGAGCACCTGGAGATCTACGTGCCCCCAACCGAGCCGTGTCCGAGATGCGCGCCAATGCGAGTGACCGGAGCCTGGGCGTGAACGTGGCGCAGAACATTCTCGATCGTGTCGGCAGCACATCGCTGCTTGAGCTACGCACAGTCCTACCGCGAAGCGGCGCGCGGATCATGCTCAAGCTCGAGAGCGAGAACCCCACCGGCAGCATGAAGGACCGAATAGCGGTTGGGATGATTGAGGCGGCCGAGGCCGACGGGCGGCTCGGCCCCGGGGGCGCCGTCGTGGAGTACACCGGCGGCAGTACCGGTGTCTCGCTCGCGCTGGTGTGCGCGGCGAAAGGTTACCCCCTGCACATCGTCTCCTCGGATGCATTCTCGCGGGAAAAGCTCGATCACATGCGGATTCTCGGCGCCGACCTGCAGGTGCTGGCCAGTGACAGCGGGCGGATGACCGAAAAGCTGACACGCGACATGATTGAGGCAGCCCGCGTGATCACCGAACGCGTCGGCGGGTTCTGGACCGACCAGCTACGAAACACCGACCAGTTCGCGGCCTACCACACGATGGCCGATGAGATCATCCAGCAGACCGGCGGCAGGATCGAAGCCTTTGTGCAAAGTGTTGGCACGGCGGCGTCGGTGCGAGGCATCGCCGAGCGACTGCGCCGACACGACCCGCAGATCACGATCGTGGCCGTCGAGCCGGCCGAGTCGGCAGTGCTCTCTGGCGGCCCCACCGGCGCTCACAAGATCGACGGCGTGGGCGCGGGATTCGTGGTGCCGCTGTGGCACGACCGGATCGCCGACCGGATAGAGCAGGTCTCCACCGAGGAGGCGACGGCGATGGCACTCCGGCTCGCACGCAAAGAGGCATTGTTTGCCGGCACCTCGACCGGGGCGAACGTGGTCGCCGCGCTGCGTGTCGCCGAACACCTCGGCCCAGACGCCACGGTAGTCACGATAATGTGCGACAGCGGCATGAAGTACCTAACGACCTTCGTTGATCGACGGCGCGCCGCGTAGTCGGGTAGCGCCGCGCCACGTAGTGCCGCGCTGGGCCGCGGACATCGGGCGGTACGCATCGTGCAGGTGCATCGCCCTGGCCCGTCAGCGGACTGGTTGTGCGGTCAACTCCGCCATCGTGCAGATGGTCGCGAAACGCCCGGCCAGCACATACTCGGTCCGCTCCATGACAGCGCTGGCGGGCAATGTCCGCGGATCGGAAAGCAACTGCTCAACCGTCTGATCCGCCGGGGCATCACGGTGGGCGATCGGATTAGTCGCGGTCGCATCGATCACGAAAGTGACCCGGTAACCAAGGTCAGCAGCAAGCCGGGCAGTCGTCTCGCAGCACTGCTCGGTACGTATCCCGGCAATCATCAGCTCCCCGATCCCGCGACTGGTCAAGATCTGCTGCAACCCCGTCGTCGTGAAGGCGTTATGCGCGGTCTTGGTCAGCACTGGTTCACCCGGAGCCGGCGCCAGCGGCTCGATGAGTCGTACGAAACCACGCGCCGGGTCGAACACCGAGCCGGTCTCGGGCTCAGCATGCAAAACCCACACCACTAGATCTCCGGCCGACCTCGCATAGCTGACTAGTTGGGCAATCACGTCGGCAATGCGGGGATCGGAGATTGCTCTCCAGATCGGGCGTTGGCGGAACGACTCCTGCACGTCGACTACAAGAAGTGCTCGTGACATGACAGACATATTGGGCCAACCGTCTCGACTTCCGCAAGGCAACCGCGGACCAACAGCTGAGCCCGGCAACACTTGATCACCTGGTCATTGTCGCAGCCGCTGTACAGATCGGAGGTTGTCCCGCCTTGCGGGCGCGGGTGGAGGAGCTCGGTCATGAACCATCGGGAAGGGTGCACCGGACAACGCCAGCCGGGTTTGCGACACCCCACCAGTCAGCGCGGGGTCGGCCCGGTCAGGGCGATGAGGCCCTTCGCGACCGACTGGGTACCGATCAAGCCGACTGCCCATACCGATGCCGAGCCCGGCACCTCCGAGAGCTGGAGCAGCGCCCGGTGCTTGCTGCCGAAGGACGGACTGGCTACTGCCGACCACTTGCCGCCCGCGTAGTGCCAGAGCATCGGGTTTACAAGGGTCAGGTTGTCGGACAACGCCCAGTAGCTGCCGTGGTCGCCCGGAACAATGCTCTCGATCTGGTAGGGAATATCATTCGATGTCCTCGCGGTGACCGCGGACCGCGGCAGGTCGGCAGGTGCGCTCCACTTGCTGCCACTGGACACATCAGTGAACTGGACAGTGGTGGCGCCGCTGCTCGTCGCTACATCACCGCCAACCAGTACCTGCCTGCCGACCGTAATGCCGGTGAGGTCGCCGCCGGCGGGAAGGCTGGGCTGCGCTGCCGCCTTCTGCCAGCTGGTGCCATTCCAGTGCAGTACCACCGACGGGACGGAAGGCGCCCCGGAGCCGGCAACAATCTTCCCGACGGCAGAGGTGCCCGTCACGGCCCAGATGTTGTTGGCCGAGGTGGCGCTCGCGCCGGTGATCTCGCCGGTCGCCGGGACCTTGACCGTGCTCCAGCGGCGCCCGTTGTAGCGTGCGGCGTAGGGGGCGAACGTCAGCTGGGTGCTCAGCGCGTTTATCTTGCCGCCGAATACCCAGGTGCCGGACTTGAGCACCAGCACCGAACTCACCACCACGAGCGAGCTGCCCGAGGACCCGGGCAGCGTACCCGTTGTCCAGGTGCGGCCGGCCAGCCGCAGGAACTCATCGCCCTTGGCGCCGGGGAAGGCTGTGACCGCCCACATGTCCGTCGCTGATGATGCACCCATAACGACGTCGTCGACCGCGCTCGACCAGGCCTTCGCAACCTTCGACGGCAGCTTTACCGGCTGCCAGGATCTCCCGGCCCAGTGCTCTACCAGGCCGGTCGCACTGTTGCCGCTGGACGTGACCTCGTATCCGACCGCCCATGCGTCGTTGCCGCTAACGGCATCGACGCTCGTCATGATGGCCATGTGGCCCTTGGCCCCGATAGTGGAGATGGCGCGCCAGCCGGTCGCAGCGGTGGCGGCCTGGGCCGGGAGGGTGACGACCGCCAGCGCGACGGCACTGCAGGACAGCACGATTGCGGCTCGGCCAGAAACGTACCTCAGCATGGCTACCTCAGGATCTCAAGGACGGATTAACCGGTGTTAACTGTTGCGAGCGCAGACGAGCCTACTGATCCGGGCTTCGCGGTCAATAGAAGGTTCTGCTGCTAGCCAGGCCAACGTCCCGCGAATCCGGAGCCTCCGAAACTCCAGCGGCGGTTCACGCCTTTAGGCGCAGCGCGTGCAGCCCGCTTGGGTGCACGTGCCGTTCTGCTACCCGTATCACCGGCGATACCGGGTGATCAGCCAACAGCCGTCCCCGCATGTCCGGCAGCAGCAAGAACTCTTGATCGCGGGCCACCAGACGGTACGCCTCTGCATGACAAGATGAAACAAGATATTCGCGAAAATGCACGAACCATCACGAAAGCCCGCCGGACCACGCGAGCCGATACTGCAACGTGCGGGCCGAGGCGGTCAGACCTCAGACCGCCTTGAGGCGCTCACCGACCTGTTTCGCGAGATCACGGATGACGATGAAGTAACGGCCTCCGGACTGGAGTTCGGCACAACTCAGGAGGTTGTCCGGATCCGCAACAGCGGAGCCGCGCGGGTTCGCGGGCGGCGCGTACGCGTCATTGCGTCAGGTTATGGAGAACTGCCGAGGCGAGTGCTGCGTCGAGTGCGCCGACACCGGTCAGGTCTGCGACGGTGATCGCGTCGTCCAGCCGCTGGACTGGACTTTCGAGCAGGAGGCCCACCGGGGTGTCGGAGGCAGCGGAGGTGGCTCCGGCGCGGACGGCGTGGCCAAAGTCGCCGTCTTGCAGGCATTGGTCGTGGTCGTCCGTTGCGATAAGTGCGGCGCGGGCGAAGAGTGCAGGAGGGAGTTCGTTCTTATGGGCCATGTCGCTGCCGATCCCGGTCACATGCGCGCCCTCCAGGACGTGGGCGGCGTCCAGTACCGGGACGGCCGCGGGGGTGGTAGTGATGATCAGGTCAGCGCCGGCGGTTTCCCGAGGGCCGGCGGGTCGGGCATGCTGTCCGCGCGCGGAGAACTCCCGACACAGTGCCTGCACTCTGTCTTGGCTGCGTCCGTGGACCAGTATCGTGCTGATCGGGCGCAGCAGAGCGAGCCAATCCGCCTGCAGCCGGGCCTGTTCTCCGCTGCCGACAACGGCGAGGGTCGCGGCGTTGGTGCGGGCCATGGCGTGAGTGATCAGCGCGCCCGCAGCGGCCGTGCGCCATGCAGTGAGTAGGCCCTCGTCGTCGAGGATCGCTTTGACGTGGCCAGTTTCGGCGCTCACGACGCAGACAAGACCGTGGTTGGTGCGCAGGCTGAATCGGCGGTTACGGTAGAAGCCGGTTGCGATCTTGACTGTGAAGTCTGCGGCCCCGGTAACCCAGCCCGCTTTCACATGGCAATCCCCATCGGCATCGAGGAACCGCAGGTGCAACGGCGGCGGCACGACGGTGCGGCCGTGGGCATGGGCTATCAGCGCGTCTCGGACAGTCTCGAAGACCAGGTCTGCGGTGACTGCTTGTTCGATAGCGGCCCTATCAAAGACGGGCAGGGTCATCGGTGCGCTTTCATCCATTGGGCGAAGGCAGCCAGGCCTTCCTCGGAGTTGGCACGGCCAATGCCGATGCGGAACCGGTCGGTGGGCGTAGCGGTGAGCTCAGAGCGGTAGATGCTGGCTGGTAGCAGCAGGACGCCAGCTTCCTCCACGAGGCGGGCGCAGAACTCCTCAACCCCCTCCGGGCCGTCGTAGCGGGGATAGGCCACGCAGCCGCCATCAGGTGCCTGCCATCGGAAGGCCTCCGCGAACTCGGCGAAGAATGCGTCGAAAAGGGGAGTGTTGCGTGCGATCAGGGCCCGGTTGCGGTCCAGGATGGTGGTGCGGGCCTTGAGTGCGATGCGGGCCAGGACCTCACTGGGGGCGGAGCTGCAGATCGTGGTGTAGTGCTTGGCCCGCTCGAGCCGGTTGAGCAGGCCCCGGTCGCGGCAGGCGATCCAGCCGAGCCGCAGGCCCGGTAGGCCCAGAGACTTGGATGTCACGTTTAGCGACAGGGCGCGATGGGACAGGTCTGCCGCCTGTGGCAGGGTACGGGCCGGATCGCGTTCTAGACCCCGGTAGGCCTCGTCGCTGAAAAGACGGATCCCTTGCTCGTCGCACAGGCGCGCCAGGTCGGTGAAGTCGGCAGTGCTGATGACCTTGCCGGTGGGGTTATTGGGAAAGTTAACGGACACTACCCGGGTGTTCGGCCGGATCGCTGCCCTGATCTGGTCAAGATCGAGGGACCAGTCGTTGTTCGGGTCAAGGGCGACCCCGGTGACCTCGCACAGCGCCAGCGGCACAGTCTCGGCCGATTGGTAGTTGGGGGTCGCCACGACCGCGTGGTCACCGGCCGCGAGAAGGACGTTCATTGCCACATAGAGGGCTTCCTGGGCACCCGCGAAGCAGATGACGTCAGCAGCGTCTACCCGCTCGTATGTCTGGGCGATCACCTCGCGCAGGGCCGGGTCACCGTAGGTCGTGGTGTAGCCCAGGGAGAGGTTCTCGAACGCAACTCGATCCTGATCGTCGGCGAGAGCAAGCAGTTCGCTGAGCGTCATCGTCTGCATGTCGGAGGCGGTCATGTGATGGCGGGCAGTGAACTCCCACCGGGAAAAGCAGGCCTCAAGCCGGAAGTCCGGCAGCCGGGTCATCGTGTTTGGTCCTTCCTGTCTGGCGCTTTAAGTTCGGCCCGCAGTCCGTAAACGGTGGATCGGGAGACGCGCAGCGCCCGGGCGACGACAGGGGTGGCGCGCCGCACGTCAAAGACCCTCGCCGCTTCGAGCCGGGCAAGGACGGCAAGGCGGTCGGCGCGCGTTAGCCGCTCTACTGGGCGACTGCACTCGCGCACGTAGGTGCCGACGAGTTGCTGGACGCGCTCATACCAGTCCTGCTCGAAGAGCTGCTCCGGCCGGGACGCCGTCGGGGCGCCGAACGCGGTTAGCAGGGCTGCGGCCTGCTCCAGCGGCGTGCGGTCGAGGTTGATGCACAGCACCGCCGAAGCCTTGCCATCCGGATCGCGCAGGATGGCGGTGACGGACGTGAGCCGGCGACCATCCGCGAGCAGCTTCTCGTACGGCCCGAACACGTCCCGAGCCGACAAATCGAGAGCGTTCAGATCCCCAAGCAGCGACGGATCCCCTGGGCTGCGTGCGCTCATCGGGTTCCAGATGGCCAGGATCCGATCGGTATCCGGATCATGCAGGACCACCTCGGCGTAAGGCCCCAGCAGCAACGCCACGGCCTGGCACGCCGGCGCCCACGCTCTCACTCGTGGATCCGCGCTATCCTGCACCATCTCCACTGCTGAACTTTAAATCTAGAATGGACAATATGTCCAAAGCAATGTCACGATAAAGCCCGCGTTCAAGATGACGAAACGACTGTCCTCGGCCGGACTGAGCGGCGCCGGATCGGACGGTGTCCCACCACTCATCGACGCAGGAGGTATGGCAATGCCGATGATCCAGGCAGACATCCGGCGCGGCAGGACCCCGCAGCAGCGCGACCAGCTCATCCGCGATCTGACGCGCATCGTGCACGAGGTCACCGGAGCGCCCATGGATACGATCGCCGCGGTTGTGCGCGAGCTGCCTGGCGCCGCGACATATGAGGCGGGCACCCCCTCTCCGGAATACGTGCCGGGCGCGGGCGGCATCGATCTGGCGGCTCTGGCCGAACTCAACGCGCGTCGACGGCAAGCCGGTCAGCGGTGAGGTGGCGTGTGCTATGCCGTTGATCCAGATAGACCTGCAGCCGCTCAGTGACAACCAGCGGGCTGAGCTGCGCAGCCGCGTAGTCGCCGCCGTCTCGTGCGCAATTGGCTCGCCCTACTCCTACATCACCGTCGTGATCCGTGAGTCACAACCGTCGAATCTAGTAGAGGCGGGCGGCTGGGGACCCTACAACCGCCGCGAGTTGCTCCTCGACCCGCGCAGCGCTACCGTCGGGCCGCTCCACCCGCCGACAGCACAACCGGCGAACGCAGCCGTGACTGAGCACGCCACAGAAGCTCTCACCCTCGAGGATCCGCAGGACCCACGCATTTGAACCGGAACACACCGCCGATAGGCTGGCCTGCCCGAGTCAGCCGCCCGCAAGCCACCCTCCGTCGACGGCGAGCGTCGTCCCCGTGACATAGCCGCTTTCCTCGCCCGCCAAATAGGCAATCGCGGCCGCGACATCCTCTGGCGCTCCGACGCGGCGGACGGGACGGCCCGCGGCCGACTCCACAACGGCCACCTCGGGGTCAAGCCCCACCGCGGCCATTTCCCCGCGCAGCAAGGGTGTGTCGATGTCACCGGGGCAGACCGCGTTTGCCCTGATTCCCTCCGGCCCATGGTCGATCGCGATAGCACGGGCTAGGTTCACCACGCCGGCCTTGGCCGCGGCATACGCTGCGGCGCGCGGGCCGGCAACAAGCCCCCAGGCCGAACCCACGATCACGATCGACCCGCCGCCGCGAGCCTGCATTACAGGCACCACGGCGCGACAACAGCGAAACACGGCCGTCAGGTTGACCCCAAGCACCGATTCCCAGTCCTCGTCGCTCGTCTCAACCACCGAGCCGCGCCGACTGATCCCGGCCGCAGCAACCAGCACATCGACCCCGCCGAACGCCTCCACCGCCGTATGGACGGCGCGCTCGGCCGCCCGGCCAGCGCGCAAATCGGCCACGACGACGATGGGCTTGCCGCCAGCCGCCTCGATCTCGGCAGCCGCCTGCCCGAGCCCCTCCGAGTTGTTGTCAACCAGCGCTATCGCCGTCCCGCGCGCACCAAGCCTGATCGCGGCCGCTCGACCGATACCGGACGCTGCTCCCGTCACCAAGGTCACACGACGAGATTTCTCCACGTGTCTTCCTTCCCTTAAGCCAGCTTCGGAGTGAACACTCCAGATTTATGTATTGCGTAGTGAACACTCTGCACATTGACTGGCCAGTAAGCAACGGTGCGCGGCTTCCGAGACGGACGAGAGCCAGACGGACTCGAGGACCCAGCCGGACTAGAACAGGCCGCATCAGTGGGTGGCGGACGAGTAGCCGCCGCGGAACCTCACAACGGCTTGAGCGCCACGCCAGACGTGACCGTTCTGATCGACTGAGCGATTAGAACGGTTGAACGCCACTGCAGCATTCGTTCGCGACGGACGTGCCGCAGAGCTCGCGGCTCTCCCATGCGGCAGTCCCCCCGCCGGTTCGGGCCCAATGTACAGCTGATAAGCGGCGCGCAAACAGCGGCCCAAAGGCTTGACACGGTAATTAGCCATTCTTAGCCTTTCCATGCAGCCGCGGCCATGCGCAACAGATCATTACTCGGTTCGAATTCGTCCAAGCGAAAGGGCAGGTGCTGCCATGCCGAGAATGCTAGTTATCCGACGAACCGTAACCGTCCTTGGCCTAATGGCCATGCTAGGCGGCGGTGTACCGGCAGCTTCCGCCGCAAGTACTACAGCGTCTGCGCGATCGGCCGTTCCGGACTTCGAGCAGGAAGCATGCAATGGAGATGTATGCGCGGTCCTGATTGTCAATGGATCGCCGGCTCAGGCGACGATAGTCGCCGGAGCTAACACACATTCGTTCACGGGCTACTTCCATTTCAGCGGGCCCGGAGGGCCATATAGCCCCGCCAATAGCCCTACAGAAACATGGTCGGCAGGTGGTATCTCGAACGGCGATGACGCCTACACTAATCCAATTAAGCCAGTTCTGGATGGAGACTTCTGTGCCAGCGCGTTTCAGGACGGCGCAAGCATTGGAAAAGCCTGCATTGCCTATTCTGGCTGACCTAGCCACGACGGCACGTCACCTTGGCACGGTCGCGCCACCAGAGTGCCGGTAGCAAGGCATTCTCAGAGGCAGCGAGATGAGCACTTCTGAGCCGGCGGTGCACGGGATCCGCGCCAACCCGTGCACGCCGGCGCGATCCGCTTCACGCTGTGCGGATTAGGCTGCGCACGCTGACCTTGCAAAAGCACAGTGGCGCGGGCAAGCCTAGCTGAGCAAGTCACCGCCGCTCGTCCACCGGCAGCGTGGACCTTTTGCGAGGATTCATTTCAGCTTCTTCTGCCTTGAGACTGCCGGGCTGGCCATTCAGGGCCGGAGCAGGCGTTCCATCCATAGCGAGCTGAGGTAACGGCCGTGCTTGATGCCGTACTCGTGGAAAGTGCCGACGTCATTGAAGCCGAACTTGCGGTGCAGCGCGACCGACGCATCGTTGGGCAGCACGATGCCGGCGAGGGCAACATGGACCGGCTCGCCGACGAGGCATGCGAACAGCGTGCGATACAAGGCAGTGCCTATGCCCTGACCACGGCTGCTGACGTGGAGCGCGATGCTGACCTCAACTGTCTCGCGGAAGCCGTCATCATCGCGGTAAGGCTGGCTGGCGGCATATCCCAATATCTGCGTGCCGCGCCGGGCAACAAGGAGCCGATGAGGACCGGTCGCGGAGAACCGCTTGAACCAGTCCCGCCGCTCGGCCACTGTCACCGACTTGGTGCTGAAAGTGGCGTCGGAGTTCTCAATCGTGTAGTTCAGGATCGCCACGATCGCGGGAAGATCGCTCTCACCACCCGGCACGATCGCGACGGGGTGGCGATCGCTGGAGGACGTCGTGGTGGGTTGCTGGATCATGTTCGCGCTTCACTCCCTATCAAGGCTTGGAACACCCGTTCGGGCCGCCGTCGTCGGTCAACCTGAGGGCGGCCCCGACATTCTCAGCGCGGTGCCCTGAAGGCGCGGGCGCTCTGGCTGGCTGATGTTGGTTAATCCTCCTTCCTGGCTCGCCGTCATGTCACCGCCGGCGAGCAGGCGCTGTCCAGAGCCCGGCACCCCAGGCCCTGAGTTATTGACATGTCAGGAAACTCGTCATTACCGTGACTGACATGTCAGCTACCAGCACGCGGCCGCGCCGGGCCGCCGGACCGCAGCCCCGCCACCTGGCAGCGCAGCTGGCATCGCTGTACGCCGGGCTCGCCGGGTTCGGCGTCAGCATCGCCCTGATGATCAGGGCACGGCTGGGACTGGACCCGTGGGACGTGCTGCACCAGGGCATCGCCCGCCACCTGGGCGTGCAGATCGGCTGGGTCGTCACCGGCGTCAGCGGGCTGGTGCTGTTGGCCTGGATCCCACTGCGGCAACGGCCCGGGCTGGGAACAGTCAGCAACGCGGCCCTGGTCGGCCCGGCCGTCAACGAGGCACTGCGGGTCATCCCCGGCCCCCAGACCCTGCCGCCACGCGTGGCGATGCTCGCCGCGGCAATCCTCCTGAACGCGCTCGCCACCGCCTGCTACATCGGCGCGGGCCTCGGGCCCGGCCCCCGAGACGGCCTCATGACCGGCCTGGCCCGCCGCGGCCACTCCATCCGGCTCGCACGCACCGCAATCGAGGCATCAGCCCTGACGGCCGGCATCGCACTCGGGCGCTCCCCAGTCAAGATGCACGCCGCGCGCGTTGGTGACCTAACCGCCGTGAGGGATTTGCGGGTTGCATCCGCAGGCCCGGCCTGGGTAACATAGCCGGGCTGATTTGTAACCGTTGTACGTTGATAGGAGGTTTCGGTGGCCGATCCGGACCGCCGGCACACCAGCCGCCGGCCCCGCGCCGGGACTGACCCGCCGCACCGGGAGCCGATGACATGTCCGCGCGAGCCTGGCGCGGGCGGCTGACATGTTCACCGATCCCGCCTCGGCCGGGCAGCGG
>JASHUG010000148.1 GCA_030040155.1 Streptosporangiaceae bacterium | reverse complement strand
ACCGTGTGCCCTACGTGACCAAGGCGATGGAGGGACACACCGGGCCGGTCGTGGCGGTCAGCGACTGGATCAGGGCGGTGCCCGACCAGATCGCCCGCTGGGTGCAGGCACCGTTCACCTCGCTCGGCACGGACGGCTGGGGCTTCTCCGACACCCGTCCGGCGGCGCGCCGGTTCTTCCACGTGGACGCCGAGTCGATCACCGTGGCGGTACTGCAGCAGCTCGCGCGGCTCGGTGAGGTCAAGCCCGAGGTTGTCGGCCAGGCCATCGCGAAGTACCGGCTGGATCTGGACGTGAGCGACGCGCTGTAGGCGGCACAGATGGGGTTGCGGCTGCGAGTTCCCGCGCAGATCGGCGAGTGGCTCGCCGGTCTCGCGGGCTCTCAGCCCGAGGCTGGTGTGGAAATTGGCGCGGCCCTGACCGCTCTGATCGGCGCCGGCGAGGCGCTCGGTCCGCCGCTGGTCACCGACGCAGGCATAGACCCCGGGCCCGGCCCTGACGCTGATCCCCGCGAGCTGATTGATTACCAGTACCAGCAGCTTCTGGAGGCTCTGCAGCAGGCTCGCCGCGAGGTCGCCGACCTGGCGAACCAGCAGTGGCGGCTGGCGACCCAGCTCGAGGTCGCCGGGCTTGACGCGGCGATGCGCGCGGCACTGGAGCGCCAGCTTGACGCCGCCAGCCGGCTCGAGCCGCTGCTGAGCAGGCGGGCCAGGCGCCTGCAAAGCCTGGTCGACGCGATCCGGACCGAGAAGGAGACCGCCAAGGCGATGATCACCGCCGCGGAGGCAAAAGTCCGTATCGAGGACGCCGCCGCTGAACTCGGGCACGAGCTGACAGCCCACGGTACGCCGGGTGACAGCCTGGGCATGGCTGAGGAGCCGGGACCGGGAACCGAGCGCGCCGCCAGCGAGTGGAGAGCCCGGCTGGAAAGACTCGCGGCGGAGGCCCGTCGGCTGCTAGCCGCCGAGGACACCGCGCCTGCCGCGGCCCGGCAGTCAAGGGCCCGGATCCGGGAGCTGCACTCCGATCCGCTCGGGTCCGACGCGCGGGTGCTGTTCGCCATCGAGCCGGCCGATGCCATTGTGCTGCTCAGCGTGCTCGAGGACGCGCAGGCGGTTGCGCTCCACCGCGAGGAAGCGATCGACGCGGCGGCCGAGCTGCTGGATGAAATCAGCGACCACGGCTGGCCGCCTGGAGTCGGCGAGCCAGGACTGGAATTCAGCGACACCGACGAGTTCCTGACCCGGTTCTTCCCGCAGGCCCGCACCGAGGTCGTCGCCCGGGCCGCAGCGCTGGCCGGGCTTACCGGCCTCGCGGAACTGCGCGCAGAACGAAACGTCGGCATCGCCGAGCTAGCCGACCGGGTCGGCTGGAGGACCTCCGCAGCCGAGTTCGTCGAGGCTGATCTGAGATCGGCAGAGATCGCTGACGTCGCGGCGTACGTGCGCGGACTGGGCGGCACGCTAAGGCTGACAGTCAGCCTCGACGGCCGACAGCACCGGCTGAGCTGACCGTCAGGAGCAGCGGCCATGGCCTAGGGTGGGGCGTGATGACCGCCGCCGCTGTTTGCCTGCGCCGCGCCCGATGAGGGCGGGCCTGGGGAGTTCGCTCCGGCCACTCAGCCACCGCAACTTCAGCCTGCTCTGGTCGGCCAGCCTCGTGTCCAACGTGGGCTCCTGGATGCAGACGGTCGCCGTTGGCGCTCTGGTGATCTTTCGAACGGGCCAGGCGAGCTGGGCCGTCCTGATCGCCGCGGGAGCGTTCCTGCCGATCGGGCTGCTGTCACCGCTCGGCGGCGCGCTGGCCGACCGGATGCGGCGCAAGCCGGTCATTGCCTTGGGCAACCTGGCCGAGGCGCTCGTCGCGGGCGCGATTGCCTTCCTGGTCGCCGGCCGGCACGATACCCCGCTCGCGCTGCTCGGCCTGGTCACCCTGCAGGGCTCGGTCTCCGCGCTGATCCAGCCGTTCAGTCAGGCAATCCTGCCTGACCTGGTGCCGCGATCGGAGTTCCTCGCCGCCAGCTCGCTGAACTCCGCGCAGTGGAACGCCGGGCGCATCGTCGGGCCTGCCCTGGCCGGAGCAACGGTCGCGGCGTTTGGCTTCGCCGCTACCTTCGTTGCGAACGCGGTGTCCTTCCTCGCGGTTGTCATCGCGGTGCTGTTCGTCCGGCTGTCACCACCCCCGGGCCGGCAGGGTAGCGTGCTCGCCGCGCTCAGGTCGGGCCTGTCTGTGACCAGATCCGAGCCGTCCTGCCGCGCCGCGATCATCACGATCGGCGTCGTGGCCTTCGTCGCCGCGCCGTTCATTGCCCTGGTGCCGGCCATGGCCCTGCGGCTGAGCCACGGCGGCGCGACGGCCGTCGCCGCTGCCACGTCTGAGCTCACCACTGCGCAGGGCCTGGGCGCTGTCGCCGGCGCGCTGCTGATGGCGCCGCTGGCCGCCAGGGTCGGACGCGGACCGCTGCTCGGCTGGAGCCTCGGACTGCTCCCCGTCGCGCTCACGCTCTACGCGTTCGCCCCGAACCGGTGGTGGGGTGTCGCCACCTTGTTCCTGGTTGGCCTGGTGTATCTGGGCGTGCTGTCTGGCCTGTCGACCGCCGTGCAGCTGTACGCGCCGCAGAACTACCGCGGCCGGGTCCTGAGCTTCTTCCAGGTCGCGCTTGGCGTCAGCTATCCGCTCGGCGCGCTGCTCCAGGGCCCGGTGGCCGACGCGATCGGCATTGGCTGGACAACGGCCTGCTCGGCCATCGCTATGGCCGCCATCATGGCTGCCGTCGTGGTCGTCAGGCCTGGCTTCGCCCGGACTCTCGTGCGCCGTCCGCAGCTGGCCGACGCTGTGCCGGTGGTCGGCGCGCAGCGCCCGGATGGCCAGCAGCTGGTCGCGGCCGGCCCTGCACCTGCGGACCCTGCGAACGAGGCCTCATGTCACGGTGGCACGCTGAGGACGTGACGTCGAGCGCGAACAGGGCCGGGGCAGAGCGGCCCGACCCGGACGCACGGCCGCCCGGAGGCCAGGCTGAACCGGCGAACGGTCGCACTGCCAGTGCCGCCGCGAGGCCAGCCGGGCGCGTCAGCGACGCCACCATCGGCCGGCTCGAGGCCGCCATGGGAACTCTTGGCACGGCCGCGATGGCCTCGATGGACCGGCGGCTGCCGTGGTACCGCGCGATGTCGGCAGAGAACCGCTCCTGGCTCGGCCTGGTCGCCCAGGCCGGGGTCGCCGCATTCGTCGACTGGATCAAGCATCCAGAGCGGCCCAGGCCCGCCGTGGCCGGCGAGGTCTTTGGCACTGCACCGAGAGAACTCGCGAGGGCGGTAACCCTGCAGCAGGCCGTCGAGATGGTCCGCGTCATCGTCGACGTCGTCGAGGCACAGGTCGACGAGCTAGCAGCACCGGGCGGCGAAGCCGAGCTGCGCGAGGCGGTACTCCGCTACACCAGGGAGGTCGCGTTCGGCACGGCCCACCTGTACGCGCGGACCGCGGAAGCCCGCGGCGCGTGGGACGCGCGGCTTGAGGCACTGGTCGTGGACTCGCTGGTCCGCGGCGAAGTTGATGACGGGCTGCAGTCCTGGGCTGCCGCGCTCAACTGGTCGTCCACACCAGTAACGGTCGTTGTCGGCACGGCTGGGAGCAGCGAGCCCGAGGGGCTGATCGACGAGTTCCGGGTGCTGGCGCGGCGAGCTCGCCTGGACCTGCTGGCCGGGGTGCACGGGCACCGGCTGGTGCTCATCATCGGCGGCAGCCAGGATTCGCTGGACGCCGCCCGGCATTTCGCGGGCCGATTCGGGCCTGGCCCGGTGGTGGCCGGCCCGCCGGTCAATGACCTGCAGGCAGCCGTCGGGTCGGCCAGGGCCGCTCTCGCCGGATTGCGGGCCGCGGCCGGATGGCCCGATGCGCCGCGCCCGGTGCTCGCCAGCGACCTGCTGCCTGAGCGCGCGCTGGACGGCGACGAGACCGCGCGCGACACGCTGATCAGCGATGTCTACGAGCCGCTCCTGCGAGGCGGTACGGCGTTGCTGGACACCGTCATGACCTACCTGGAGCAGGGAAACTCGCTTGAGGCAACGGCAAGAATGCTGTTCGTGCACCCGAACACCGTTCGATACCGGCTCCGCCGGGTCACCGAGCTGACCGGCATCCTCCCCGGCGACGGGCGTGGCGGTTTCGCCCTCTGGACCGCGGTCGTACTGGGACGTCTCTCGCACAAGGCCACATAGTCCGAGGGAGATGGGGGCGCAGCCCCCGTGGGTTTGTAGACTTCCGACATACCACCGCGAGGAAAGTTCGTTTGCTTCGGCATTGGTATGGCGAAGTTCTACAGTGCAGGCTAGAACAATGCTTCTCATCGCAGCTCCCGGCCAGGGCGCCCAGACGCCGGGCTTCCTTGCTCCCTGGCTTGAGTTGCCCGGATTCGGTGACCGGCTCGCCGCGTGGTCCGAGCTCGCCGGGTGCGATCTGATCCGCTGTGGCACCACCGCCGACGCTGAGGAGATCAGGGACACCGCGGTCGCCCAGCCGCTGCTCGTCGCCGCGGCAGTCGCCGCCGCTGTCGACCAGGTAGTCACCGGAGCGCACCCGGTCAGCCGCCAGTCCGTCGGCGTGGCCGGGCACAGCGTCGGCGAACTGGCCGCCGGGGTGCTGGCCGGCGTGATCTCGGCTGAGGACGCCATGCGGCTCGTGCGCGTGCGCGCTCACGCGATGGCGGCTGCGGCCGCCGCCGAGGCCACCGGGATGACCGCGGTGCTGGGCGGTGATGAGGCGACGGTCCTGGCCGCCATCGAGGCTCACGGGCTCACGCCCGCAAACGTCAACGGAGCCGGCCAGATCGTGGCCGCGGGCACGCTCCCGCAGCTAGCCGCGTTCGCCGAAAGCCCGCCCGCCGGCACCCGGCTCCGGCCGCTGTCGGTAGCCGGAGCATTTCATACTCACCACATGGCCCCGGCGGTGGAGGCGCTCGCCGCCGCCGCCGAAGGCGTGCAGGTCCGCGACCCGCAGCGGCCACTGCTGTCCAACCGCGACGGCGCGGTTGTCCGGGCAGGCAAAGACTGGGTCGACCGCATCATCAACCAGGTCAGTGCGCCCGTGCGGTGGGACCGGTGCATGCAGACGATGGGCAGCCTGGGCGATACCGCGATGATCGAGCTTCCGCCGGCCGGCACGCTTACCGGGCTGGCCAAGCGGACCCTGCGAGGAGTGCAGCTGGTTGCCGTCAAGACGCCGGATGACTTGCCCGCCGCTCATGCACTGCTGGCCGAGCACGCCGACAGTCACGCCGACAGCCACGCCCCCGACTGGCGCCTGCTGGTCGCTCCGCTGGCGGGCGTCTTCCGTGCTCCGGTCGGCCACCCGGAGTCCGACGCGCCTGGCACCCCCGTCGGGGAGGGTGCCGACCTCGGCTCCGTGGAGATGCGCGGGGGCACTCACGCCGTCGCCCCGGGCTTCCCCGCGACTGTGATCGAGTGGCTTGTCGAGGACGGAGATCCGGTCAGTGCCGGGCAGCCGCTGGTCCGGCTGCAGCCGCAACTGGCCGATTAGCGCGCACCACGGCGGGAAGTTCGAGCAACCACAACCGGACGACCAGACAGCAAGGCCTCGCGGGGCCAATCGAATAACTACCGGCGAAAGGCAGCAGGAAACATGCGACTCACCGAAGGCCACCCGGCCGCACGCGTGCTGGCTTTCGGCGGCTACCAGCCCGCCAGGGTCGTAACCAACGACGAGCTCGCACAGACAGTGGAAACCACCGACGAGTGGATCCGCAGCCGGGTCGGCATTGCCAGCCGCCGGATCGCGGGCCCGGACGAGACCGTGACCGACATGGCCGTGCAGGCGGGCGGCAAGGCACTGGCCGGCAGCGGCCTGTCCCCCGCAGACATCGACCTGGTGATCGTGGCCACGTGCACGCCCGAAGTCCAGATACCCAACGTCGCGGCGTCGGTAGCGAAGCGGCTCGGCATCCTCGCTCCCGGCGCGTACGACCTGAACGCTGCCTGCGCCGGATTCTGCTACGCGCTGGCCAACGCGGCCGACGCGGTGCGCACCGGCACGGCCAGGAACGTGCTGGTGATCGGAGCGGAGAAGCTGTCCCAGTGGGTTGACTGGACCGACCGCTCGACCTGCATCATCTTTGCCGACGGGGCCGGGGCCGCCATCGTCGGGCCGGTCGCCGATCCGGCGGATGCGCCGGGCATCGGCCCGGTGCTATGGGGCAGCGACGGTGACCTTGCCGACAAGATCTTCATCAAGGACCGCGACTCGTTCATCTTCCAGGAGGGCCAGGCGGTCTTCCGCTGGGCCACGACGGCGCTGGCGCCGATCGCCTTGCAGGCGTGCGAGCGGGCCGGAGTGGATCCGACCGAGCTGGCCGCGTTCATCCCCCACCAGGCCAACCTGCGGATCGTCGAAGCCATCGCCCGCAAGCTCGGGGCACCGCAGGCCATCGTGGCCAGCGACATCGTCAACGCAGGCAACACGTCGTCGGCCTCGATCCCGCTGGCGCTGTCGCGGATGATCGAGCGTGGTGAGATCCCGTCCGGGTCCCACGCGCTGCTGGTCGGCTTCGGCGCGGGCATGTGCTATGCCGCGCAGGTGATCACGGTACCCTGACCCCCGCCCCTCTTCCGGGGCGAGTTGCCACCCAGAAAGATGCGAAACCCGCAAAAGGAGAACAGAGTTCAATGGCCATGACGGAGCAGGAAATCCTCGCCGGTCTCGGCGAGATCATCGACGAGGTCGCCGGCGTTCCGGCAGAGGACGTTACGCCGGAGAAGACCTTCGTCGACGACCTCGACATCGACTCCCTGTCGATGGTCGAGATCGCCGTGGCAGCACAGGACAAGTTTGGCGTCGAGATTCCGGACGACCAGCTGAAGGACTTGAAGACGGTGCAGGACGTCATCGACTACGTCCGCCGCGCCGAAGTCTCGGCCTGACCGGCTGACCAGCCCGCGCCGAGCATCCACGATGCCGCCTGGCCGCCGACGTCCGGCGCGTCATCGCCGATTCAAGGAGCAGAACGACAGTGGGAACTGACCGGACGCGCGTCGTCGTCACCGGCCTTGGAGCCATTACCCCGGTGGGGGGCGACGTGCCCAGCACCTGGGAGGCGCTCAAGGCTGGTCGCAGCGGCGTGCGGCAGCTGACGGACGACTGGGCGGCGGAGCTGCCGGCTCGGATCGCAGCTTGTGCCGCGGCCGACCCGGCCACGCTGATCGACCGGGTGCAGTCCCGCCGTCTGGATCGCTGCGAGCAGTTCGCGCTGGTCGCTGCCCGCGAGGCCTGGGCCGACGCAGGATCGCCCGACGTCGATCCCGAGCGGCTCGGGGTCGTCGTGTCCAGCGGTATTGGCGGAGTCGCGTCCACGCTGTCCGCCTACGACACGCTGAAGGCCAAGGGCTGGCAGCGGCTGTCCCCGTTCACAGTCCCGATGCTGATGCCCAACGGCGCGGCCGGCTGGCTCGCGATCGAGCTCGGCGCCAGGGCAGGCGTGCACACGACCGTGAGCGCATGCGCGTCAGGCGCCGAGGCAATCGGGTACGCGATGGACATGATCCGGGGCGGCCGCGCCGACGTGGTACTAGCCGGCGGGACCGAGGCCGCGATCATCCAGCTGAACATCGCGGCGTTCGCGGCGATGCGGGCGCTGTCGACCAGGAACGACGAGCCGGAACGCGCGTCCCGGCCCTTCGACAAGGGCCGGGACGGCTTCGTTCTCGGTGAGGGTGCCGGGATGGTTGTACTGGAGTCGGAGGAACACGCCGCCCGGCGGGGCGCCACCGTGCACGCGGTCGCGGCCGGCGTGGGCTACTCCTCCGACGCGCACCATATCGCGCAGCCCGAGCCGGAGGGCAAGGGGCTGCGACTGGTGCTCGGCCGCGCGCTCGCCGACGCGGGCGTGAAGCCCAGCCAGGTCGTGCACGTCAACGCGCACGCGACCTCGACGCCCGCCGGCGATGTCGTCGAAGCACAGGCGATCGCCTCGGCGCTCGGCGACTCAGCCCCGGGGGTGGTGGTGTCAGCGACCAAGTCGATGACCGGCCATCTGCTCGGCGGCGCCGGCGCCGTCGAGTCCGTCGCAGCGATCCTCGCGCTCCGCGACCGCGTGGCGCCTCCCACTATCAACCTCGAGGACCCGGACGACGACGCCGGACTGACGATCTCGCCGCAGCCGCAGAGCCTGACGCCCCGCGGCGACGGCCCGATGGCAGTCATCAACAACTCATTCGGATTCGGCGGCGCCAACGTGGCGCTCGCCTTCACCGGAGCCTGACCTTGACTTCCATCCCCAACGTTCCCCCCGAGCAGGACGCTCCCGGACCCCCTGAGGAGATCGACGTGACCATCGTGGATAACCGGACCGCCGCCGAGGTCGCCGACCGTGCGCCTGTCTCATCCACCGCGGCCACGGAGAACGCGAAGCACGCGGCAGCCGCGCCCGCGGCTCCGGCCGTCGTCTCCGGCCGGGACCCGCAGTCACGGCTGGAGGCGCTGTTCGACCCTGGCACCCTTGAGCTCTTCGCCCCGCCCGACGACTGCGGCGTGCTCGCGGGCTCCGGCAGCATCGGCGGCGTGCGCACCGTCGCCTTCGCCAGCGATCCCCGGATTCAGGGCGGTGCCCTTGGCATCGATGGCTGCCTGAAGATCGTCTCCGCCTACGACGTCGCCGTCGAGACAGGCGCTCCGATCATCGGACTGTGGCACTCCGGCGGAGCGCGGCTGCTCGAGGGAGCCGAGAGCCTGCACGCCGTCGGCATCGTGTTCGCGGCCATGACCCGTGCCTCGGGCAAGGTGCCGCAGATCTCAGTCGTCCTCGGTGCCGCAGCCGGCGGCGCCGCGTATGGCCCGGCCCTCACCGACCTGGTCATCCTGTCCGATCAGGGCCGTATCTTCGTCACGGGCCCGGACGTCGTGCGCAGCGTAACCGGCGAGGACGTCGACATGGAGCGGCTGGGCGGACCCGAGCCGCACAGCCGGCGCTCGGGCGTGGTCCATATCGTCACCGCCACCGATGCGGAGGCCTTCGACAAGGCCCGCGAGCTGGTCCTGCTGCTCGGGCACCAGATCACCGACCCGATCCCGGCTAGCCAGATCGCCGATGCCGACCTCGGCGCGCTGCTGCCAGAGTCCCCCAAGCGCGCTTATGACGTGCATCCGCTGATCGCCGGCTTGCTCGACGAGCCCGGCATCGAACTGCATCCACGCTGGGCGCCCAACGTCGTCACCACCCTTGGCCGCATGGCGGGCCGGACCGTCGGCGTCATCGCCAACAACCCGTTGCGGCTTGGCGGCTGCCTCGACGCGACCTCGGCCGAGAAGGCGGCCAGGTTCGTCCGCATGTGTGACGCATTCGGGGTGCCGCTGGTGGTTGTCGTCGACGTGCCCGGTTACCTGCCGGGCGTGGGCCAGGAGTGGGACGGCGTCGTGCGCCGCGGCGCCAAGCTCCTGCACGCCTTCGCCGAGGCCACCGTCCCGCGGGTGACGCTGGTAACCCGGAAGTCCTACGGCGGTGCCTACATCGCGATGAACTCCCGCGCGCTCGGCGCTACCAAGGTGTATGCCTGGCCGACCGCGGAAATCGCGGTCATGGGTGCCGTCGCCGCCGTCCGCATCCTCAAGCGGCGGGCGCTCGCGGCCGCAGCGCCTGAGGAGCGGCACGAACTGGAGACCAAGCTCGCTGCCGAGCACGAAGAGGTCGCCGGCGGCCTCGAGCGCGCCATGTCCATCGGCGTGGTCGACGAGGTGATCGACCCCGCCGCGACCCGGCGGGCCATCGTGGCGGCGATCGCGGACGCGCCCTGCCGGCGCGGCCAGCACGGGAACATTCCGCTCTAGCGCAGCCGCCGCCTGCGCGCCACCCAGGCCGGGGCGGTGCGCAGGCAGGATGCGGTCGTCAGGTCGTGAAGGCGATCAGGACGTCGCACGGCGCGTGATGCGCAACCGAGTTCGGCACGCTCCCGAGGACGCGCCGCATGCCGGTCATGCCCTTGTTGCCGACCACGATGAGATCGGCGCCGACGTCGGTGGCCACGTCACAGATCGCGTTCGCCGCGTCGCCGCTCCTGGCGTGACCCTCGGACTGGATCCCGGCCGCCCGGGCCCTGGACACGTAGTCGGACACCACCGACTCGGCCAGGTCACGCGAGCCGATCGTGCCGGGCGCCTCGGCCCCGGCTGCGGACAGCTGCTCGTGCCGGTACGCGGTCACGACGTGCAACCGCCCACCCGTCAGCTTGACCAGCTCGATCGCCTTGCGGGCCGCCTCCGCAGCGGTCTCGGATCCGTCCGCGCCCACGACTACCGTCTCGAACACTTCGACTCCTCCTCGAGCCGGCGCCCGCGCGCAGCGTCCGGCCGACAGCGGCTAGCTTGAATGCTCCGCACTATAACGGTTTTACGGGCCGGGTTCGCGGCGCGACAGTATCGCCTTTATACCGAATTGGCCGTGACGCCTGCCGATTCCTCGCGACTCAGCGCGAGCTCCACGGCCGCCGCTGCCGACAAGGCAGCTCCGGCCGCGTACTCCTGCTCGTACGCTGCGTCCCCGAGGTTCGCGCGGAGCCGGGCCTGTGCGGTGTCCCGCAGGTTCTGCTCCGGCGGGGTCATGCCGATCGCACCGATCTCCACTGCCGCCGCGAGGTCAGCATCGGCGGCACCGTGCAGACGGGCCGCCCGCAGGTGATCTCCCTGCCAGGCGGCGCAGCAGGCGGCCGCGAGCAGGAGTTCTGAGGCGTCGATCCTGATACCTACCCGGTGTGCCACCATGAGGCACCAGCGCAGCATCGGCGCGGCCTCCTCGTAGCGGCCCTGGATCAGCCGCAGGAGGCTCAGGTCCGATCGCACGAAGTAGATAAACGTCTCCGCGCCAAGCCGCTCGGCAATCGCGAGGGACTGCTCCAGCCGAGAGCTGGCCGCCTCGATAAGGCCCGCCCTGAGTTCCTGGCCGTACAGCTGCTGCAGCGTGACCCCGGCGATCAGCTCGTCGCCGGATTGCTGGCAGCAGGCCAGGACCTCCTGCCGGACACGCCGCGACTCCTCCTCAGCACGGATCACGCTCGCGAGCTGGCCTAGCTGCTCGCCCAGCAACTGGATGTCTCCGATCTCGCGCGCGATGGCGACGGCTTCCTCCGCCAGCCGCCGTACTTCGTCTCGGTCGCGCGCGCGGAACGCCGCGTCGCCGTGCACGTTTAGGGCTCGCGCCTCGAGTCGCCGGTCGCCGAGCTCGCGCGCCATGGCCAGGGCGCGATCCCCGTAGCCCGCGGCGATGGCAAGCTCGGCGGGATCCCTTCGGTACCCCACCGAGACGAGCCTCGAGCCGGTAATCAGGGCCGTCGCGAGCAGCGGGCTCGGAGCGGCACCTGAGCCGTCGATGGCACGCCGCAGGTGGCCGATCAGGTCCGTGTGCATGCGGCTCATGATGAACCGCTCCAGCGCCACTACCAGCCGCAAGACATCATCCCGGCGGCCTGCGGCCTCAAGCCGCGCTGCGGCGGTCCGCAGGTTGTCCCACTCGAGGTCGAGCCGTCGCAGCCAGTCACCTTGCCGCCGCCCGGTCAGCTCCGGGGCCGCCATCTGCGCCACCCGCAGGAAGTACTCGGCGTGCCGGTCGCTGATGCGCAGGACTTCTGCCTCCCCGCCCAGCCTCAGCAGCTCCTGCGCGCTGTACTGCCTGATCGTTTCCAGCATCCGGTACCTCACCGCCGAGGCGTTCCGGTCGGCGACGACCAGGCTCTTGCTGACCAGGGAGTGCACCAGGTCCATGACGTCCAGCGCGTCGACGCCATCGGCCGAGCAAACGACCTCGGCCGCCTCAAGCTCAAAGCCGCCGGAGAACACCGAGAGCCTGGCCACCGTCTCCCGTTCCTGGCTGGTCAGCAGACTGAACGACCAGTCCACGGTCGCCTGCAATGTCTGCTGTCTTGGCGTCGCGCTGCGGCTGCCGCCGGTCAGCAGCCTGAACCGCTGATCCAGTCGCTCGCATACCTGCTGCAGGGACATCGAGGACATGCGGGCGGCGGCCAGCTCCAGCGCCAGCGGGATGCCGTCCAGCCGACGGCAGATCGTCCCGACCAGCGCGGCCGTCGCGCCATCGACGGCGAACTCGGGGTCATGCGCCTTCGCGCGCTCGGCGAATAGCCGGACCGCATCGAACTCAGCGAGGTCAGTCGCCGCCTGCGCATCCGCGGGCGGCAGCGACAGTGACGGGACGCGGTATACCCGCTCGCCGTCGATGCCCAGCGGCTCGCGGGAAGTGGCAATGATGCGGATGCGGGGGCACTGCCTCATGGCCGCGTCGCAGAACTTCGCCGCGGCTTCGATTACGTGCTCGCAATTGTCGAGCAGGATGAGCGCGTCCTGACAGGCCAGCGCGTCGATCAGTGCGTCGGCGGCCGAGTCGCCGACCTGGCCAGCGAGGCCCAGCACGGCCGAAACTGCGACCGGGATCTTGTCGTCCGACGTGACCGGGGCGAGCTCGACCAGCCACGCGCCGTCGGTTGCCCCGTCGACGAGCTCGGCGGCTGCCTGCAACGCGAGCCTGGTCTTGCCGCTGCCGCCTGCCCCGGTGAGCGTCAGCAACCGCGACGACCTCGCCAGCGAGCGTATTTCGTCAAGCTCCTGGTCCCGGCCAACGAACGCGCTCAGCAAGCTCGGCAGGTTGTTCGGCAGCTCCGGGTTATCCAGCGAGTCGAGCGGTGGAAACCGGTCCGCGAGGAAGTCCGCCTCGACTTGGTAGACCTGCTCGGGGCGGCCGAGATCTCTGAGCCGGTGATGCCCGAGATCCCGCAGCTCTACGCCGTCGGGCAGCGACTCCATGAGCAATTCAGCCGTGGCGCCCGAGACGAGCACCTGGCCGCCGTGACCGATGGCCTCGAGCCGGGCCGTGCGGTTCACGACCGGGCCGAAGTAGTCGTCGTCCCGTTCCTCGCAGACCCCGGAGTGCAGCGCCATGCGCACCAGGACCGGACGGGTCGTCGGCCAGTCTTCAGCAGCCAGCCGTCGCTGAGCGATCAGTGCCGCGTCCAGCGCCGCCTGCGCGGTCCAGAAAGCCGCGCAGAACGCATCGCCGATGGTCTTGAAGACGTAGCCGTTCGCACGGTCAATGGCAGCGTGCAAGATCTCGTCGTGGCGCCGCAGGGCCGCGGCCATCTCGTCGGGCTCAATTTCCCAGAGCCGGGTCGATCCCTCCACATCGGTGAACAGCAGCGTGACCGTTCCGGTGGGGATCTGAGCCGACTGGGTCACCCAGTCAGGATAAGCGGGGATCTTGTTGCTGAGCAGCCCCGAAACGCGGCGGGCGGCACCGCCGACGCCGTCAGCCACGCACCCCGTTTCCGTGGGCGATCGCCGCGGCCTCGGTCCTGCTGGCCGCGCCCAGCTTGGCCAGGATGTTCGAGACGTGGACGCTCACGGTCTTCGGGGCGATGAACAGCTCCGCGCCAATCTCGCGGTTGCTGCGGCCGGCCGCCACCAGGCGCAGCACCTCCGCTTCGCGGCTGGTCAGGACGCTGAGCGGGCTGCGGGCAACCGCCGTGGTCCCGGAGACCGCTGCCGCGGCGAGCCCTGGCCCCGGGCCGAGCCGGGCCCGGCGACCGAGATCGGCTAGCGCGGCCCGCAGCCGGGTCGCGCCGATGCGGTCGGCGACCTCGACTGCGAGCAGCCACTGCCGCTGCGCCTCCTCCCGGTCGCCGGCCTCGGTCAGTGCCTCGGCCAGCCGCCAGCGCGAGCGAGCCGACTCGTAGACAAAGTGGGGGCCGAAGGCATCCACGACCGCCTGCCAGTTCGCCGGGTCGTTGTCATCGGCCGCGCGCCGCCACTCGGCCTCCGCTCTGGCCAGCCAGCCGCGCCCCTCGTTGCCCAGGCTCTGCTGGGTGGCCGCCCCGGCCCTGGCCGCCGAGACCAGCGGCATCGCGCCGGCCGCGAGCATCGCCGCGCTATCGTGCTGGCCGGCCGCACGGGCGTGCCGGGCCTGGTCGGCGATCGCCGCCAGCCCGATTGCGGCCGGACGCAGCGCGTGCACGCCGTACTCGTCGTGCGGGCCCTTGGATGCCTGGAGCGTCACGTGCACGGCCGTGACCGCCTCCTCCAGATCGCCTGACCAGTACGCGTCCTCGGCCAACAGGCCGCCCGCGATGTACTGGGCCAGCCAGTCCTCGGCCAGATAAGGCTTCAGCCAGGTCTTGCGCTCAGCGACTCGAGGGCTGCCCCTCGCGACGTCGATGAACAGCGCCATCGCCGACAGTCGGGCCTCGGCGACATTCGTGACCCGCACGGCGAACCGGTCGGCGATCTCCTGCGCGTGATCCCAGTCCCCGTCGGCGAAGTGTGCCAGGTAGTGCAGGTAGTTCAGGTCCGCGCCGAACGGGGCGAGGCTCAGGCCCGCCCGCTCGGCCAGGCGCACGCCGAGGTGCGCGGTGGCGCTGGCTCCGTCCAGGTCCCCGGAGTCCAGGTGCAGCCGGGCCAGCAGGTACCTGGCGCGCAGCTCGACACCTTCCATCCCGGTGTCCGTAGCCAGCTCGACGGCCTTCGTGCTGATCTGCTTGGCCGCGTCGATCTCGCCGGCTCGCTCGTGGATGCCGCTGAGCGTGGTCAGCGCATCGGCCTGAAGCCACGGCGCGTCCGCGGCACTCGCCGCCGCCGCCGCTTCCTCGGCCCGGATCCTGGCCGGCTCGGTGTCCTCGTAGGTGAGCAAAGTTCGTGCGTGCGTGGCCAGGGCGCGGGCCCGCTCCCATGTCGGCGGCTCGGCCGGCAGCAAGTCGACCGCCGCCTGGGCAATCCGCACTGCTTCCTTCTCGTCGTCGAGGTCGAGGAGGAAATACGCCAGCCGCTCCTTCACCCGGCATAGCAGGACAACGTCCACCTCGGCCGCCTCGTCCAGGTATTTCACGAGCCGGCGCAGCTGTTTCACGGCCTGGCTGACCTGGCCGCTATCTGCCGCGCTGAGCGCCGACTTGAAGCCGAGCTTGCCTCGGCTCATGCCACCGACCTTCTCGGGCTCGGCCACCCGCTCCCACAGCGAGAGCGCCTGATCGAAGTAGCGGTGCGCGTCCGCGGGCGCTGCCATCCGCCACGCCTCGTCGCCGGCCTGCACCGACGCCGCGAACGCGCCAGGGATGTCATGGCTGGCCAGGCTGTGCAGGGCAAGCTCGGCGGCCGATCCCGGCACCTCGGCCAGCCGCTGCTCGTCGGATAGCAGCTCGGCCAGCCGCGCGTGCAGCCGCGTCCGCTCGCCCGGCAGCAGGTCGTTATAGATTGCCTCGCGCAGCAGCGCGTGGCGGAACGCCAGGCCGCTGTGGCCGTCTGGCACCAGCAGCTGGCGCGCCACCGCTTCCCGCACCGCGCTCTCGTACTCGCTCGTCGCGAGCCCGGCCGCGCGCATCACCAGCTCGTCGTCGACCCGGCGGCCGGCCACCGCCGCCGCGCGCAGCACCAGCTGGGCCTCGCTGGACAGGTCGACGGTTCGGGCCAGCAGCAAGTCAGCCAGTCCGGTCGGCAGCTCGCTGCCCGCCGAGGACGTCGCCAGCAGCTCCTCGGCGAAATATGCATTTCCCTCGGCGCGCCTGATGACACGGTCGATGACGACGGCATCCTGGCGGCCGCCGGCCAGCTGCGTCAGGTGCTCGGCCATGGCCTCGGAGTCGAGCGGCCCGACGTCCATGACCGTGACGCTAGGCAGCCGCTGCAGCTCCGTCACCACGGGCCGGAGGGGGTGCCCGCGGTGAATGTCATCGGTTCGATAGCTGAGGACCAGGGCGATCCGCTCGCTGCGCAGCATCCGGCTCAGGAACGTCACCAGGTCGCGGGTCGACCGGTCGGCCCAGTGCAGGTCCTCGAGCACCAGCAGCACCGGGTTCGCTGCCGCCAGCTCGGAAAGCATGCCGAGCACCGCGCCGAACAGCTGCTGCTGGGCCACTCCTGGCAGGTCGGCGGGCTGCCTGCTGATCTCCCTGTCGGGCAGCAGCCGCGCCAGCGCTGGCCGCGTTGCCACCGCGTCCTGCAGCGACCCGTCGGCAGCCGCCCCGAGGGCGCCGCCGCGCAGCGCGTCGGCGAGCGGCAGGTACGGCACCGTGTCGGCCAGCTCCGCGCAGCGACCCCACAGCACGGTGAATCCGCGGCCGGCGGCCAGCCTGGACAGCTCGGTGATCAGCCGGGTCTTCCCGACCCCGGCGTCGCCGCTCATCAGCAGCACGACGGGCTGCCCGGAGGCGGCCTCGGCGAGGAGCTCCCGCATCCGGGCAAGCTCGGCCGGCCTGCCGACGAGCGCATCGTCCCTAGTACCGAACATGAGTCAATTATCCCAGGCGCGTCGGACACTTCCGAGCGCATTTTCGCTGCTAGCCGAGGAACGAGATCTGCCTTGCGCTACCCGGCTAGCCAGGGTGGGCCCAGTTCCCTGCCCTGCTCGTGATGTGGGCGGGCGGCCTTATCCCGGCGGGCAGCGACGGGTCGGGCACCGGCTGCCCCCACCCGGTTTCCAGGGGCAGCTCGCCCGCCCACAAGCCGAGCAGCGCATCCGGGCTGTCGCCGTCGTCTGGCGGCCCGATGCGCACCTTCACCGAGGCCTCGTCGAGCGTCATCGCCAGCAGTCGGGTGGCGGCCAGTTCCTTGCGGCTCGGGCGCCGGACGTAGTCCCACTGGCCGGGCGCCAGGTGCTCAGAGACCAGCCTCAGGCCCGCCAGCTTCTCCTCATCGCCGGTGATGACCCGCGGCACCGCGTAGATCATCGCGCTGCGGTAGTTGACGGCGTGCTCAAAGACGGACCTGGCGAGCACGAGGCCGTCAACCACCGTGACCGTGAGGCAATATCCCGCGGCCGCGGCCAGGCTCTGGCTGGCGACCGAGCCGTGCACGTACACCTGGTTGTCGTCGAATCCGTAGACGGTCGGCACGACCATGACCCCGTGCTCCGCGGGCACGCCGAGATGGGCGATGAACCCGGCCTGCAGCACCGCCATCAGGTCGGCCCGCTGCGACCGGCCTTGCTCGCGCAGCCGCCGGTGCCTGGTTCGGGGCGTGGCCGAAAGCTGCCCGCCGGGACCGGCGTGCTCGCTCGGCGCAACCTTGCGGGTACCGGCCATGAAGCGGACCTCCAGCTACTAAATCAGTCGCGATGACTATATACCGCGACTGATTCCGTACCCTCGGTTCACTCTCGGCTTGAGCGCCGCCACATCTGGCGGCTTGCCCGGCGACCGCGCCGGGTCAGCCGGTGGCGTTCAGCCAGCGGACCGGTGCGCCCTCGCCCGCCCGGCGGAACGGCTCAAGCTCGTCGTCCCATGGCTGGCCCAGCAGGAGAGCAAGTTCCTCCTCGAGCGATCCGCCCAGCGCGGGGTGGCGCGGGCCGTGCAGTTCGCGCAACGAGCCGAGTTCGCTCTCCCCGGCCGCCTTCGAGGTCCCGTTCCGCGCGGCGGCGGCCAGGGCCATCGCCGCCCGCAGCCGCCCTTCGGGAATCATGATGTCGCCGTTGCCGCCGACCACGGCGCAGAACGTCCCGAGGCCGGGCGTGCAGCTGTAGCGGACCGCATCGCAGCCGGGACTGGCGTCCTCGGTCACCTCGAATCGCAGCAGGTTCCAGCCGGCCAGCGCGGAGGTGATCGCGCCGGAGGTCCCCGGCTTGCTTTGCCAGAACAGCTCGGCCCGCAGCGAGCCCGGTGCCGCGGGCTGATCCACCCACGGGAGACTCACGGGCACGCCAACGATCCCGGCCACCGCCCACTCAACGTGCGGGCAGAGCGCCGGGGGCGCACAGTGCACGTGCAGCACGCCACGTACGGACACCAGACCTCCCTGCAAGCGGACGAGCCTCGTCTTCCCCAACGTTCTCGTCGCCCGCGGGCGGCTGCGCCGGCGTGATCGGCGTGTTGCCTGCAGTCATTGTGCCGTACCACTCGCGTGCACACCAGCACCAGGCCGGTTAATCAGTTGACGGGTCGGGCCGGCCGATGCTGAGATCAGGGCCAGCAAGGAGCGGCGAAGCATGGGGAGGTGGCGTGCGCACGGCGACGTGGGCGGTGCTCTGATCGCAGGGGACGGCGCCTTCGCCAGTGCGATCGGGATGACACCTACCGCTGGCAGCTGAGGAGGCTCGGCTGACAGTGACCGGGACAATGCGGCAAACCCGGTCGAGGTACGGATCCGTCGGCTGAGATATGCGGCGGTGAAGCTGGAAGCGGAAGTAATCGCCTGGCCCCTGACGAGGGGGAACGAGGCGGTGAATCGGTCCATCTCCCGGTCAAGCCTGGGAGTCGTCCTGGCCGGCTGATGACATGTCTCCCGGCGGGCGGCGAGAACCGAACGGAACCCTGCGCTCTGGATTGAAGATCATTTCTTCGATCTGGAGGCAGAGCCATCAGCAGGGCTGCCCAGAATCAGGGCTTTTCATGCCGGACCTGCGGCGCGGAGGTCGCGCCGCTGACCAACGGAAGCTACCGCAATCACTGTCCGCGCTGCCTGTGGTCCAGGCACGTCGATGTCACGCCCGGTGACCGGGCGTCGGAGTGCGGTGAGCCCATGCGGCCCGAGCGGATCGAGCACCGCAAGGGGAAGGGCCTGGTAATCGTTCACCGTTGCACCGCCTGCGGGGCCGCGCGCGCGAACCGGGTCGCGGACGACCCGGCGCAGGGCGACGAGGTCGACGCGCTCACCGCGGTCATGGCCGGGCTGCCGCCGTGGCCGCGACCGCGGCGCTTCCGCTAGCGTGCCGAAGGTGACCGTGTTTTCCGTGCCGTATCACCTCGATGAGCACCTGCCGGATCTCGACCTGCCGGCGCGCGCGGATCTGGCGATCAGTGTGGACCTGCCGCCCGCTGGCACCTGGAGCCGGCTCGCGGCGCTCTACCAGGCCGTGGCCGCGGCAGTGGCGGCGTCCGCCGGGCCCGGCCGGTGCCCGGTCGTGGTCTCCGGCGATTGCACGACCGCGCTCGGCACGGTCGCCGGGCTGCAGGCAGCCGGCCTCGGGGTCGGGATCGTCTGGTTCGATGCCCACGGCGACGTGCAGACGCCCGAGACAACCGCATCCGGGTACCTCGGGGGCATGCCGCTGCGGCTGCTGGCCGGCTACCGGCCCGACCTGGTCGCGTCCCGGCTCGGCCTGCGGCAAGTCGATGAGGCCGCGATCGTACTGGCCGGCGCCAGGGACCTGGACCCGCCGGAAGTCAGCTATCTGGAACGCTCGGCGATCCGGCGGACCGAGGTCGCCGACCTGGACCCGGCCAGCCTGCCGGACCTGCCGCTGTACGTGCACGTGGACGTCGACGTGCTCGACCCTGCCGCTGTTCCTGGCCTGCGCTATCCGGCGCCCGGCGGGCCGCCGGCCGGGCACCTGGCCGCCGCGCTCCGGATGCTCATGAGTACCGGGCAGGTAGCGGGCGTTGGGCTCGCGTGCACCTGGCATCCGGGCCATGACGCCGCCAGCCACATCAGTTCCATCCTGGAGACTGGCCTCGGCCCGGCGCTCGGCTGAGCCCGGGACCCTCATGAGCGGTGAGCGACACGTATCCGATCCAGCATCTGCGCGATGTCGCTGGGCGAAACGATGCCCACCAGATGCCCGTCGCGGAACACCAGCGCTCGCTGGTCGGCGCACCCGGTCAGGCGGGGGATGAGCTCCGCGACTGAGTCGTCAGGCGATGCGGTCGCGACGTCGCTGAGCGGGCAGGCAATGTCGGAAAGCAGGGTTTCTGCCCGCCGTCCGGCTGGCACCTCCTTGATCCGGTTGAAGGTCACCAGCCCAGTCACCTCGTCCTGGCCGTCGAGGGTGATCGGGAAACTCTGGTGCCGCATGCGGAAGACGTAGCCGTCCAGGAACGTGCTGACCAGCATGGATCCTGGTGCCGTGACCGGCTGCGGTGTCATGATCTGGCCGACCCGGATACCCCGCAGCTCGCCGGTTACCACGGCCTGCCGGGCCTCGGCCGTCGCCCCGCTCATCACAAACCAGCCAATCAGAGCGATCCACACCCAGCTGAAGTTCTCGGTCGAGAAAAAGGCGTACAGGCCACCAGCGATGAGGACCCAGCCGAGCCCCTGGCCCGCCCGGCTGGCCCAGACGGTGGCCCTGACCCTGTCCCCCGTTCGCCACCAAACCAGGGCGCGCAGCAGCCTGCCCCCGTCGAGCGGTGCGGCCGGGATGATATTGAAGACCCCAAGGGCGAGGTTGGTGAAACCGAGGTACGCAAGGCCCGTCAGCACAACTCCAGGCACGCTGGCGCGTGCCGGGCTCGTTCCCGCCAGCAATACCGCCGCGCCCCCGAAAACGCCGCCAAGCACCAGGCTGGTCAGCGGGCCGACGCCGGCGATCCATACCTCCGCCGACGGACTCGGCACCTCGCCGTTGAGCTGCGAAACCCCGCCGAAGAGGAACAGCGTGATGCTCGACACCGTCAGCCGGTAACGGCGCGCGACGAATGAGTGCGCCAGTTCATGCGCCAGCAGTGACGCGAAGAACACGAGCGTGGTGAAAACGCTCGCGAGCGCGTATGTGAGCGCGCTTTGGCGCGGGTTGGCCGACGGGAACTGCAACGTGCCCAAGCCGACGGCGATCAGGGCGAATATGACCGCGACACTCCAGTTGGTATCGATCCTGATGCCGCGGATGCTGCCCAGGGACACGGTTCCCGGGCCTGGGTACTGCCGGTCGCGTCCTCGATCTCCCGATCCCGCCACAGCTGTGACTTACCCGCGCTGCGGCCCAAACTAGCTACCAGTTCTTCCCCCTGGCTGCCCCTGACCTTGCCGTGTGATAAGTGTCAAGAGTTGCTGCCAGGAGGTGACAGGCCCTTGCATCGATCCTTCGCTGACCGAACTGGCTGCTCGTACGGCTAAGCCGCGATGACCGCAACCGGCCGCGCTGTCAGCACCATTCTCGACGTGCTGCCCGCATCGGTGATCCGGCGAGCCGCTCGCCGTTACCTGGGCGGCGCGACGGTCTTCGAGGCGATGGACGTCGCCCGCTCGCTCGCCGCTCAGGGCATGCCCGTGACGCTGGCTGTGGTCGGCGAGGCCGCGGCGACGCCGGAGTATGCGGACCAGCACGTGCGCGAGTTGCTGACCGTGACCGATGCCGTTGCCGGGACCGAGCTTGACGTACGTCTCGGCGTGAAGCTGACCGGCCTCGGGCTCGTGTTTGATCCGGAGCTGGCCAGGGCCCACCTGTTGGTGATCGCGGACGCAGCTGCCGCGGCCGGCTGCGTCGTCGAGGTAGACATGGAGCAGGCCCGCTACGTCGACCACACGCTGGGCACCGTCCGGGCCGCCCGCCGCACGATGTCCAATGTCGAGGCGGTCGTGCAGGCGGAGCTTTACCGGACGGCGAGCGACGTCCGCGGGCTCATCGCCGGCCACATTCCGGCGCGGGTGGTCAAGGGCGCGTACAAGGAAGGACGGGCTCACGCCTACGGCCGGCCGGAGGTCATCAGAGACAGTTATCTCGACGTGGTCAGGCAGTTTCTGGAGGCCGGCGTGCACGTCGGGGTCGCCACCCACGACGAGTACCTCATCTACCACGTGCTGAGGATGGCCGAAGAGCTCGGCGTATCCTCGGACGCCTATGAGTTCCAGATGCTCAAGGGCATAGAGGAGGATCTGCGGGCGGCGCTGGTGCGCTCGGGACATCCCGTCAGAGTCACCGTGAACTTCGGTGCTGACGCGCACAAATGGGCGCTACGGCGGCTCAAGGAAAATCCCGAGGTCGTGCGGCACATGCTCACCAGCATCCGTCAGTAGCGGCCTGGAGCGTGCCAGGCGGCGACGTCACCTGGCCGCCTTCGCCGTCGCGGGCCGGCGCGCGGAGCCTGCGGAGCGGAAACCTCATGACTCGCTGGCCCGCGTTCGGTCTGGCAGCGGGATCAGGACCAGCGGACAGGGCGCGTGGGGTATGACGGCGTAGTCGGTGGAGCCGGTCAGCAGGCCCATGATCCGCGATGCGCCGGAGGAGCGCCGTATCGGAGTGATCCACCCCGACCACGATCCTTGCTGTCATGTCGGTGGGCACCTTCCGCTCCCCGGCTCAGCGCCTCTGGTTCCTAGCGGTCTGGGTCAGCTCGTAACCGGCGGGGACGCAACCGGCGTTCCAGCGGGCTAGAGCGTTCTCGATTGCCGGCGCCGGCCCGACCGACGGCCGCCTGGTCGCGCGGCGGCTCTCCGCTCGGATCTTGTTGAACGGCACCTTCCTGCCGCCCTCCCTCACGGTGCAGTGGATGCGGAACCAGGACGAGAGGGCACGGCGCGTGCTGTATCACGGCGTAGTCCGTGGACCCGGCGAGCAGGGCCACGATGCCCAAGGTCCCCGAGGAGCCGAGCACCAGAAGCTCGGCACCCCGCGCAGCCTCGGTGAGCGCGTCCGCCGCGCGGCGTTCCACCACCGTGATCGTCGCCTGCACGTCGGGGTACAGGGCGAGGCAGCCGGAGACGACCTCATCGAGTGCCAGCCTGCCCTCGGCGGCGAACTCGGCGGCGGGCACGCGGACAGCGGGTGAGTACGGGACCGGGATCGGCCGCTGGAAGGCATAGACAACCTCGATGGCCGCCCCGGTGACCTGGGCCTGCCGGATGGCCCAGGCGAGCGCGGCAATGCTTTCCTCGGAGTCGTCGACGCCGACCACGATCCGGGGAGTGGTCACGGTCATGGTCATCTCCCTTCAGCATGTCCGCCGGCGAGGCTGCTGGAGATCATGCGCACGCACGCAGCGGCCCTGGCGCATGACTGGCTGCACCCATAAGGCAATGGGATTTGTGCTACTCGCGCCGCGACCGACAGGAGCGGGCGGGAAAGAACTAGGCCGGCTGGCTTAGCCTCGCTGAAGCAAGAAGCTGACGATACTGTGAGGTCTGTCAGGCTCCGAGTTCACGTCAGCCACCTCCCTCATTCGGGCTTCCGGCAGGCAATTAAAGGATGAATGATTCTTCATGTATTGTCAAGCCGAGAGAGCGCACCGCGGGAGAGGACGAGCGTGACGCCAGCCACCGGTGCGGCGGGCGGCGAGCCTCCGGTCAGCGAAGCGGTGGCCGAGCGGCTTGCCGACACGATGTTCGCGCTGTCTTCGCCGAGCCGGGTGCGGATCATGG